>JAGQSO010000087.1 GCA_020439505.1 Acidimicrobiales bacterium
CCAGACGAGGAGCCCACTACCTCGAAGAGTCAACGGCGCCGTCTCCTCGACCTCGCCAAGGCCGCCGACAACCTCAGTGGCCCCAAGCTCGACCGCAAACTCGCCAAGCTCGTCGCCGAAGTCAAGGTGCTGCTGGCCGACGGGTACGACCCCATCGTCTTCTGCCGATTCATCGACACCGCTGACTACGTCGCCCAACACCTCGAAGGTGCTGTAGGCAAGAACGTCACCGTCGCCTCGGTAACCGGCACCCTGCCGCCAGACCTGCGGGAAGCACGGATCGCCGACCTCACGGCTCAGCCAGGGCGCCACGTGCTTGTCGCCACCGACTGCCTCTCCGAGGGCGTCAACCTCCAGGACCATTTCCAGGCGGTCGTCCACTACGACCTTGCCTGGAACCCGACTCGGCACGAGCAACGCGAGGGCCGAGTCGACCGGTTCGGCCAGACCCGCGACATTGTCCGGGCGGTCACCGTCTACGGGCGCGATAACCGCATCGACGGCATCGTTCTCGACGTCCTTCTGAGGAAGCATCAAGCCATCCGCAGCGCAACCGGGGTGTCGGTCCCGGTACCCGATGAATCTGATGGAGTCGTCGAGGCGCTCATGGAGGGCCTGGTCCTTCGCGGCAAGGACAGCGGTGACCAGCTCACCCTCGATCTTGGGCTTGAGCGTCGCCGAGATGACCTCCACCGGTCCTGGGAGTCGGCCGCCGAACGCGAGAAGCGATCGAAAACGAAGTACGCGCAAGATGCGATCCACCCCGACGACGTGGCCCGCGAAGTTGCGGCGGCCCGTTCCGCCTTGGGCAGCCACCACGACGTCGCTCGTTTCACCATCGAGGCCCTGCGAGCACTCGGATCTTCCGTCACACCAACCGACCACGGCTGGCAGGCCGTCACCGCGACCTTGCCAGTCGGTCTCCGAGACACGCTTCCACCGGGTCACCGTGAACCACTACCCCTCCACCGCGACCACCCGGTCCCACGAGGCCAAGCGCTTCTCGCCCGCACCGATCCCCATGTCGAAGCCATCGCTCGCCACGTGCTCGATGCAGCGCTCGACTCCACCCTTGAAGGGCGAGTAGCGAGTCGATCTGGCGTCGCACGCACGAAGGCCGTGACGCAGCGCACCACGCTCCTCCTCGTCCGATTTCGGTTCCACCTCGATCTGCCCGCCCGCAGCGGCGTTCGCCAGGTCGTGACCGAGGAAGCCCGGTTCCTGGGGTTCACCGGTTCACCAAGCCAGGCGCAATGGCTGCCTCAACACGAGGTCGACCGACTCCTGCAGGCCAAAGCCGACGCCAACGTCGCCGGCGACCAGGCCGCCGACCACCTCGACCGTGTGGTTGCCTCAATCCCCGCACTTGAGCCCTTCCTCGACGACGAGGCGGATCGCCTGGCCGACGAGCTCCTCGACGCCCACCGCCGGGTCCGAGCTGGTGCCGGCATCGCCCGTCGAGGACTCGCAGTGGTTGCCCAGAAGCCCGCTGACATCCTCGGGCTCTACGTCTGGCTGCCGGTGGCTTCGCTGTGAGCTCCAACAGTCTCACCACCCTCCGCAGCGTTGGCGGACTTCTGCCAGCAGACCTCATCGGGCGGGTGCTGGCCGGCCAGGGCCTTGACGGGCTCACCGCGGATGACTTCCACCTCGAACTCGGTGTCACCCCCAAGGAAGCCGCCAACCGAGCATGGTCGGTGCTCACCGGTGCATGGACCGCCTACCGCGACGCCCTGGGCAAGCTGCCAGACGGTGACCGGGCGACCAGCCTCACTCGCGAGAAGTGGCTCGGCGTCCTTCTACGCGAGCTGGGCTTCGGTCGCATCCCGACCACCCCAGCAGGCGGGATTACGGCGGACGGTCGGTCTTTCCCGGTCAGTCACGAAGCCGGAAACCTCCCGGTCCACCTCCTGGGCTGGGGCATCGACCTCGACCGAAGGACAGCCGGGGTCGCTGGCGCAGCGGAACGTGCGCCCCACGCGATGGTCCAGGAGCTGCTCAACCGATCTGACCGACACCTCTGGGCGATCGTCGCCAACGGCGGCACGCTCCGCCTCCTCCGAGACTCATCCAGCTTCGTGGGTCAGGCGTACGTCGAGTTCGACCTCCAAGCCATGTTCGAAGGAGAAGCCTTCAGCGACTTCGTCGCCCTCTACCTCCTCGCTCACCAGACACGATTCGAACCAGTCGACCCCGAGGCCGGACCCGAGGACTGCTGGCTCGAACGCTGGCGTGCCGATGCGGTCGAGACCGGTGCTCGCGCACTCGGTCAGCTTCGCGACGGCGTCAAGGCAGCCATCGAATCGCTGGGCACCGGCTTCCTCCGGCACCCCGACAACAGCGACCTGCGCGCTCGGCTCGAACCCGGGGGCGACCTCGACCTATCGACGTATCACCGCTCGATGCTCCGGCTCGTCTACCGGCTGCTCTTCTGCTTTGTCGCCGAGGACCGGGGCTTGCTCCTCGACCCAAGCGCCGACGAGACCTCCAGAGCCCGATATACCGCGTGGTTCTCCACGTCGCGACTACGCCGGATCGCGACCCGCCGCCGGGGCACGCGCCACGCCGACCTGTGGCAGGCACTGACGATCACCCTGGATGGGCTCGGCTCGGACGCCGGCCGGCCCGAGCTGGGGCTGCCCGGGATCGGCGGACTCTTCCGGAACACAGCAAGTGATGTCGTACAAGGATGTCCCCTGGGCAACGACGCACTGCTCGCCGCCATCAGGCATCTCTCCGTCATCCAGCCCAAGGAAGGCGGACCCCGCCGGAACATCGACTACCAGCACCTCGGCTCCGAGGAGCTCGGAGGCATCTACGAGAGCCTCCTCGAGCTCGTGCCCCGACACGACCCGTCAACTCGGACCTTCACGCTCGATGCCCTGGCCGGCAACGAACGCAAGACGACGGGTGCTCACTACACCCCTGCCCCTTTGATCGATTGCCTCCTCGAGGCCAGCCTGGACGCACTCCTCGACGAAGCTGAGGCGAGCCCAGACCCCGAAAGGGCAATCCTCAGCTTGACCGTCTGCGATCCAGCCGTCGGTTCCGGTCACTTCCTCGTCGCCGCCGCTCGCCGAATCGCCCATCGCCTCGCTCGCGTCCGCTCTGGTGACGACGAACCGAGCGTCACCGAAACCCAAACCGCAGTGCGCGACGTCATCGCTCACTGCGTCTACGGCATCGACATCAACCCGATGGCCGTCGAGCTGTGTAAGGTCAGCCTCTGGCTCGAGGCGATGGAACCAGGCAAGCCCCTCGGCTTCCTCGACCACCACATCGTCAACGGCAACGGACTCATCGGAGCCACTCCGCGCCTACTCGCAGAAGGCGTGCCCGACGCAGCGTTCACGGCAATCGAAGGCGACGACAAGAAGACCGTCACCGCGCGTCGGAAGACGAACGCCTTCCAACGCGACCGCCGGAACCAACAGATCCTCGACCTCCCCCTCGACCCGGCCGCCTTGGCAGATCCGATCGCAGCCGAGATGGCCAGGATCGAGGGACTGCCGGAGGACACCGTCGGCCAGGTTGCCGAGAAGGAAGCGCTCTACAGCGCGCTCCTCGAAAGCGCCGCAACGACGCGCGCCCGCCTCGCGGCCGATACCTGGTGCGCCGCCTTCGTCGCCGTCAAGACGCCAGAGCACCCGGCCATCACCGACGACACCGCGCGAACCGCCGGTGAGAACCCGGCCGGGCTCACCCCGGAGCAACGCTCCGAGATCGACGGTCTCACCGAGCAGTACCAGTTCCTGCACTGGCACATCGCCTTCCCCCAAGTGTTCAAAGTGGATCTCGGGGCCGGTGGAGACACGGGAGCACTAGGTGGGTTCGACCTGATCCTCGGGAACCCTCCGTGGGAGACCATGAGCCCCGACCGTCGAGAGTTCATGGGTCCGTACGTCCCCGAGATCCGTGCAATGTCACCGGAGGAACAGGAGGTGGCCATCGATGAAGCGTTGAGCACCCCGCGCCTGTCCGATCTGTACACCACCTACCGAAGGAACCTGTTTGGACAGGTCCACTTCCTCAAGAACAGCGGTCGGTACACGCTGTACGCCAAGGGCAACCTCGGGAAGGGTGACTTCAACATCTACCGCAACTTCGTCGAGACAGCGCTGCGCAACACTCGTCCGGCGGGATTCGCTGCACAGGTGACTCCGGGCGGGCTCTACGGCGGTGCCAATACCTCGGCGATCCGACACCACCTGCTCGATCAGTGTGAGTTGAGGCAGATCCTCGGCCTCATCAACACCAAACGCCACTGGTTCCCAAAGGTGGACATCGACCGGTTCGCGGCGTATTCGGCCCGACCCGGTGACAAGACAGTTCGCTTCGAAGCAAGATTTGGGCTAGCGGAGACGGCGGACCTCGCGAGGCCAGCCGTCACGGTGCCCGCTGAGCTGATCAGGCAGCAGGCTCCTGACACTTACGCGATCCCAGACCTGCGCAACGCGTTCGAGATGACCGTTGCTGCGAAGATGGTCGACGCACACCCGAAGTTCGGTGACGTCGACGCTGGCCCACCAATCCGACACTTCCAGTCCGAACTTCACATGGGCAACGACTCCGGGTTGTTCACGACAGACCCCTCGGGGCTTCCCGTCTACGAAGGCCGCATGATCGATCACTTCGATCACCGCGCGAAGAGCTACGTATCTGGGCATGGCAACAGCGCCAAGTGGGATGCCCACGAGTTTGGTGACCCTGCGAAGGCCATCGTTCCGCAGTGGCGGATCGCACGTCGAGACATCCCCGCGAAGCTCGGCGACCGTTGCGACCACTACCGCATCGGGTTCGGAGATGTCGCCAACCCCCGCAACGAGCGCTCCTTCGTTGCCGCCTTGGTGCCGCCCGGAGCGATCTGCGGACACACGGTCCCAACGATCCGCTTCGGTGACGATGATGACTGGGCCTACCTGCCGTGGCTCGCCGTGGCCAACTCCTTCGCCATGGACTTCACGGCTCGGAGCCGGCTGTCCTCACCTCACCTCACGTTCACCGTGATGGACAACCTGCCCTTCCCGCGGTTTGGCCTCGACGACATCCTCGTCAAGAGGCTTGCCCCGCTCGTGCTGCGGCTGACCTGCACCTCGACGGAGATGACTGGCTACTGGAACGCGATGAGCGAGTACGGCTGGTGTGAGGCTGCACCAGACGGGGTTGTCCCCGCCGGGGCGCTCCTCGACCCAACCGAGCGAGCAACGACCCGAGCGGAGGTCGACGCCATCGTGGCGAAGCAGGTCTACGACCTCACTCGTGACGAGTTGGCTTACGTCCTAGACCAGTTTCCCGTCCTCGAGAAGCGTGATCGCAAGGCGCACGGCACCTTCGCCACGAAGGACCGCATCCTGGATTGGTACGACCGTGTGTGATGGCTGCGTCGAGACCCGGAGGTCGTCATGCCGATAACCCAGCAGCGAGTCGGGGAGTTCCTTCGAGAAGGACTGTCCTACCTTGCCCAACACGAAAGCCGGACGCGCCAGGAGGTCGTCGATCATCTCGAGACGGCGATGCAGCCGAGCCCAGACGAGAGCGAGCCTGACAAGAACGATCGGCCGTGGTGGCAGACGCGGTTCCTGTGGACCAGCGTCGGCATGGTCAAGGCTGGTTGGATGACCAAGGACGGAAGCGGCGTCTGGGCGGTGACCCCGGCGGGCCGCCAGGCACTCGACCAGTACCCAGACCCCGAATCGTTCCGTCTCGCTGCCCACCACGCCTACCGCGAGTGGGAGAAGTCCTCGAAGCCGGCGCAGCGTCGCGCGTGGTTGGTGCGAGGCTCATCGGTCCTTGGCGTGAACGTCGTGCCCGAGTGGCTGGCCGAGGGATTCTGCAGTCTGGCTGCTTCCCAGCTTCGAGCACCGCGGGCCGCGGTGACCGCTGCCGAGCTCGAGGAGATGGCGAAGGCTGACTACGCCCACCTGAAGCATCACGAGCTGAAGGCCAAGGTTGAGGAGATCGTCGCCTTCGTCGCCAAGTTCAACGTGGGCGACGTCATCCTCACCACGAGCGAGTCCCACGTCTTTCTCGGTGACGTCACCGGGGACTGGTCCTATGTCGACTCCGACGGTGGTCGCTCGAACCTCCGCCGCCCGGTCGACTGGCGCAACGCCGACGCGCCCGTCGACTTCGCGGGCCTGCCCGATCCGCTACCCGCCCGTCTGCAAAGTGGGAGCACGGTCCTCGACCTCACTGCGGACCTTGCCCTGATCGACGCCCTGGTGGAACCTGACGCGGGCGACCCCGAGGCGGAATCGACTGTGCGATCCGCCCGTCACGAACGGCTCCCCGAGCCGACCGAAGCACTCGCCACCGAGTTGTTCGTCGATCGCCCATGGCTCAGAGAGGTCGGCGACCTCCTCAATGAGCGGCGCCAGGTGATCTTCTACGGGCCTCCCGGAACAGGCAAGACATACATCGCACGGAAGCTCGCGGCCGACCTCGTCGGGCCCGAGCAGGTGAAGTTGGTCCAGTTTCATCCCGCGTACACCTACGAGGACTTCTTCGAGGGTTACCGACCTGCGCCTGGCTCCGCCGCGGGCACGATCAGCTTCGAGCTGAA
>JAGQSO010000088.1 GCA_020439505.1 Acidimicrobiales bacterium
CGCCATCTTCGACTGACCAACACCGAACCGACCCGCCGTCGCCCGATCCACCGGCGTCGGCGACCATCGACCACCCCCCCCCCCCCGAACAACCACCCGACCACCCCACCGAGGTACCGAAATGAACGGAGCCCAGGCTCTCATCCGCACCCTGGTCCAAGCCGGCGTCGACGTCTGCTTCATGAACCCCGGCACCTCCGAGATGCATTTCGTGGCGGCGCTCGACGACGTCCCCGAGATGCGAGGGGTGTTGGCCCTGTTCGAGGGGGTGGCCACCGGGGCCGCCGACGGCTATGCCCGCATCGCCAACAAGCCGGCCTCGGTGCTGCTGCACCTCGGACCCGGGCTCGGCAACGGCCTCGCCAACCTGCACAACGCCCGCAAGGGCCACGTACCGGTGGTGAACATCGTCGGCGACCACGCCACCTACCACAAGCAGTACGACGCCCAGCTCGAATCCGACATCGAGACCGTGGCCCGCAACGTATCCACCTGGATCCGCACCTCGAACAAGACCGACGAGTTGGCGGCCGACGCCGCCGAGGCGGTCGCGGTGGCGGCAGGACCGCCGGCTCAGGTCGCCACCCACATCCTCCCCGCCGACGTGAGCTGGACCGAAGGGGCCGAACCGGCCTCACCCCACGCGACCCTCACGCCCGAGGCGGTCGACGCCGACCTGGTGGCCCGCCTGGCCACCATCCTCACCGGCGACGAGCCCGCCGCCCTGTTCGTCGGAGGCCGGGCCTGCCGAGCCGATGCCCTGGTCCAGGCCAGTCGGATCACCAACACCACCGGTACCAAGCTGCTGGCCGAGACCTTCCCGACCAGGGTCGAGCGCGGCGCCGGCCGGGTCCCGGTCGAACGCCTCGCCTACCTGGCCGAGTTCGCCACCATGCAGCTCGACGGTCTGAAGCACCTGATCCTGGTGGACTCCAAGTCCCCGGTGTCGTTCTTCGCCTATCCCGGCAAGGCCAGCGACCTGGTACCCGAGGGATGCACGGTCCACACCCTGGCCGGCCCCGCCGGCGACCCGCTCGCGGCCCTGACCGCCCTCGCTGAGGCGGTGGGAGCCGAGGCCGGCAGCGAGACCATCCAACCTGTCTCGCTGCCCGACCTTCCCACCGGCGACCTCTCCGCCGATGCCGTGTGCCGAACCATCGGGGCTCTCCTCCCCGAGGGAGCCATCGTGTCCGACGAAGGCAACACCTCGGGCCTGTTCGCCGCCGGGCACACCGCCGGGTCACCGGCCCACGACTGGATGTGCCTCACCGGTGGTGCCATCGGCCAGGGCCTCCCGGTGGCGCTGGGAGCAGCGGTCGCCGCCCCGGACCGCAAGGTCATAGCCCTCCAGGCCGACGGCGCCGCCATGTACACCTTGCAGTCCTGGTGGACGATGGCCCGCGAAAACCTCGACGTGGTGACGGTCATCTTCAACAACTCCAGCTACGCCGTACTCAACATGGAGCTGAACCGGGTTGGCGCCACCGCGGGAGGACCCAAGGCCAAGGAGATGTTGGACATCGGCAGCCCGAACCTCGACTTCGTGGCCCTGGCCCGGGGCATGGGCGTGTCGGCCACCCGGGCCACCACCGCCGAGGAGTTCAACGATCAGTTCGCGGCGGCCGTGTCCCAACGGGGACCGGTGGTGATCGAAGCGGTCGTCCCCTCGATCCTCTGAGCGTTCGCGAGCTCGCCGTGACCGGCGACCGTTGCAGGGTTCGAGAGTCACCGACGTTGCTCGCTGTCCAGTTCTCGTGGGCCGCCTTCGGCGGACGATTCCTGGTTCCGTCAAGCCCGGTCCTCACTTCGTTGCGGGGGCTCGACGGTTTGCGCAGTGGCTCGCAAGCTCGCAACAGCGCAAACGCTGCGTGTTGGCGCGCTGGCCGACCAGCTCGCCGACCTGGGTCAGATGAGGGGGCGGGGCCAGTCGTCGGGGCGTAGGGCTGCGTCGGTGCCGCCATCCATCACGATGAACGAGCCGCAGAAGAAGCTCGCCGCCGGCGAGAGCAGGTAGCCGATCAAACCGGCGGCCTCCTCGGCCGTACCCGGGCGTCCCACCGGCACCGGATACACGTCGCTGATCGCCTGCACGAACTCCCAGCCCCCCTCGGTCATCGGGGTGTCGACGAAGCCGGGGGCGATCACGTTGAGACGGATACCCGACCCGATCCACTGGTCTGCGGTGGCGGCCCTTCTGGCCCAGCGGGCGAGGGCCAGTTTGCTGGCGGCGTAGGCGCCGTTGGGCTCGGTGGCTAGTGCCCGGGCCCGCTCCTCGTCCCCGTCGAGGCAGGCATCGGCGATCTCGGTCGGATAGCCCGGCATGGTGGTGGTGGAGTTGGACGACACCACGACCGCCGCGGCCTCGCCGTTCGCCTGGAGCAACGGCCGCAAGCCCTCCAGGGTGGCCACCGCGCCGAAGTGGTTAACGCCGACGATCACCCCGGGGTCACCCTTTTGCAGCCCCGCCGCAACCACCAGTCCGGCGAGACGCCCACCGCTGAGGTCGGTCACCGCCTCCACCATCGCCTCTCGGCCTTCGTGGTTCGACAGATCCGCGGTCACCTCGGAGTCGACGACGTCCACGCCGAGCACCTCGTGGCCCTGGCGTTCCAGCTGGGTGCGCACCGCCCGGCCCATTCCCCCGGCCGAACCGGTGACCGCAATCGTTCCCATCGGAATCCCCTTTCGTCGCCGATCAGGGTACCGACACCGCTCCGGGGAGTCGGCCCTACACTCCGATCGTGTCGATCCACCACCTACAGCTTTGGGTGCCGGACCTCGCCCGGGCCGAGCTTTCCTGGGGCTGGCTGCTGGACCGGCTCGGCTACCGGTTGGAACGCCAGTGGGATCACGGACGCCTATGGCGCGGAGACCATTCCGCCATCGTCATCGAGGCATCGCCCGACATGGTCCCGGGGATGCTCTACTCCCGTCTGCGCCCCGGCATGAACCACGTGGCCTTCCGGGTCGACAGCACTGCGGCGCTGGCGTCCCTGGTCGGAGACGCCCCCGCCGCGGGGTGGAAGCGCCTGACCGACCCCCGCCACCCCGTCGGATCATCGGTGACCGTCGCCTACCTGGAGGACGAGGACGGCTTCGAGGTGGAGTTGGTGGCCCCCGAAGCCGAGGCCCGCTGACGGGACCTCAGCCGGTGTAGGAGGAGCGCCCGCTGACCGGTCGGGCCCCGGTCGCCGGTGCCACCCCGCCGGGTGGGCGGCTCGCGGGTGTCGTGGTCGACGGTGCGGGGGCCGGAGGCACCGTGGCCGCGCCCGTCGTCGACACCGGGCCCGAGGTCGAGCTGGTCGGATTCGAGGTGGTGGGGTTGGACGTGGTGGGGTTCGAGGTCGCCGGGGTCGAGCCAGACGTGGACGAAGTCCCGACCGAGGTCGAGGGGCCGGTGGTCGAGGAGCCGGTGGTCGAGGAGCCGACGCTGGTGGATGACGAACCCGACGAGGTCGAGGTCTGCCCCGTCGTCGACGTCGGCCGCGAGGTCACCGTGGATGACGGTCCGGTGGTGGACGTCGTGGGCACCGTCGTGGTTGGGCGGGTCGTTGTGGTCGGCGGCCCGCTCGTCACCGCCACCGGCAGGGAGGCGTCCGACGGTGGGCCCGACTGGTCCCCGAACTGGGCGATCACCCGAACCTCGAACTCGACGTCCATCGGAACCGCCACGTCGACGGTGGTCACCGAACCGTCGACCTCCACCGGCTCAGGATCGCCGGGCTCCGACGAACCGTCGCGCCGGGCCAGCACCACCAGATAGGACGTGGGCGTTCCTCGTCCCGGGGCCTTCCAGTACACGGTCAGGGGCGGAACCTCGTCGTCGGGTCGGAAGGGCGGGGCGACCGCCACCACCCCGGCGGGTTGACGGGCGGGTAGGTAGCTACGACACGGCTGGTTGCGCAGCGAAACCGCCTGGGTGGACACGCCGGCGAGCTGACAGGCCGGCAATTGGTCCGGAACGTCGGGCGACTGGGCGTCGGGCACCCGGGGCAACACCACGCTCGAAGGACGGGTCGTGGAGTGACCGATCTCGTTGACCGCCGGCCCCGGCCCGGCGTCGAACATCCAGAACGGCTGGTTCCCGCCCGGGGCTTCGATGTTCACCCGGAGGCGGGATCCGGCCCTGATCACGTGGGCGAAGGGGAACAGCGCCACCCTCACCGGCGTCATCTGGCCGGGGAC
>JAGQSO010000089.1 GCA_020439505.1 Acidimicrobiales bacterium
AGGCGATCCGGTTCAGTTCGGCTCCGTCGATCTCGGTGAGACGGATCCCGTCCCAGCCGTCATAGATCCACACCGTGTCGTACTGGCCCCGTTCCATTCCGATCCGGTAGTCGGCTTCGCCCACCTCGACGAAGTTGACCTTGGACGGATCACCGCCGTCACAGGCCACCAACTCGTGGAGCAATGCCTCCTCAAGTTGACCACCCCAACCGCCATAGGTGCGGCCCTCCAGGTCACGGGGGCGTTCGATCCCGGCGCTGGTCAGCGATACCAGGCTCGAGGTGTTGTGTTCGATCACCGCCGCCACCGATCGGACCGGCAGACCCTCGGAGCGCGCCGGAACGACCTCTTCGGAGACGCTCACGGCCACATCGGCCTTCCCGCCGGCCAGGAGCTGGATGCTAGAGGAATCACCCGGTTCCACGAACTCCACATCCAGACCAGCCTCCGCGTACCAGCCGCGGGCGTCGGCCAGGAACATCCCGGAGTGGTTGGTGTTTGGGGTCCAGTCCAAGACCACGGTGAACTTCTCCAGGTCATCGGTACTGGTGGTGGTGGCGGCCGGGTCCTTGTCTCGGCTCGCGCTGTCATCGGAGCCGCAGGACCCCAAGACCGCGGCGACCAGGACCACACCCAACAGCGACGCCGCTCGGGCGACTCGCCCGGCATTGGCACCGCGGAGTGGGCGCCGGGAACGGGCCGGGCGGGTGGGACGGGGGGTGGGGTTCATACATCTTCCTCTGTCTGGTTGGGGGAACGGGAGGGTTCGACCGGGCGGTCAGCGCTGCGATTGACCGACCCAACGTGTTGCCATGGGACCGCGGCACGAGCCACGGTGTCGATGAGCACGAACAGGACGGCGGTGAGCACCCCGACCAGCGCCACGGCCACGAAGATCACGTCGACGTCGAAGGAAGCTTGGGCTCGTTGGATGAGCCGACCGAGCCCCGAGGCCCGCACCGAACCACCGAGGTACTCGGCGATCACCGCACCGCCGATGGCGTAGGTGCCGGCGATCCTGAGGCCCGAGAAGAAGTCGGGCAGAGCCGAGGGCACCTGGACCAGTCCCATGATGCGGTTGGGTGAACCGCCCATCGACCGCACCAGGTCGACCAGTTCCGGGTCGGCGCCGTCGAGGCCGCCAACGGTGGCCACCAGCACCGGGAACAACACGATCAACGCCACCAACACGATCTTGGGGGTGAGCCCGAACCCGAACCAGATCACCAGCAACGGGGCCAACACGATCATCGGGATCGTCTGGCTGATCGCCACCAAGGGGTAGAGGACCTGGCGGGCCAGGCGGTAGCGCACGATCAACAACGCCAACCCCACCCCCGCCGCCGCCCCCACCGCCAGACCCGCGGAGGCTTCCATGAGCGGCCACGCCACGTGGCCGCCCAAACGGGGGGCAATCTCCACCGCGGTACGCGCGATTCGCCCCGGCGAGGGCAGCACATAGGGCTCGATACCGCGGATCTGAACCCAGGCCTGCCACGCCGCCAGCACCAGTCCGAAGGCGAGCGCTGGCGCGACCATGTCGCTCAGTCGCTGGCGCAAAGCCCTCGGGCGACTTCGGAGGCGGAAAGGCCCGGGCACGCTCACAGATCAGTCCCGGAACGGTCCGGCCAGGTCGTCTATCCCGGGGCCGGCGTCACCGGCGGACTCGGCCAGCTTGATGATGCTCACCACCGAATCGGCCCCCGAGGCGAGGGTCGCTTCGTGCGCGGCCCGCAAAGCCGCCCATACCGCATCGGGAGCGCCTTCGATGGTGGTCCCCAAGGCGCCGACCTCGACGCGCAGGCCCGACGCACCGAGTGCGGCGATGGCCGCTTCCACGTTGGCGTAGGGCACCGCCTCGGTTCCGGCTGGGCGGGGCAGTACTTGAAGTTCAGCGATCATCG
>JAGQSO010000090.1 GCA_020439505.1 Acidimicrobiales bacterium
CCGGCGAGAGCGCCGACCCCGATGAGGAGAACCCCCGTGGCTGAACAGCCGTCGATCGTCATCAAAGGTGGCACCGTGGTCGATGCCACCGGTGAACGAGTCGCCGACGTGGTCATCGTCGACGGCGCGGTCAAAGCGGTGGGTGCCGACCTGAGCGCAGATCGCACGCTCGACGCCACCGGCTGCATCGTGTCCCCGGGACTGGTGGACGTGCACACCCACCTGCGCGAGCCCGGCAAGGAGGAGGCCGAGACGGTGGAGACGGGCGCCCGGGGGGCGGCCCTCGGGGGCTACACCGCCATCTTGGCCATGCCCAACACCACACCGGCCATCGACAGCGCCGCGGTTGTTCGACAGGTGCTGGGGCTGGGTCGGACCGCACCGTGCGACGTGTTCACATCAGGCGCGATCACCGTCGGTAGAGGCGGGGAGCAGCTGGCCCCCATGGCTGAGATGGCGGCCCTGGGCGTCAAGGTGTTCACCGACGACGGCGCCGGCGTGCAGGACAACCGCCTGATGCGCCGGGCCATGGAGTACGCCGTGGGTCTGGGTGTCACCCTGGCCCAGCACTGCGAGGACGACGCCCTGTGCGGCGGCGGCCACATGCACGAGGGGGAGTGGTCGGCCCGTCTCGGCATCGCCGGTCAACCCGCCGAGGCCGAGGAGCTGATGGTCATGCGAGACATCGCCCTCGCTCGCCTCACCGGCTGTCGCATCCACTTCCAACACATGTCCACCGCCCGTTCGGTGGCCATGATCCGAGACGCGCTGGCCGTAGGCCTTCCGGTGACGGCCGAGGCCACGCCCCATCACTTCACCCTCACCCACGCCGAGTGCGCCTCCTACGACCCGGTGTTCAAGGTAAACCCTCCGCTGCGCACCGAGGAGGATGTGGCCGCGGTGCGGGCGGGGCTGGCCGATGGGACCATCGCCACCATCGCCACCGATCACGCCCCCCACACTCCTGAGAGCAAGGAGCTGCCCTTCGACCAGGCCCCTCCCGGCATGCTCGGTCTGGAGACAGCGCTGGCCCTGGCCCTGACCGAGTTGGACATGCCCCTCGGCCATCTGTTGGCCGCGTTGTCGTGGAACCCGGCCCGGGCCGCCGGAATCGAGGACCGTCATGGCCGTCCGGTGGCGGCGGGCGAGCCGGCCAACCTGTGTGTGTTCGACCCCGAAGCCACCTGGACCGTGCGGGCCGACGCCATGGCCAGCCGCAGCCGCAACACCCCCTATGAAGGCCGAGAGGTCCGAGGCAAGGTCCGCCACACCATCCTCGCCGGTGAACCGGTAGTGATAGCGGGCGAAGCCCAACGCTGATCGAGCCGCCCGAAGCGTCGCCATGGGGTGACCTTTGGGCTTGGTCGTATCAGGTCAACGTGAGCGCAGGGCAGGGTGTTGGCGGGCCAGGAGGGGGGCCAGGATCGATTTGGGGGTGAGGTGGGCGGCCATGGCGGCCACGCGGTTGGCTGTTCCGGGGATTGCTACCGGATGGCCTTTTGCCAGGGCATTGATGCCGCACCGGGCCACGGACTCGACCGACTCCCACATGAACGAGGGCAGTGCTCCTTCGGCTTCTTCTTTGGTCAGGCCCGCAGCTTCACCGAAACCGGTGTGGACTGGGCCGGGGCACAGTGCGGTGACCGACACGCCGGTACCGGTCAGTTCGGCGTGCAGCGACCGGCTGTATGAGAGGACGAATGCCTTGCAGGCGGCGTAGCCGGCCTGACCCGGTATCGGTTGGAAGGCCGCGGTGGAGGCCACGTTCAGGATCGCTCCGCGGTC
>JAGQSO010000091.1 GCA_020439505.1 Acidimicrobiales bacterium
CAGGACTTCCTCGGGCTGACCCTGCTGCCCGCCCTGCGCTCCAACTGCGACGTGGAGGCGGTGGCGGTGGCCCCGGGCCGGGTGGGCCCCGACGCGGCCCGGACCGTGAGCGGGGTGTTCGACGCCGTCGGGGCACGGTCCGACCACGGAGGGGAGGTGACGGTGGTGGCCACCACCGAGGCGACGGTGAGGGAACTGGCCCCGACGGCGCGGAACCTGCGGGAGGTCGTGATCCTCCAGACCTCCCAGGTGGTGCGCACCATTGGTCGGGCGCCCGACTCGGTGGCCGACCACCGCTTGGTGGTCTGGGTTGGCACCGTGGACGCTCCGGTACCGTGAACGACCGCATGGCCGAACGACACACCGCCTCGCGCCGGAGGCTCCTGGCCGAGGCCGCGGTGGTCGCGGTGGCGGCATGGGTGCTCACCGCCCTGGCCCTTCAGGTGTGGGCGGCCCCGCTCCGGTTGCCGTGGGACACCCGTTCTGACGCCACCTTGATCTCCACCATGGTCAAGAACACCGTCGAGACCGGTTGGTTCACCGAACAGCCACGGCTGGGCGCTCCGTTCGGGCAGGACCTGGCCGACTTCCCCCACGGGGGCGAGACCTTCCAGTTGGCGGCCATGAAAGTGATCACGGCGGTGGTCGGCGACTGGGGTCTGGCCATGAACGTCTACTTCCTGGTCGGGGCCGGAGTGCTGGCGGCGGTCACCCACCTGGTGCTGCGCCATCTGCGTTTCGCTCCGGTGCCGGCGGCGGTCGCGGCGCTGTTGTTCACCGCGCTGCCCTTCCGGTTCGGCCACGGCCAGATGCACCTGTGGCGGTCCACCTTCCTGACCGTGCCGCTGGCCGCCCTGCTGTTGGTGTGGGTCGCCTGCTGGCGGGAACGGTTCCTGGTCGACCCGGCCGATCCCTCGGTTCGCATCTGGCATCGGGGTGCGCTGCGGGGGCGGCGGGTGCTGTGGGCGCTGGCGATCGCGGTGGTGGTGGCCGGAACCGAGACGATGACCACCGCCTTCACCATGACCCTGTTGGCCGCCGGGGTGGTCATCGGGGCTGTCCAACATCGCGACCCTCAGCGCCTGGCGGTGGGGGCAGTGCTGGTGGGGACGATGGTCGCCACCTTCGCCGTCCTCAGCATCCCCACCCTCGCCTACTACGCCGACCACGGGACGAACGAGGTGGCGGCCCGGCGCTTCACCACCGAGAGCGAGTGGTACGGCCTCAAGCTGACCCGCCTGATCTTGCCCGAGCCGGGGCACCGGGTGGGAGTGATGTCCGAACTGGGCGAGGCGGCCCAGGACCAGACGTTGCTGGTGAGTGAGCGGGGACAGGCCCTGGGGATCCTCGGGACCGCGGGTTTCGTGGGCCTGGCCTACGCCGCGGTTACCCGTCGACGCGCCGCCGCCGGTCCGACCGCGACACCGTGGGACCGCGACGGTCTGCGCGATACCGGGGTGGTTACCACGTTGTTGGCGGTGGCCTTCGGGACCATCGGTGGCCTGTCGGTGGTGTTGGCGGTGGTCGGGTTCGGGCAGGTCCGGGTCTGGAACCGCATCATGTTGTTCGTCGCGTTCTTCGCCGCCGTCGAGGTGCTCAGCCGGGTGGAACAGGTTCGTGAGCGCCTCGGCGTCCGGGGATCCACGCTCGCGAGGCCGGCGTGGGCCGCGGTGGCAGCAGTGGTTCTCACCTTCGGCCTGGTCGACGGCATACCTCCGCCCCGTCAGCCCTACGACGAGATCGAAGCCCGTCACGCCAGCGATAGGTCGTTCGTGGCCGCCATCGACGCCTCGCTGCCCGATGGCTCAGCGGTGTTCCAAGTGCCGGTTCTCGACTTCCCCGAGACCGTGCCCCCCGGCCGCATGGTCGACTACGACCCACTGAGGGCCTACCTGGCCGACGACGGGTCGCTGCGGTGGAGCTACGGCGCCGTCAAGGGGCGACCCGAGGCCGACTGGCAGGCCAAGGTCCGCGACGAGATCGGACTGGTTGGCTCGCTACCCGCATTGCTGGGCCTGGGCTTCGAGGGGATATGGGTCGATACCTGGGGCTACGTGGACGGCACTCCGGCGGCCGAGGAGATCGACGGGCTCTCTGAGGTCCTGGGGGTGATCCCGATGCGGTCCCCCGACCGCCGGTTCCTGTTCTTCGACCTCAGGCCCTATCGGGCGCGCCTCGGCTGGTCCGACGACGACCTTCGGGCCGAGACGGAGAGGGTTCTGGGCGTGACGTCACCGGTGGGAGGATGAGCGGGTGAGCCGACGAATCGTGGTCACCAGCAACTGTCAACTGGGCGGGCTGCACGCCGCCCTGTCGGCGATGCTGCCCGACGACGAGGTCATCGCCGTCCCCTACCTGGGGGTCGAGCCTCCCGAGTTGGTCGACCTGCTGCCTGGCGCGCAGGTTTGGGTTTCGTCGATGCACCCCAGCGAAGCGAGACCGGTGCTCGATCGGCTGGGCTCACCGGCCCAGTTGGTGAGCATCCCCTTGCTGTTGTTCACCGGGTTCCACCCCGACATCGTCCACCTCGCCGACCCCGCCGGCGGTGAGGTCGAGTCGGCGGTGGGTGGTTACAGCTCGGCTGTCGTCGGGTGGGGATGGCGTCAGGGCTGGGACGCCGAGCGAATCATCGACCGATTCACCCCCGCCACCTTCGCCGCCCTGGGGTACCTGTCGGCATGGGAGGGGGGCGTCCGATTGGCCCGCTACGTGTTCGACGAGGCGGTCTGCGACTTCGAGGGGTGGTTCCTCCCATTGGTGGCCCGGAACCGGGTGTTCATGCTCACCGACAACCACCCCACCATCGAGGCTCTGGTGCAGCTCGCCCGGATCGTGGGCCGCCAGGTCGGCGCCGACCCCGCAGCGGTGGCCTACCCGTGGGAGCTGGTGATCCCCGACGGGCTGCTGGCCACGTCCGCGGTCTGGCCCGTGTACCCGGGGATCTCGGACTCTCAGGATCGCCCCGGTGTCTTCGTGTGGCGGTGTCCCGACGGGGAGCTGATCGATCTCGAGACCTTCGTGGTCAGGTCCCTGGCCCTCCTGGCAACCCACGACCCAGCCGAGGTGACGACGTCGCGTTTCGCCAACGACGAACGACTGGCCGCGACGCTGGGCGGGGGGAGGTGACAGATGGTTGACCGGCCCGACCACCCCTATCGAGACGTCGGCGACCATCAGCGGTGGCACCGCGCCGTGACTTGGGCCCCTCCGGGGGGCCTCGACCCGGTGACGGCCACCCGTTTCCGCATCGGCCCCGACGACCTCATCGGCACCATGGGTTCCTGCTTCGCCCAGCACCTGTCGCGCCATCTGGCCCGCTCCGGCCTGGCCTACTTCGTGGCCGAGACCGCCCCCGAGGGGACCGCAGTCGACGACGCCGTCCGCCGTCAGTACGGCACCTACTCGGCCCGCTACGGCAACGTCTACACCGTGGCCCAGGCGGTCCAATTGTTCCGCCGGGCCTACGGCGACCTGGTTCCCTCCGAAGGCGCGTGGCCGCGGGGAGGGGTGCTCGTCGACCCGTTCCGACCCCGGGTGGAGCCCGACGGGTTCGCCGATCGGGCTTCACTGGATGAGGACCGGGCGCGCCATCTCGGCGCGGTGCGGGAGGTGTTCGAGCGCTCGAGCGTGCTGGTGTTCACGCTGGGACTGACCGAGGCGTGGCGCAGCCGCGCCGACGGCTCGGTGTTCGCCACTGCCCCCGGGGTGGACGGGGGATCGTGGGATCCCGACCGCTACGAGTTCGTCAACTACGGGGTGGACGAGGTCCGCTCCGACCTCGCCGAGTTCTGCGAGTTGGTCCGCTCGGTGAACCCGACGGTCCGGATCCTGCTCACCGTGTCGCCGGTACCGCTGGTGGCGACCTATGAGGATCGCCACGTGCTGGTCTCAACGACGGTGTCCAAGGCGGTGCTTCGGGTGGCGGCCGACGATGCGCTGGCGCGGTTCGACTTCGTCGACTACTTCCCCAGCTACGAGATGATCACGTCGGCGACCGCCATCGCCGATCCGTTCGAACCCGATCGTCGCTCGGTGGCCGATCTTGCCGTCGCCCACGTGATGAGGGTCTTCACCCACCATTACGTCGAGGGTCGGGCGTGGTCGTCGCCTTCGAGCGGCACCTTGGGGGCGGCCGCGGCTCGGGACATGTCCACGGCTGCGGCCGACTACCCGGTGATCTGCGACGAGGAGGCGATCGCCGCCGCCATGGACGCATCTTCCGGGCCGCCCTGATCATCGTTCCGGTAGGGTCCGGCATCGGCCGAGCGCGGAGAGGTGCGATGCGACGAGCGACGGGCAAGCGGGTCAAGTTGTCGAGGTTGGTCGCGCTGGCCGCGCTACTGCTCGTGGCGGTGGTGTCCCCACTGGAACAGCCGTCGGCATGGGCGGCGGCGACGCTGACGGTTGATCCCTCGGTCGGGTTGATCGACGGACAGGAGGTCACGGTCACGGGCTCGGGTGTCACCGAGATCTCGATCGTGGCCGTCTGCCGGGTGGGGCTCGACGATGCCACCGCGCAAACATGCGCGTTCGCCCAGGAGTTCGCCGTGGTATCGCCCGACACCGGTGGGCTCTTCACCACCACGCTGCGCGTCCCGGCCTTGGTCGACGACGGCACCACGATCACCGACTGCCGCTCCGCAGCCTGCGAGGCGGTGCTGCTCGAGTTCTCCAGCGACCTGGGTAGCGGAGTGGTGAGGGCCCGTCAGGCGGTGACCTTCGATCCCGGCGGTCCGCTCGTTGCCGCTCCGATCGTGTCGGTCACCCCCTCGGGTGGATTGATCGACGGGCAAATGGTGCACGTGAACGGGACCGGGTTCGATCCCGATGGATGGGTCTCGGTCAGCCAGTGCGCCACCGATGGGGCCGACTCCGGATGCCGCTACCTGGACGATCTGGAACCGGCTCCGTCGGGAGTGCTCGATGTCGACGTGAGGTTGAGGGCCACCATCGCCTTCGGTGACACTCCGGGAGACAGGATCGACTGCCGGTCGGCCACCACGACCTGTGAGGTGAGGATCTCCGGGGGGTCCTGGCGGGACCCGGCCCCGGTTCCGGTCAGCTTCGACCCGTCGGCCCCTCTTCTTCCACCCCCGACGCTGGCGGTGGATCCATCCACCGACCTGGTCGACGGCCAGACGGTGCAGTTCACCGGTTCAGGTTTCCAAGTTGACGAGGTGGTGAGCGTCTTTCAGTGCGGGCCCACCACCGTCGACGGTGGGACCGAGTGCCGTAGTTCCCTTGGCTCGACCTTGTTGGTCGACGGGTCGGGATCGGTGGCGGGGCCGGTCCGCCTGAGGACCATGCTCGGATCGTGGAGCGACGATCCCGCCGAGGCGGTCGATTGCCGACTGGTCACCTGCACGCTCACCGTTGGTAGCGACGGGGAATGGTGGACCCTGCCGCTCTCCTTCGATCCCGACGCGCCGCTCCTCCCTCCACCCTCGGTGAGCGTGGACCCGACCACCGATCTCGTCGACGGGCAGGTCGTGGATGTGACGCTCACCAACTTCGACCCCGACGGCTGGGGCCTGATCGAACTCTGCCGGGTCGGGTCGGACAGCTGTGATCCCGCCACCAGCACCTACGTCGAGATCGAACTAGTCGATCCGACCGTGGCCCAGCTCCAGGTGTACGGGACGTTCGCCACCTACACCGACTGGGTTGACTGCCGCGTGGCGCCGGGCTGTGAGATCCGGGTGACCGACGGGATGAGCTACAGCATCGACTCGGTGCCGGTCTCCTTCGGCCCGCCGCCGGTGTCGCGGGGGCGGTTCATCGATCCCGTGTTCGACGATGTCGACGTCCGTCACGACGTGGTGTACCGCACCACCACCGACCACCTGGGTCGTACCGTCGATCTGAAGATGGACATCTACCAGCCGGTCGGGGACACCCTGGCTCGTCGCCCGGTGGTCATGTGGATGCACGGCGGCTGGTTCATCTTCGGGGACAAGTCCTCGATTTCGCCCTATGCCGAGGCTTCGGCCCGGCGGGGCTACGTGGGGGTTTCGCTCCAGTACCGCCTTCGCCCCGACATCAGCACCTCTGACCTGGCGGCGGTGGTCGGTGCAGCCCGGGATGCCCGCGTCGATGCCGCCGCCGCGGTGGACTGGCTTGCGGCCAACGCGGACGACCTCAGGATCGATCCCCGAGCGATCATGGTCGGCGGCTACTCCGCCGGTGGGGTGTTGAGCTGGAACCTGGCCTACCCCGATGAGGCTCAGGGCGAGAGGCAACCGGGGGTGGCGGCCGCTGCTCCGATCGCGGGGGTCCCCTTTGCGTGGCCCGAGCCCGGTGATCCACCGGTGATCGGGTTCCACGCCGCCAACGACGACACCGTGCCGCCCAGCGGGGGGCGCGAGAAGTGCGCGGCCGCGGTCTACATCGGGTTGGTGTGCCGATGGAACGAGTACCCCGACGGGGGGCACGGCATCGTGTCCTCCCGGTTCCGAGACATCGTGGAGCGGAGCCACCTGTTCTTCTACGACCAGGTGCTGATGCCCCTGGGCTACGACCCCGGAACAGGCCCGGAGAAGCCACCGTCGGAGCGACCGAGGCCGACCGTCACCGTCCCACCGTCAACGTTCGAACCCCCCTCGACGACCAAACCGACGGGGTCCACGACCACCGAACCGACGGCGTCGACATCGGTTCCTGGCCTCCCTGGCTCGTTCCCGACCACGACAACGCCGACGTCGTCGACGTCCACGGTCCCAGGGCGACCGGGGCTTGTTCCCGCACCGGTGTTCCCTGCCGCTCCAGCGCAGGCTCGGTCGGGGCGGCCCAGCTTCACCGGCTGATTCCCGGCCGCCGGCGCGGGAACTGGCTCAGAACCCGGTGCCGTGGAAGAAGTGGACGATGGTGGGTTCGAACGCCGCGTAGCCCCGATGGGCGTCGTGCTGGACCACCTCGAAACCCGCTCCGTCGTCGGAGCGGTCGAACACCTGGCCTCCGGCTCGGTTGGTGATGATCACCGACACCGAGAACTGGCCGTCCAGCAACGGCACCCGGGGCAGGTCGAAGCAGACCGCTCCCACGCCGTTCACGGTCACGATCGGCTGCTCGAGAATCTCGGTGTCGGTGGCGTAGACGATGTTCTGCCCTCGGTCTCGGATCTCCAGGGTGAAGGCCACGTCGGGGATGCGTTCGGGTGCCACGTAGTCGACCCGGATCCGCAGGGGCTCGTTGGGTTCGAGGAACCGGGCCTCGGTGGTGGGGTACTCACAGGACACCTTGGTGATCTCGACGACCTTGCCGTCGGAGGTGGCCAAACGCGAGTCGGTCTCGACCGGAGGACCCGACCATTCGGTGCCCTCCACCGCGGCGAGCACCGGAGCGGGCTCCGCGGGCATCGGTGGCTCGGCTGCGAGGTCGGGTGCCGCGATCCCCCTGCGTTCCAGGGACTCGCGCAACAACCGGATCGCCTCGCCCGGTTCGGCCACCCCGACCAGTTGGCCGTGGTCGAGCACCGCGGCTCGGTCGGCGAGCTGGCGGACCAGGTCGGCCGCGTGGGAGACCAACAAGATGGTGCGCCCGTCGGCCTGGAGGCGCTTGACCCGCTCGATGCACTTGCGTTGGAACGCCTCGTCGCCCACCGCCAGGACCTCGTCGACCAGCAGCACCTCGGGTTCGACGTTGATGGCCACCGCGAAGCCCAGGCGGGCGTACATGCCCGACGAGTAGTGCTTGACCTGGTTGTCGATGAACTCCTCGAGCTCGGCGAAGGCCACGATGTCGTCGAAGATGCGGTCGATCTGGCTGGCCGAGAACCCCAGGATCGACCCGTTCAGGTAGATGTTCTCCCGGCCGGTCAGGTCGGGGTGGAAACCGGCACCCAACTCCAACAAGGCGGCTAAGCGGCCTCGGGCCACGATCCTTCCGCTGGTGGGGCGAAGGGTCCCGGCCACGCACTTGAGCAGGGTGGACTTGCCCGAGCCGTTGTGGCCCAGCAGGGCGAAGGTCTCACCCTGGTTGACCTCGAAGGACACGTCGTCGAGGGCCTTGAACACCTCGTGGGGGTTGCGGCCGACCCGGATGAGTCGCTCCTTGGCCGACTGGGACTTCTCCCGGTAGATCTTGAAGCTCTTGGTGACGTGCTCCACCGTGATGGCGACCTCGGCCATCAGATCTCCTCGGCGAAGTTGTCTTCGAGCCGGCTGAACAGGGCGAGGGCCCCGTAGAGCAGGACCAGCGACACCACGCCGGTGACCGCCAGGTGGGTCAGGTACCAGCCCATGTCATGAGGGGGGATGGCGGGGATGAAGTTGGGGTCGGCCAGTTCGGCCGGCGTCGGGTCGGCCGGGTTGTAGAGCGTCCGCTGGAAGGTGACGACCACGGTGAGCACAGGGTTGAGGGCCGCGATGAGCTCGCCGTTGGGACCGAAGCGGTCGACGAGCTTGTTGGCCACCATGCCGTAGCTGTAGGCCACCGCCGACAGCCAGAACCAGGCCAACAGGGCCACCTCCAAGAGGTGTTGGGTGTCCCTCAGGTAGACGTTCACCGCGCTCAGCGCGATGGCCAGCGCGCTGCAGAACACCACCAGCACCACCAGGCCCAGCACGAACACCGGGATGTACTCGAGGGCTGGCATCCGGCGGAACGCCAACAGTGCCCCGATCAACACCAGGCTCTGCAACAAGAAGTGGACCATGGCGGCCAGGATCGAGGCGACCACCAGGGACTCCCGGGGGAACCACACCTTGGTGACCAGTTGGGCGTTGGCGACGATGGCCGAAGTCCCCGCCGACAGCCCGGTGCTGAACAGGTTCCAGGCCAGCAGGCCCGACAGGAAGAACAGGCCGTAGTAGGCGATGTTGACGTCCAGAACCTCGCCGAAAACCCATGAGAACACCACCAGGTACATCAGCGGGTTGAGCAGCGACCAGGCGAAGCCCAGAACGCTGTTCTTGTACTTGACCTTCAGTTCCTTGCGGGTGAGGTTCCCGACGAGTTCCCGGTACTGCCAGAGGTGACGGAGGCGTTCGGTCGGCCGGGGTCGCTTGGAGACCTCCAACGCCGGCGACAGGTCGGCGTTGGCAGGCTTGGTGAGGGTGTCGACCACGGAGCGAGGTTACCGACCGGGCTCAGAAACACCGGAGGCGGCAGCGACCACGGCGCTCAGGCGGTCGGCCAGCACCGGCCAACCGTGGGTGGCCTCCACCAGCTTCCGTCCGGCGGTGGCGAGGCGGTCGGCGACGGACGGATCACCGAGGACCGCTTCGACGGTATCGGCGAACCGGGGGGGATCGGCCACCAGGAGGTGTTCGCCGTCGGTGACGTCGAGCCCCCGGGCGCCGAAGGGGGTGGAGACGGTGGGGATGGCGTGGGCCAGGTACTCGACCAGCTTGAGGTTGGTGCCGCTGCCGGTGCGCATCGGGTTGAGCCCGACGGTGGCGCTGCGCAGCAGGGACCGGCGGGCGGCGTCGGACACCACACCGGTGAACACCAGGTTCGAGGGAACGACCCGGTCGTAGAAGGCGTCGCCGATGCTTCCGGCGCACACGATCAACAGCCCGGGCAGCGAGTCGGCGATCTCGGTGAGGAGCCATACCGCGTCGACGTTGGGGGGATGCCACGATCCCATGAACAGCGCCAGGTGGTCATAGCCCGAGGCCAGCGGACCGCTGCGGTGATAGTTGTCCAGCCACCGGCGGGTGTGGTGGCGACGTTCGTCGCCGGTGACCGGTCGGTCGGGGATCTCGGCTCCGTTGGGGATGACGGTGAAGGCCCCGGGTGCCTTGTGGTAGCGCCTGACCATCTCGTCGACGTCGGCGCTTCCGCACGCCACCACCATCGCGGCGGAGGCGACGGCATCGGCTTCCAACTCGACGGCCTGGCGCAGCAGCCGTCGACCGAGTTCGGTGTCGGGAAGGATGGCCTCCTTCAGGACCGCCTCCACGTTGTAGGCGTCCAGCACCATGGGGACCGGGGGCAG
This sequence comes from Acidimicrobiales bacterium, assembly GCA_020439505.1. GTDB lineage: Bacteria > Actinomycetota > Acidimicrobiia > Acidimicrobiales > Iamiaceae > Aquihabitans. Next base: position 9,938 of record JAGQSO010000091.1, read on the forward strand.
GTCACGGAGGGCGCGGGCCTGGGCCACGGCTTGGACCATGTAGGGCTCGGCAAGCACGACGGCGTCGGCACCCTCGACGGCCTCGGCCAGGGCGGCCAGGTAGCCGGGGGTGAGGCCGGGCTGGTGGCCCGAGACGATGTCGGCTACTGGAACGCCGACGGTGAGGCTGGTCTGGAGGCAGGCGTCGCGTGCGGTGGCGGTGCGGGGGACCAGCGTCTCCACCAGGCCGGGTGCGATCTCCACCGACGACGGTGGGGTGTTCCAGTCGACCAAGCCCACGATCTCCACATCGAGGTGACGGGCCAGTCCCCCATATAGGTGGCGCGCCCTGAGTTGACCTCCGCCGACCGGGCGGTGCACGGCGAAGGTGGTGGGTACCACCACGCGTGGCCGCCCCGACGAACCACGGGGAGGAGGGGGAGAGCCGACCGGTCCGGTGACGGCGTGGCGCCTGCGATTGGCCCGTGAGCGAGACCCGATGAGGCGGTCGACCGCGCCCTCCCAGGTGATAGCGGCGGCTGCTTCCGCCGCGGCGCGGCCGAGTGCGGCCGCGTGGTCCGGATCGGTGACCAACCGGGTCAGGGCGGCACCTAGCGCTTGGGGGTCGGGGTCCGAGATGAGGCCGGTCACTTCGTGTTCGACCAGTTCGGTCGGGCCCCCGGCGTCGCGGACGGTCACCACTGGGACGCCCCGGCTCATGGCCTCCAGGGTGATCAGACCGAGGTCTTCGTCCAGCGGTACGAACGGCACCGCCAGCGCGCCTCGGTAGCGGGCGTCGAGCTCGGCGTCGTCGAGACGGCCGACGAATCGGATCCGGTCGTCGCCGGCGGCCAAGTGGCGAAGGCGGTCCTCCTCGGGCCCTTCTCCCGCTATGACCAACGGAACGTTCCCGGGCACGTGGGACATGGCATCGACCAGCATGTCGATGCGCTTGGGTCCGTCCAGCCGTGACGCCGTGAACAGGTACCGGCCTGCCCGCTCGGGGTCGGTGTCTCCGACGGGATCCTCGCCGTCGATCCTCCGACCCGCTGGACCGTCAGGGGCTGCGGCCAACGGACTGGGCAGGTACACGACACGGGGTGTGACGCGGGCCGGGAAGTAGCCGGGACGGTCGGCAACGGTTCGAGACAGGGCGCAGTGCTCCGCGATCTCACCCGGGGCCAGGGCCACCGAGTCGAGCCAGCGGACCAGGCGCCGGGCCAGTGGCCCGGGAAAGGCCAGGTCGGGATGGTCGGCCCCCAGGGTGTCGACCACCTGGCCGAACCACCCGAACACGTCGGGCAGCGCCTCGCGGCCCGCGCCCGGGGTCAGACGGCGCAAGAGGTCCTCGGTGACCGGAGCCGGGCCGGGGACCTCGACGGGCAAGTGGGCGGGGTAGGTGTCGTAGAGGCCCCGGAGAGGGTGGAACATGAGGACCGTGTGGACCGGGTGGCGGACCATCCAGGCCGGGTACTTGACGCTGATGACCCGATCGAAGTGGCTCAGGTCCAGCAGGGAGAAGTGCTGGTAACCGGCCACGACTCCGGGCAGTGTGCGCTCGTCGACCGGGAGCTTGAACACCTCGCTCCGATGGCCGGCCCGGTCCAAGGCGTCGGCCAATCCGGCGACGGCTCGCTCGGCTCCACCGGTGGCGTAGGGGACCGCGGAAGGTGCCACCACCGCGACCGAAAGGGGCGTCGCGCCCTCGGGGTCCGTCACCGGTCCACCTTTTCCAGCCCGGCCCGGAACTCCTCGACCGCGTTGGCCCAGGAGAACTCGGATGCGCGGGCCCGGCCGTTGCGGCCCAACTCGGCGGCAAGGTCTCGGTCGGCGACCAGTCGTTGGACCGCGTCGGCCACCGCCCGGGGAGTGGGTTCGACCACCAGCCCGGTCTGTTCGTGCACCACCAGCTCGGTCAGTCCCCCTCCGTCGCGGCACACGATCACCGGCCGACCGTGGCGCATGGCCTCGATGGCGGTCAGCCCGTAGTCCTCGTCGTGGGCCACGGCCAGCACGCAGGGGGCGTCGCGGAAGCGCAGTTCCAGGTCGTCGTCGCTGACCCGGCCGGCGAACTCGACATGTGACGCGAACCCGTCGGGGACCGGTTGCGCCTCCCGTCCGGTGTTGCACCACACCTCGTTGGGTGTCATCTCGGCCGGGTCGACACGGCCGGTACCCATCACGTGGTCGAGGTGACGGACCCACAGCTCGCGGCTGCCGGTACCCACCAGAGACATCGGCTGGTGGGGGAGCAGGTGGGCGGCGGCGACGGCCAGTTCGGAGCGCTTGGGGAACTCCATGCGGCTGATGCTCAGGACCGGTCCGGTCCCCGGTGGTGTCTCGGGAACCGCCTCCGCGTCATCGCCGACCCCGACGCCGGCATGGAACAAGCTGACGTTGGTCTGACCGCCGAAATGGGCGAGCCGGTCGGCGACGGTCTGGGAGCCGGCCAGGAACCATCCGATGGCGTCGAGGCGGGGTTGGTCGAGCTCGCGGATGATGGCCCCGGCGCGACGGTGGGCATCGGGGTCCTCGACGAACCCGGCCTCCACGTACACGTCTTCCAGGTCGTAGTAGACGCGGTGGTGGTGGAAGAACAGGGCCAGGTGACGAGGGTGCAGGTGGCTGAACGACGGAGGCTGCGTGGAGATCACCACCTCCGCGTCGCCGGTGTCGACACGGTCGAAGGCCTGGCGGACCATCAGGTAGCGGAAGTACTCGGGATGGCTCTCGAACACCTCGGGTGGGATCTCCAGGCCGCCCACGTCCAAGGGCAGATCCACCACCTTCACCACCTTGCGGACCACCTGGTACCCGTCGTCGGTCAAGGCGTCGTCGAGGATGTCGACGACGCGTTCGAACCCGCCGACGATGCCGTAGTAGTCGGGCTTGAGGATGGCGACGCGGGGCCGGCGCACCGGTGGAGGACCGCCTACGCCGGGCCGAACGCGGAACCCGGCTTACGGGCGATCACCGCGTAGTCCAGGGACGAGGCGAAGGCATCGTTGAGAGCGGTCACGAACGGGGTGGTCCGGGCCGGATCGCCGCCGAGGTCGGTCGGTAGGAGAGGCTCGAAGCCCGGCCCGTGGAGCTCGCGCACCTCCACCTCGTCGAAACCGCGCGAGCGCACCAGGAACTCCAAGAACAACGGGTGCAGTGGCTTGAGGTGGGTGGGGTCGAGGTAGAAGTTGGCCGCCCCGACTTGATGGTTGTTGGGGTTGGGCGTCTCGAGGATCAGCGACCCACCGGGCTGGAGCGCGAGCAGGGCCGAGTCGATCAGCGCGACCAGGGTGTCGAGGGAGAGGTGTTCGGCCACGTGGAAGCTGGTCACCGCCCGAACCGTGCCTGGCTCGATAGCGGCCAGGTGGTCGACGGCGTCCGCTAGGCGGACGTCGAGCCCCAGGGCCTGGCAGCGGTCCACCACCACCTGGTTGATGTCGCATCCGTAGGCGTCGATACCGCTGTCGGCCAGCAGTTGCAGCCATTCACCCCGACCGCAACCGACGTCGACCACCGGGTTGGTTCCCTCGATGGCAGAGACGTCGTCGAGATAGCCGCTCAGCATCTCGGTCACGGCTTCGCGGGTGCCGCGGAAGGCGTCCTCGATCTCTTCGTAGAGGGCTTCGTCGTGGACGGTGAGCTCGCGGGTCAACAACTCCAGCCGAGTCGGTCCGTCGGGAAGCGCCTCGCGGGCAGCGCGCAGGAGGGTGTCCTGGCGGGCTCGCATTATCGACAACTCGGCCAGAACCTCGGCCCGGAAGGTGGCGAAGCGTTCCAGCTCCGCCGCGAGCTGCCCGCCGAGGGCCTCGCGGGCGGCTCGTTCGGCCTCGAAGCCGATCACCAGCTCGTCGACAAGGCCTTCGATCGTGGCGGCGGTGGCCCGGACCCGCGACACGTACTGATCGGCGGTGGTGATACGGGCGCCCAGCTCCCGCAGGTCCTCCGCCACCCTCTCCAGGGCATCGAGCACCTGATGGTTGACGACCGACTGATGGGAGGTGACCGGCCGCGACGCCGCGACCACGGCTTGCTTCACCCCCCGCAACCTGGCTCCCTCGGGCACCTCGGCTCCGGCGTGGGCGTGGGGGCGGGCCTCGGCCACCCGGTCCTGGACGTAGCGGCCCAGGTCCCCGTCGGCCCGAACCGCCGCTCGTTCGATGTAGCTGCGAACCAGTTCCCGGTCAGTCATGGTGGCGCCCAGCGTAGAACCCAGGGCTCTGGTCCCGAACCCCACCGGGCGCCTGCTGGCGCTCGTGGTCCACTGGCATCGTCTGCGATCGCGGGATGGGTGGTTCATCGGGCGAGCGGGTGAGGACTCCGAGACGCACGAAAGGACCGACCTGGTGGTCGGTCCTTTCGGCAAGGGGGATCTGTTCGGGGCCGGCAAGCAATCGGCCCCGCTAGCGTTTGCTCAGGCAGCGATGCCGACGAGCTCGCGGGCCTGCTTGACCAGGTCGCGGGCCTGCTCGGGGAGCTTGCCCTCGAACTGGGCAAGGATGGTCTCGAGGCGACCTTCCATGGCGGCGAGGCGCTCCTCGACCAGCTTCACGCGGTCCTCGACCAGGTCGGCGACCTGCTCGAAGGACTTCTCGGCGGTGCCCTTGGCGTCGTCGATGTGGCCCTTGGCCTCGTCGATACGACCCTTGGCGTCGTCGAGTTGGGTGCAGAGGGTTTCGGTGAGCTCGACCCGCTGGACCTGGAGCTTCTGGAAGGCGATGACGCCGGCGCCGACGCTGACGTAGAAGGCGTCGCGGGCGACGTTGGTGATGGTGTCGAGGCTGAGGTCGGCCATCTTGATGACTCCTGTGAGGTGGGGAGGGAGATCCGTTTGCGCTCACTACTTTACGCATAGTGCATAACAGTTGCAAGCACTTGTGACTGCTTGCACATCCCTCAATCGACTGGGTTGGCCGGTCAGTGAGCGCGGCGGGGGTGCCCGAACCGATGAGGGGAGGCCGGTAATCTCGAGAGATCGTGCAGCTCCGACCAACCGAATCCGGCACCCCCGTCGACGAGGCCGGTTCGGATCCCACCCCGCTTCCCGCCGTGATCCCGCCGGTCGTGGTGGTGATGGTCACCCACGATCCCGGACCGTGGTTCGAGGAGACCTTGGCCAGCCTGGCCGACCAGACCTATCCCGACCTCGGTTTTTTGGTCATCGACACGGCGAGCGCCGAGGATCCAACCGAACGTGTCCACGCCGTCCTGCCGGCGGCTCACGTTCACGTCCTCGACCACGATCCCGGATACGGCGGTGCCGTCAACCGGGTTTCCGAGATGGTCGAGGGGGCTGCCTTCTACCTCTTCGCCCACGATGACATCGCCCTGGAACCAGACACGGTGAGGTCCCTGGTCGAGGAGGCGTTCCGGTCCAACGCCGGCGTCATCGGACCCAAGCTGGTGGACTGGCACGACCCCACCCGCCTCCTCCAGGTGGGGATGGGGGCGGACAAGACCGGAGTGCTCGCCCCCTACGTGGAGGTCGGCGAGCTCGACCAGGAACAACACGACGCGGTGCGCGACGTGTTCGCGGTTCCGGGGGCCTGCTCTCTGGTACGCGTCGATCTGTTCGAGGCGCTGGGTGGATTCGACGAGGCCATCGACTACCTGGGTGAGGATCTCGACCTCTGCTGGCGGGCCCATGCCCTCGGCGCCCGCGTGATGGTGGCGCCCCAGGCCCGGGTTCGCCACCTCGAAGCCCTGGGGGAGCGGATCGAGATCGACGACCGTCGTCGACGCTTCGCCCGACACCGCCTGCGGACCGCCCTGGTCGCCTACGGGTGGTGGCACCGGACCAAGGTGCTCCCCCAAGCCCTGGTGTGGGCGGTGGTCGAGGCCCTCTACGGGGTACTGTCGGGCCACCCCGATCAGGCCCGAGACGTGCTTTCGGCATGGACCTGGAACCTGCGCAACCTCGGCTCGGCCCGGACCCGGCGCAAGGCCCTGAAGTCTGCTCGGGGGGTCAAGGACTCCGACGTCCGCCAGTTCCAGGTGAGCGGAAGCGCCCGGTTCAACGCTCTGATCCGGGGTCAGCTCAACCGTCGCGACGATCGGGTCACCAGCTTCACGCGCTCCTCGCGCGACATGCTCGGATCGTTCCAGGCCGGATCACGCCAGTTCACCGGCGTGTTCGCCCTGCTGCTCGGGGTTCTGTTGCTGATCAGTTCGCGTGAGCTCTTGATCCACCCCATTCCCGCCATCGGTGAACTCGCCCGGTTCCCCGACTCCCCCCGGTCTCTGCTGGGCGCGTGGTGGTCGGGGTGGAGCCGCGACGGACTGGGTGGAGCGGGCGGTCAACCGACCGCGTACATGGCGCTCGGCGTGCTGGGGTATCTGGTCTTCGGGGCCATGGGGCTGCTCCGGACCCTGCTGATCGTGGGGATGTTGCCGATTGGTGCGATCGGGGCGTGGCGGCTCGCCCGGCCGATCGGGTCGGGCCGGGCCAGCGTCGCCGCCTTCGCGGTGTACCTGGCCATCCCGGTGCCCTACAACGCCTTGGCGCGGGGATCGTGGAGTGGGCTCATCGCCTACGCGGCGTCGCCGTGGATTCTTCTGGCGCTCGGACGGGCGATGGGCGTGGCCCCCTTCGGCCCGGTTCAGCTCGATGACGAGGGTTCGGTCGCAGCCGCCAGCGAGGATTCCGCTTCCGATCTCCCGCGACGTCGTTTGGCGGGTTCCGCCTTGAGCCTGGGGATCCTCTTGGCCCTGGCGGCCACCATCGTCCCGTCGATCGTGGTCATCGCCGGAGCCATGGGGGTCGCGGTGGCTGTGGGGTCGGTTCTGTGTTTCCGGGTGGCAGGTGTGCCCCGCCTCCTCGCGGTCACGGTGGGCGCGGTGGTGGTGGCGGTGGCCTTGCACGTTCCGTGGAGCTTGGAGCTCATCACCGCCCCGTCCTGGTGGCAGGCGGTAGCCGGGGTGGGATCGGTGAACGGCGGGCCCTTGACGCTCGGACGGGTGATCCGATTCGAGTCCGGGCCGTGGGGTGCTCCGCCTCTCGGTTGGGCGTTCCTTCTGGCTGGGGCGCTGCCGGTGGTGATCGGTCGCTCGTGGCGGCTGGAGTGGGCGGTCCGGTCCTGGTTCGTGGTCCTCGCCGGCTGGGGGATCCTGTGGGCGGGGCAGGCCGGGCACCTTTCCTTCGGCCTGCCGGCCGCCGAGGTCGTGTTGGCACCGGCCGCCGCGGCGTTGGCCCTGACCGCCGCGCTGGGCATCGCCAGCTTCGACACCGACCTGCGGGCCTACTCCTTCGGTTGGCGTCAGGTGCTTTCGGTGGCTGCTGCACTCGGAGTGTTGCTCGGAGCGCTGCCGCTGGGGGCAGGACTCATCGACGGTCGGTGGCGGATGCCGGCGCGCGGGTTCAACGCCTCGCTCGATCCCCTGGTCTCCAGTCGCAATCGGCCCGCGGTGCGAGTCCTGTGGATCGGGGACCCCGAGCTCCTCCCGGCGGCGGGATGGCGTTTCGGCGAGGACGTGGCCTACGCCGCCACCGACCGCGGGGTACCGACGGTGCTGGACCGCATCCCTGGCGCCCCACCGGGCTCGACCCCACTGCTGGCCGAGGCGCTCAACGTCGCCCAGGATGGACGCACCGACCGTCTTGGGCACCTGCTGGCCCCGATGGGGGTCCGTTACGTGGTCGTCATCAGCCGCCTGGCGCCGTCGAGCACCACGATCACCGGACAGCGCCACGCGCCGAAGGCGTTGACCGCGATGCTGGCCCAGCAGCTCGACCTGGAGGAGATCCCGGTGGCGGAGGGCCTGCTCGTCTACCGCAACACCGCGGCCCCCAGCGCTCGATCGGTGCTCCCGGACCGGGAAGGGAACCGGGACCGCTTCACCGAAGCGGTGGCCGACGAGCTCGCCACCGCGAAACCGGCGCTGCGACGTGACCGCGGAGCGGTCGGCGCCTCAGGTGTGGTGCCTGCTCCCGGTGACGTCTTGGTTTCCCAGACCACCGACGAGAACTGGCAACTCCGAATCAACGGGGTACCGATGGCTCGGCGCACCGACTACGGCTGGACCAACGTGTTCAGTGCCACCCGGGCCGGCCCGGCCAGCCTCACCTACAACACCCCACTGACGCATCGGTTGGCGTCGGTGGGTCAGATCGCCCTGTGGGCGGCGGTGGTTGTGGCCCGGCGTCGGATCGTACGCCGCGACCGGGCGGGGCAAGCGGCAGAAGAGATGGCCACGTGAAGCTCCGCCGTCGTTCCGCCCGCCCTGCCCGCCACGCTCGGGTTACCCGTAGGTTCACGCCCCGTCGCTGGTTGCCGTTCGTCCTTCTGATGGCGGTTGTCGGTTCCGCGGTATACGTGAGCGACACCTTCAGGCCGCCGAACATCGGTGAGGTCACGGTCAGCGCACCCGAGACGTTCCTGCCGGTGGCTTCGGTCCCCGATCCGGTCTCGTCCACCTGGTTCTGCGGCGGCGGCACGGCGGTCGGTGCTTCCGAGCGTGAGGACCTGTCCTTCGTCATCGCCAGCGCCGCCGACAAGGGGGTCACCGCCAAGGTGACGGTCTTCGGCGGGGGTGGCAAACCCCGGGCCACGACGGTGGACGTGCCGGTCAACGGCCGGGTGAGGGTCCGAGCCCGGGAGGTCCGCCCGGGGGAGTGGGCGGCCGCCACGGTCGAGGTGTTCGGTGGGGTGGCGACCGTGGAACGTCAGGTGGACGGACCCGACGACTTCGAGGTCAGTCCCTGCGCCTCGGTGGCGTCCAACCGTTGGTACCTGCCGTCGGGAAGCACGCTGCGCGGCGCCGTGCTCCGCCTGGCCCTCTTCAACCCTTTCCCCGACCCGACATCGGTCGACGTCTCCTTCGCCACCGACGAGGGGGCCATCGCCCCCCGGGCCCTCAGCGGGCTGGCGGTACCGGCCCGTTCCCTGAGGGTGGTGACGGTGGAAAACCCCTCCCGGCGGGCCGAGGTGGCGGCCACGGTCACCACCAGGACCGGGAGGATCATCGTCGACCGGCTCCAGACCTACGACGGGTCGGGGGACCCGGTGACGGGGTCGGGGCCGGGAGCGGTGGATACCGAAGCCCCCCGTGGGATCGCGTCCACGCCAGCCGTTTCCACCCCCTCTCCGGCGTGGTTCTTCCCCGACGTGCGCATCGTCCAGGGAGGTCGGACCCAGCTCGCCCTCTTGAACCCGAGTGCGGAACGGGCCGAGGTGGAGGTGACCTTCGGTTTCGACGATCCCCGCCTCAACGCCCCGATGGACCCGATCATCTTCACCCTCGCCTCCCGTCGCCAGACCCTGGTGGATCTGACCGACCGGCTGGCGTTCTCGCCCGGCATGGAGCTCACCATGCGGGTGCAGACCGCGGATGACGTCGGTGTGGTGGCCGAGCTGGTGTGGTTCACGGGAGACCGTGATGCCCAGCCCGAGCCGAGCGAAGGCGATCCCGATGCCCAAGCCGAGGTGGCGCCCGAGGATCCCCCGCCAGGCTCCGACACCACCCCTCCCGTGAGCGCGCCATCCGCCTCCTCGGGTTCGACGGTGCCGGGAGCTCCTGATTCCATCACTGTGCCGGTGGCCGGCTCGGAGACGACCGCGGCCCCCACCGAGGACGAACGGGTTCCCGAAGCGGACCCCGATGCCGATCCCGAAGCGGAATCGGACCCCGACGCCGAGTTGGCCGTCACCGTCTACGCCCCCGGTTACGCCGTCACCGCCGGAGCTCCCGTCGCCGCCCGGTCGTGGTTCCTGGCCGGTAGAGGGACGAGCTCGGTGATCACCTCGGAGGTGATCGTGGCCAACCCGTCGGCTCGAGCGGTGAAGGTGAGGGTGCAGGAGTTGGTCGGTGGGGCACGCAGATCCCGCCCGGGCGCGGGGGTGACGGTGCCGGCCGGAGGTCGGGCCAAGTTGGTGTTGGACGAGGTGGCTGACAGCTCGGCCTTGATCATCAGCGGAGACGGTCCCCTGGTGGTTGGTCGTACCCAGTGGGCGACCAACGGCCGAGGTATCTCTACCGATCTGGCCACCCCGTTCCCCGATCAGGTGGTACCCCTGCCGCCCGGTTGACAAGACTGGAGCGGTGCTTCCCGTTCTGGTGGTGACCCTTCTGGTGGTGGTGGCGATGGTCGCGGCATGGGCTATCCAGCGCCGTGGAGGCGACGCCCCCGCCCAGGGTCCAAGTTGGGTGGTCCCGACCCAGCTCGACCGGGCCGATTTCGAACGGCCTGAGGCCCCGTGGCTGGTGGTGGTGTTCTCGTCATCCACCTGCGACGCCTGTCGGGGAACGGTGGACAAGGCCATGATCCTCGAGGCTCCGCTGGTGGCCGTTCAGTCGCTCGACTCGGTGGCCGACAAGGCCGTGCATCAGCGATACAAGGTCGACGCCGTACCCATGGTGTTGATCGCCGACGCCGACGGCCTTGTGCACCGGTCATTCGTCGGGGAGCCCAGCGCCACCGACCTGTGGGCCGCAGTGGCCGAACTGCGCGAGCCCGGCTCGGTCCCCGCCGGTTGCGGCGAAGCCTGCTCCGCCGACGGCGCCTGCAATTAGTGCCGTATCCGGCATCCCTGGCATTGCTTTGGGTGTTACCGACGCTTTGCCTGGTCCGGTTCTCGTGGGCCGCCTTCGGCGGGCGATTTCTGGTTCCGTCGAGCCCGGTCCTCACTTCGTTGCGGCGGCTCGACGGCGTGTGCCCAGTTACTCGCAAGCTCGCAACAGGGCACACGATCCTGGTGCCGTGACCGGCATCTCTGGCATTGCTTTGGGTGTTACCGACGTTGTACCTGGTCCGGTTCTCGTGACCGGCATCCCTGGCATTGCTTTGGGTGTTACCGACGCTTTACCTGGTCCGGTTCTCGTGGCCGAGTCCGGTTGTCGGGCTGTTGACCGAACATGTGTTCGGGTGGGATGGTGGCGGGGTGGGGTTCAACAATCCGTCCGTCCCTTGGTCCGAGCTGGAACGGCGAATGTCGGGACAGGCGCGGACCGGGCGCCAGGTGGGGTCGACGGACGGAGAATCGGAGAAGCCGGAATGGGCCACGGGCGGTGACAGCCCGGCCTGGTCTCGACGGCGGGAGCGTCGGGAATCCTCGGCCCGGCCGGTTACCCGCACCGTCACCGAGCCCTACGCCGAGCTGCACTGCCACACCAACTTCAGTTTCCTGAGGGGGGCATCACACCCCGAGGAACTGGTGGAGGAGGGGGCCCGGCTGGGTCTCGAGGCGTTGGCCGTCACCGACCGAAACGGGTTCTACGGGGTGGTTCGTTTCGCCGAGGCGGCCCGCGCGGTGGGGCTGCCCACGGTGTTCGGGGCCGAGGTGACGGTATCGCCGTCGCCGGCCGAGGCCGGAGCACCGGTGGTGGTGCTGGCCCGGGGGCCCGGGGGCTACGCCCGCTTGGCCCGGGCGTTGAGCACCGCCCAGTTGGCGGGGGAGAAGGGCAAACCGTGGATCACCCTGGAGTCTCTGGGGGAGCTGTGCCCGCCGGGGGGTGGGACGGGGTCTGAGGGGTGGGTGGTGCTCACCGGGGGTGAGCAGGGGCCGGTGGTGTCGGCCCTGCACCGTGACGGCCCGGCGGCTGCCGCCTCCGAGTTGGACCGCATGGTCGCCGCATTCGGGTACGAGTCGGTGAAGGTGGAGCTGTGGGACCACGGTGGTCCCCTGGATTCGCACCGCAACGATGTTCTGGCTGGACTGGCCCTGCGTCGACGGTTGGGGCTGGTGGCCACCAACCACGTCCACTACGCCACCCCTCCCCGTCGCCGTCTGGCCGACGCCCTGGCCGCGGTGTCATCGCGCTGCAGCCTGGACGAGGCCGACGGTTGGTTGGCGGCGGGGACCGGGGCCCACCTGCGTTCGGGGGCCGAACAGGCCCGCCGCTTCGCCCGCTACCCGGGGGTGGTGGAGGCGGCGGCTGAGCTGGGTCGGGAGTGCGCCTTCGACCTGAGGCTGGTGGCGCCGGCCCTGCCGCCCTACCCCTGCCCCGACGGGCTCGACGAGATGGCGTTCCTACGCCGACTGGTGGAGGAGGGGGCGGCCCACCCCGACCGCTACGGTCCCCGCCCCCCGTCGGGTTCGGGAACGGGAGGGAACGCACGGGCCTGGGCCCAGATCGATCACGAGCTGGACATGATCGACCAACTCGGGTTTCCGGGCTACTTCCTGATCGTGTGGGACATCGTGCAGTTCTGCCGCCACAACGACATCTACTGCCAGGGTCGGGGGTCGGCGGCCAACAGCGCCGCCTGCTGGGCATTGGGCATTACCAAGGTCGACGCCGTCGGGCTGGGGCTCCTGTTCGAGCGGTTCCTGTCACCCGAACGAGACGGGCCTCCCGACATCGACCTCGACATCGAGAGCGGTCGCCGGGAAGAGGTGATCCAGTACGTCTACGGCCGCTACGGCCGTCACAACGCGGCCCAGGTCGCCAACGTGATCACCTACCGGTCACGGTCCGCGGTGCGCGACATGGCCAAGGCGCTGGGTGCCGATCCCGGTCAGCAGGACGCCTGGTCCAAGCAGCTCGACCCCTGGAAGCGACTGGAGTCCCAGACCGGGGAGGGAGCCGACAACGAGATCCCCGTCGAGGTGTTGGACCTGGCCCGCGAGGTCGAGCACTTCCCCCGACATCTCGGCATCCACTCGGGGGGGATGGTGGTGTGTGACCGCCCGGTGATCGAGGTGTGCCCGGTGGAGTGGGCCCGCATGGCCGACCGCAGCGTCTTGCAGTGGGACAAGGACGACTGCGCGGCGGCGGGGCTGGTCAAGTTCGACCTGCTGGGCCTGGGCATGTTGAGCGCCCTGCACCACATGGTGGACCTGGTGGCCGATCGGGATGGCCGCCGGGTCGACCTGGCCACCATCCCCCAGGACCCCGAGGTCTATGAGATGTTGTGCCGGGCCGACTCGGTCGGCGTGTTCCAGGTGGAGTCACGGGCCCAGATGGCCACGCTGCCCCGGCTGAAGCCCCGAACCTTCTACGACCTGGTGGTCGAGGTGGCCCTGATCCGACCGGGACCGATCCAGGGTGGGTCGGTCCATCCCTACATCCGCCGCCGCAACGGAAAAGAACCCGTCACCTACCTGCATCCGCTGTTGGAGCGTTCACTGGCCAAGACCCTGGGGATCCCGCTGTTCCAGGAACAGCTCATGCAGATGGCGATCGACGTGGCCGGCTTCACTCCCGTCGAAGCCGACCAGCTCCGCCAGGCCATGGGTTCCAAACGGTCGGCCGAGCGCATGGAGAGGCTGCGAGTCCGGCTGTACGAAGGAATGGCCGAACGTGGCGTCACCGGAGAGGTGGCCGAGGAGATCTACGAGAAGCTGGCGGCGTTCGCCAACTACGGGTTCCCCGAGAGCCACTCGGTGAGCTTCGCCTACCTGGTTTACGCGTCGGCCTGGTTCAAGTACCACCACCCGGCCGCTTTTTGTGCCGGTCTGCTCAACGCCCAACCGATGGGTTTCTACTCGCCTCATTCCCTCGTCGTCGATGCCACCCGTCACGGGGTCGAGACCCGCACCCCCTGCATCAACGCCTCGGCGGCCACCGCCACACTCGAAGATCCGACCGGTGGTGAGGGGGCGAGGGATCCCGGCGACAGCCGGACCTGGGGTCACGGAGGTCCGGCGGTCAGGCTGGGCATCGGGACGGTACGGGGGATCGGGGCCGAACTGGCCCGACAGATCGCGGCTGGGCGGCCTTATCGGTCGATGGAGGACGTCGCCCGCCGCAATCCCTCGCTCACCCTGCCTTTGTTGGAAGCCATGGCCACCGCCGGAGCCTTCTCCTGTTTCGACTCCCACCGCTCACCCGACGATGTGGCAGTCGGTGGAGATGGGAGGGGAGGTGCAAGTGGGGGACGTCGGGCTGACATTTGGGCTGCTGGCGCACTGGCCCAGGGCGGGGCGGATCACCTGGAAGGGATCGTGACCGGATCCCGGGCTCCGAGGTTGCCGGGCATGGATGAGCGGGAGATCGCCCAGGCCGATCTGTGGTCCACCGGCATCGCCCCCGGTGGTCACCCGACCCGGTTCCTGAGAGACGAGTTGACCCGTCTGGGGGTGGTGGTGGCGGCAGATCTGGCGTCAAGACCGCACTCCAGCCGGGTCCTGGTGGGTGGGGTGGTGACCCACCGCCAACGTCCGGCCACCGCCGGAGGTACCACGTTCGTGAACCTGGAAGACGAGACGGGCCTCATCAACGTGGTGGTTTCCAAGGGGTGCTGGGTTCGGTTCAGGCGCCTTGTCCAGACCTCCCCGGCCCTGTTGGTGCGGGGTCGGGTCGAGACCGCCGAGGGCGTGGTCAACGTGGTGGCCGAGACCATCTCGCTGCTACCCCTGGGCGCGGTGTCGGCCCGGTCACGAGATTTCCGTTGACACCGACAGAGGTCCGAAGGGTAGGTTCGACACCGGCGTTGCGGTCGCCGTGGACACGGCGACCGGTCGGGCTCCCGCCGGCTCCGGAACTGCAAACCGGTCCGTGGTTGGGAGAAACATCATGGCCATAACCGAACAGACAAGGCATCATCTGTACCTGAGGCTTGAAGAAGTGCTCGGGTCCGAGGAGGCCGCCGTGCTGATGGAACACCTTCCCCCAGTGGGTTGGGCCGACGTCGCCACTCGCCGCGACCTTGACCATCTCGAGCGGCAGATGATGGCCGGCTTCGCCGCAATCGACCATCGCTTCGAAATGATGAACCTTCGCTTTGAACAGGTCGATTCCCGGTTCGAACAGATCGAGGCCAGGTTCGAACAGATCGACTCCCACTTCAAGCAGGTCGACTCTCGGTTTGAGCAGAGCGACTCTCGGTTCAAGCAGGTCGAGGCCAGGTTCGGACAGATCGACTCCCGGATCGAGCAGATAGAGGCTCGGATCGATCGATTCGAGGCCCGGATCGAGGCTCGGATCGAAGGCCTCGGAGGGCGAGTTGACGGATTGGATGCCAAGGTCGATCGGATCTTCGACGAAATGCACGGGCTCGAGGTTCGGATCGTCGGCGCGCTGAGCGATTTCAAGGATGGGCATCACCGTTCGCAGCAGAACTTCCAACGCCAGCTCATCCTGGCCCTGCTGGTCGCTCTGCTGTCGATGGTGATAGCGGCGGCCGGTCTTCGCTAATGACGTAACCGGCAACCTCGTCTTCTACGGTGCCCAGCGTGCCGGTGCGATGCGTGACGGTCGATGTCGCCCTGTTGAGCGAGTCCGGCGAGGAGTTCGACCCGGTCAACCTGACATCGCTGGTCCTTGGTCGTTCCGTCGGCTTGGTGGGGTCGACGGCGGGCGAGGATCGGTCGAGGGGTGGCGATGACGGGGTCGAGTTTCGGCTCGATCCTGCGGCCATCGGGATAGAGCCGACCGATACTCGCATCTTCGCCATGGCCGCTGCTGCCGGCGCCTGTCACCGCGGTGAGTTGCTCCACGTCTCTGGGGATCTCGGTGTCGTGGCCGGTGCTCTGGCGGCCGGTTGCCGAGGATTGTGGTTGACCTCCGACCCGACCCCCTCGTCGTCGGGGCTCCAGCCCCACGAAGTTGCCCACCGACTAGATGATCTGCCGGCCGTGATCGATGGGATCGAGGCCCGTGAGGCCGAGGCTCTGGCCCGAATCGGGGTCGGTCCTCATCCGGCGCCGTGGCCCGACTCTGACCATCTGGACCCTGACCTGCTGCGGGACGGGGATCGGCGCAACGTCGTAGACCACTACCGCTACTGGCGGGAGGAGGCCATCGCCGACGATCTGGCCCGTCGGGCCCACGGGTTCCACGTGGCGGTCGAGAACTGGGAGCACGATCGAAACATCGGTGCGGTGGTGAGAAACGCCAACGCGTTCGGCGCGGCGGGGGTGCACATCGTGGGCCGTCGACGATGGAACCGGAGAGGAGCGATGGCGACCGACCGCTACCTCCCGGTCCACCACCACCACGGCGTCCACGCACTGGAGGTGTGGGCGCAAGGGGAGGGGCTCGCTCTTGTTGGCCTGGACAACGTCGTCGGGGCCGAACCGCTGGAGGGTTCGGTGATCCCGGAGAGATGCGTGCTGCTTCTCGGCCAGGAGGGGCCGGGTCTGTCCCCCGATGCCTTGGCGGCGTGCGCGACGGTGCTGGCCATCACCCAGTTCGGGTCGACCCGGTCCATGAATGCCGGGGTCGCGTCGGGGATTGCCATGTACGCCTGGGTCCGCCAGCACGCCGACCCGGCCGAGACTCCCCGCTGAACTCGGCCCACGAGAGTTGCCAGTCACGCCGTCAGTCGCCGCAACGGAGTGAGGACCTGGCTGACGGAACCAGGAGTCGTCCGCCGAAGGCGGCCCATGAGAGTCGACCGCGTGCATCGCAGGTGACTCCCCCGCCATGGGAGAGTTGCCGGTCACGGCACTACCGTTTCGCGGGTGGCCAATCGCACCGACACCTCGAGAGACAAGCGCGCCCGTCAGAACCGTGCGCATCGCGATGCCCTGGCGGCGCGAACCAAGGCCGCTTCCACCCCTCGTGAGGAACGGGTCGCTGCCGCCGCGCCGGTGACATCCAAGAGCCCGGTGAAGGCGGATGGTCAGGCTGGCGTCGCTGAGCGACCGTCGGCCCGGGAGGCGCTGGCCCAGGGCCGACTCGGTCAGGTTCCGGTCGACATCGACCAGCTCGAGGGTTCGTTCCTGCGCAAGCTGGTACAGGTCCCCGGCGGCCTCCAGGTGGTCATGGCCGCGGTCCTGGCTGTGGTGCTGGCGGTGATGGTGTCCTTCATGGACACCGTTCCCCCCGAAGGGGCCAAGCCCGGCGCCGAGGCCACCCGCACCTTGTTCGAGGCCTACGGGGCGAGCGCCCTGCTCTACCTGGGTCCGCCGTTGGTGCTGGTCGGCAACGCCGTCGTGTTCGGTCTTCACGCCAAGCGTCGCCGCATGTGGATCACCTCCGCGGTGATGCTCGGGGTGTTCTCGCTGTTCCTGCCCCAGTATCTGTTTCCGGCCGGAATGTTGGGTTACGCCGCCCTGCGTTCAAAGCGCATCGAGGACGGACCTCGCCGCCCCCGCCCGGCGCGGAAAACCGACTCACCCGACTCCAAGCCGGCTGCGGAGGACTGATCCGGTTCACGGCCCTAAGGAGGTGAGCCGACAGGCGAGCCGACCCATAAGCACGGCATCGTTAGACCGAGGCGAAGCCTCGGTCTGATCACCCTCGCAGCGACGACGGCTGGACTTATCTGCTAGCTCTTTGAGAGTACGACCGGGAAAAGGCCCCTTGACTCCCATGGGGCAAAGGACGATGGTTTACCTACGTCGGGGCCAGTGCCCTGACGACACGGAAGCAAATCCCACTCTCCCCGGGAGGTGACGGAATACCGTGAGACACCATCGAGAAGTGGAGCGGTCGCCTCCGGGCTGAGCCGCAACCACCAGGCAGGCGAGCCGCAAGCGCCACCCGTTCCCACTACGGACCGCGGATGTGCTTCGGAGTCGGACCATGTTCCCTCCCCGCTCGCCACCGGGCCCGTCCGAACTGCGGCGGGAGCGTCCGGACCGTCTGCCGAATCTGCGTCCCGCCGAGTGGAACCGCCAGCGGCCCACCGGCGGGACGCACCGCGTCCCGGGCTCGGTTCCAGCCGCGTTGGTCCGGTCAGGCCAGGGGAGCGGGGGGCGGTGGCAGAGCTGAGGCGGGCGGTGCGGGCCTGACCGGTGGTGCGGTTGGCGCAGGCGCCGGTGAAGGCGCCGAGGACGATGTGGCCGGCTGGCCTGTCCCGGCCGAGGGAGCCGGGTCGGTGGTGCCGCTCTGGGTGGCCTTGGCGACCTCGGCTTGCAGGGCGGTCCGGGCGGTCTGCGCCCGCGCCCCGCGGGCCAGGTCGTCGCTGCCACTGCCGGCGAAGAGCTCGGCCACCGCACTCAGGGATCCGAGACCGCTCGAGAAGTCGGCGGGCAGGTAGATCTTGGTGGCCTGGCCGTCGGCGATGCGGCCCAGCGCCTCGAGGTACTTGATGGCGAGCAGGTCCGGTGATGGATCCCCCGCGTGGATGGCCTGGTACACGGTGGTGATCGCCCGTGCCTCGCCTTCGGCCACGGTGAGTTGGCGGAACCGCTCGGCGTCGGCGAGGGCTCTGGTTGCTTCGGCGTCACCCTGAGCCTGGAGGATCTGGCGCTGGCGCTCGCCCTCGGCTCGCAGGATCGCGGCTTCCTTTTCGCCTTCGGCGGTGGTGATGGAGGCCTGGCGGCGGCCTTCGGCCTCGGTGACAACCGCACGGCGGGTTCGCTCGGCCTTCATCTGCTCGTGCATGGAGTGCATGACGTCCGGGGGTGGATCGATCCGCTGGATCTCGACCCTGACCACGCGGACGCCCCACTTGTCGGTGGCTTCGTCGAGGATCTGGCGAAGGTCGACGTTGATCTTGTCACGGCTGGTGAGGGCCTGGTCGAGCTGAAGGTCGCCGATCACGTTGCGCAGGTTGGTCTGGGCCAGCTTGGTGACGGCCAGGATGAAATTGGCGACGTTGTAGACCAGCCGCTGAGGGTCGGTGGGCTCGTAGTAGACGACGGCGTCGACGGACACCACCACATTGTCGGAGGTGATGACCTCCTGGGGGGGTACGTCGACTACCTGTTCGCGCATGTCGACCATGCGGATCTTGTCCACGAACGGAACGATCACCCGCAGGCCGGGATCGAGAGTCTCGTAGTACTTGCCGAGCCGTTCCTTCACTCCCCTCTGATAGGGCTGGACGATGCGGATGGCGGCACCGGCGAATATGAAGAAGAAGATGGCGAGTATCGCCAGAACTACAACGAGGGGTCCCACGGGTTCTCCTTGGTCGTGGACGAAAAGTTGGGCACGTTCAGGTGGGCTCGGACGGGGTGTCCGCCGGGACGTCGGGATCGGTCGGTGCCACCACGACGCGGGTGCCGCGCACCTCGATGACGGTCACGATGGTGCCGACGGCGATGGGCTGTCCGGTCATGCTCTCGGCCCGCCACTTCTCACGGTCCAGTTGGACCAGGCCGTAGTCGTGTTCGCCGTCGATGGCCTCGAGAACCCGTGCCCGTTGCCCCACCTGACGGTGAGCACCGACGTTGGACTGGGGCGCGGAGGTGCTGATCTTGTGAGCCAGAGGTCGCAGGGCGGCGAAGGTCGCCACCGAGACCCCCAGGAACGCCGTCCACTGGATGGCCAGAGACGCTCCGGCGAACGCACACACCGTCGCCACCGTGGCGCCGATGGCGAAGGGGGCGAGGAAGAACGACCCCGCCACCGCCATCTCGCCCACGCCGAACACCACGGCGGCTATCAACCAGATCCAGCGCCAGACCTCGGGATCCCCGCTGTCCATCTCGTGCCTCCCTGCCACACACACTCGGTGCAGCACGTAAACATACCCAAGCTGTCAAGGGGATCGGCGGAGGTGTGGGCCGGTGACACCGATAGCGTCGGTCGACGTGGAACAGCCGTTGCGCCTGCTAACCGTTCACGCCCACCCCGACGACGAGGCCTCCAAAGGGGCTGGGACCGTGGCCCGATACGCCGAGGAGGGGATCGAGGCCACGCTGGTCTGCTGCACCGGAGGTGAAGCGGGCGACGTCTTGAACCCGGCCCTCGACACCCCCGAGGTCCATGCCGACCTGGCCGCGGTGCGGCGGGCCGAGCTTGCCCGGTCGGTGGAGATCATCGGCTACGCCCGCTGGGAGATGCTTGGCTACCGGGACTCCGGCATGCCCGACAGCGAAGCCAACAGCGATCCCCGATGTTTCGCCCGGGCATCGCTCGACGAGGCGGTCGGCCGCCTGGTGGCCGTCGTGCGGCGTGACCGACCCCAGGTACTGGTGTCCTACGGCGACGACCACTCCGGTTACCCCCACCCCGACCACATCCGGGCTCACGAGATAGCCGTGGCGGCCTTCGACGCTGCCGGGGATCCTGATTCCTACCCCGAGGCCGGAGAGCCGTGGGAACCGTCGAAGCTGTACTACACGACCTGGTCGCGAGCTCGAATCGTGGGCCTGCACGAAGCGTTCCTGGCCCGAGGCCTGGAATCACCATTCGACCAGCACTGGTTCGACCGTCCCGATCACGACGACCGCATCACCACCCGAATCGACGTTGACGGGTACTACCCCGTCAGGGCCGCCGCCCTGCGGGCGCACGCCACCCAGGTCGACCCCGACTCGCCGTTCTGGTTCGGTTTGCCCGATGACGTGGCCGCCCAGGTTCACCCCTGGGACGACTACGAGCTGGCTCGTACCCGGATTCCGTTGGACCTCACTGCGGGCGAGGACGACCTCTTCAACGGGCTGCGCGCCCCGGTGGCGTCGTGACCGGCGTGGACTACGACTGGCTTGGCCCGATCGCGGAACGGGGCCCGGTTCCGGGTCTGGACCGTCCCCTCGAGGTGGCGTGGTCGGTGATCAAACCGCCGGGTGGGCCGGTGGCCGCCACGGTCCGGTTCGAGCCCGTCGGACCCTCGGCCGAATCGGGTGACGATGCCGATGTTGTGGAGTTGTCGGCGAGCCCGGCTGATTCCGTACGGCTAGTCATCGGAGAGGTGACCCCGAACGTGGCTTGGATGAGCGGCCGCCTCAAGGCATCGGGCCCCACCGGACCCCTCCTGGCCCTGTTGGCCCATGCCGAGACACCCGGCGGGTAGCGGTTAGGGGCTCGAGTATGTGGCCGCCGGGCGAGGGTCAGATCGGCGCGGTGGCCGGGGACCGTTGCAGCCGCCGGAGTTCGCGGTAGCCGATGCGGATCACCCCGAGGCGGTCCAGAAGGACCGGTAGCTCGTGGTCGAAACAGGTGAGGTGGTGGTCATCGACCCGGTGCGACCAGGACTCGTCATAGGCCCGCAGCTCAGGGGTGTCGTGGGCCGGGTGGACGTGTAGCTCGGTGACGCCGGGAGCCAACTCGTGGATGGCGCGCTCCACCGTGCGGCGACTTCCCTGGCCTGAGGTGACGCTGGCGAAGTGGTCGGGGAACACCACGCCCTCGTCGGTGGCCAGCGACCGGAACGGAAACCCGACCGCCTTCTCCACGTTGGCCCCGGCCATCCTGACCGGCAGCGCGAACTCCAGCGCCAGATCCAGGTAGACGTCGAAGAACTCCGGACGGAACTGGAGCACCCCGAGGTGGGAGTCGATGTGGCTGACGTCGAAACCCCACAGGATCGCCCGTTCCACCTGGGCCCGAAGCTCGCGGCGAACCTCGTCGAGGTCGGCGTGGTCCCAGAGGTCATCGACAGTTCGGGGGAAGCCGCCGTCCCCGTCGAGCAGCGAGGGGGCCTGGGTGATGGGCCCCCAGCGGTATCGGTCGTGCTCGGCGTTCAGGGTGAGGTGAACGCCGACATCCTCGCCCCGGTAGCGAGACGCCGCCTCACGGGCCCAGGGCGCGGGCACGACGATCGAAGCGCTGCTGGCCTGGCCGGTCCGTAGGGACTCGTAGATTCCGGCGTTGACGGCGTGGCTCACACCGAGGTCATCGCAGTTGATGATCACGGCCCGGGTGTCGGGGCCCAACCCGAGACGTTCGGTCAGCTCGGTCATCGGGTTGGACGCTATCGCCCGCCCGGCGCTGCGCACGCACCCCACAGGCCCCGGCCGGCGGTGCGGGCAGACCGCTCGGCTTCGGCCATCTGGGCTCGTCGGGTCGTGTTGGGGGCGATGGAAAGGACAGTTCCGTACCCGTCGGCCAAGAGGGCTCGGTTGACGAACATGTTGTCGCTGCTCCGCCACAGGTAGACGAGCAGACGGCCGTAGCGGTCGCGGGCCTCCACGTCGCGTTGAACCAGGACCTCGGTTCCCGCCGGGAGGAGGGCCTTGGTTCGGGCCGATGCCTCGGGTCCGTAACACTCGACGGGCGAGTTGGGTTTGACCGTCTCGGGGGTGTCGAGGCCGATCAGACGGGCTCGTTCGGGTGGGAGTCCCGGCCAGGAAAGCGTCACGGTGTCCCCGTCGGTCACCTCTGCGACCTGGGCCACCAGAGCAGAACCGCCGTCGGGTAGGGCGGCGGTGGTCGGTCCGTCGGAGCGGGTGCAGGCGGAGGTGACCGTGGCGCCCGCGAGTGCCGCGGCGGTCAGGACGACGGCGCATCGGAGGCGACTTCCCCACGGTGGGCGGGTCCGGCCCGGTTGGGTTGTTGAGAGGGTGGTGGGGGCGGCGCGGGACACGGTGTTCTCCCGGATGGGTTGGGAACTTCCGTCGGCCGAGGCCGCGAGGGTGGCGTCAGAGACGCTCGATGATGGTGCCGGTACCCAGCCCGCCGCCACAGCACATGGAGATGAGGCCGTAGCGACCTCCGGTGCGCTCCAGTTCGTGGAGGGCCTTGGTGATCAGGACCGCTCCGGTTCCACCCAGGGGGTGGCCCAGGGCGATGGCCCCGCCGTTGGGGTTCACCTTGTCCATCGGAACGTCCAGCTCTCGGGCCCAGGCGAGTACCACCGATGCGAACGCCTCGTTGATCTCGAAGGTGTCGATGTCGTCGATGGTGAGACCCGTGCGCTCCAGGAGTCGCCGGGTGGCGTCGATGGGGCCGGTGAGCATCAGCACCGGATCCACACCGACCAGGCAGGTGTCGAGGATCCGGGCCCGGGCCCGCAGGCCGAGCTCGTCGGCCTTACCGGCGGTGGTGAGCAGGACGGAGGCGGCACCGTCAGAGATCTGCGAGGAGGATCCGGCGGTGTGGACGCCGTCTTCGCGGGCCACCGCCTTGAGCGATGCCAACTTCTCCAGGGTGGTCTCCCGCAGGCCCTCGTCTCGGCTCACGGTGACGGTCTCGCCGGTGGCTTTGCCGTCTTCGCCGAGAACCGGTGCCGTCACCGGCACGATCTGGGTGTCGAAGCGCCCCTCCTGCCAGGCCTGGGCGGCCAAGGTCTGGGAACGAAGCCCGAACTCATCCGCATCGGTCCGGGTGATGCCCCACCGGTCAGCGATGCGCTCTGCTCCCTCGAACTGGGACGTGAACTCGTAGCGGGCGAAGTAGGACTTGGGGATGGGACGGCCGTAGTCGCCTTTGGCGTTGGACCCGATCGGAACCCGGCTCATGGCCTCGACGCCGCCGGCGACGGCCACGTCGACCACACCGGCTTGAACCAGGGCGGTGGCCACGTTGGTGGCCTGCTGAGACGAGCCGCACTGGGTGTCGACGGTGGTGGCCGCCACCGAGAGGGGAAGACCTGCCGCCAACCAGGCGGTCCGGCCGACGTTGAACGCCTGCTCACCGATCTGGCTGACGCAGCCGGTCACCAGTTGGCCCACCCGGTCGGGCTCGATGCCCGACCGATCCACCACCGCGCCCAGCACCGCTCCCAGGGTGTCGGCGGGATGGTTGGTGGACAGACCGCCGTTACGGCGCCCCACCGGGGTGCGAACGGCTTCAGCGATTACGACGTCAGAAGCGGGGGTCATCTTGTCAGCGTAGTCGCATTACTTGACCGAACGGTCAAGTAATGGTCATGCAGCCTGAGGGCGGTGGTCATCGGTGGGGCGGTGGGCGGCGAGGGCGGCTCGGGCCGAGGCGATGCCCCGCCTGCCGGCCTCACGGGTCTTCTCGTCGAGCTTCCAAGCCGAACGGACCGATCCGACCGGCCCGGTGGCGGGGTTGGTGAGGGGGAGCTGCTGTGCCATGTCGTCATTCTCCTCAGGGGGCGTGACAACGTGTCCTTCGATGGTCAATCGTACACGTGTTCGATCGGTATGCCAACCTGCCGGGTGACCACCCGTTGATGAAACCGGTCACAGGCGAGCCCGGGTCCCGGGAGTTCGAGGATCAGAGGGGCGAGCCCGGTGCCGTCAGGGGCCAGGGGCAGGACCGCTCCATCCTCAACGCCAGGTCGAGGAGGATCTGGTCGTGGTGGTGGGGGGCGATGATCTGCATGCCCACCGGCAGCCCGTCGAAGGGTTCGATTGGAACCGACACCGCCGGGTTACCGGTGATGTTGGCGGGGATCGTCAGCGCCCCGTTGTTACCGATGTCGACCTTCTGGTCTCCGACCCGGGTGTTGGTGGTGACGTGAGCGGGGAACGCCACGTCGGGATTGGTGGCACAGATCAACAGGTCGACCTGGTCGAACACCGCGGCCATGGCCTCGTTGGCCTGGGTGCGGGTGGCCTCGCCTCGGGCGTTGCTCTCCAGGTTCACCAGTTGTTCGGCCATGTCGAGGCCGAAGGCGATCTCGGGGGTCAGCAGGTCCCGGCACTCCGGCCACAAACCCTCGAGGTCCATGCGCAGGCCGGCCAGGTTTCCCAGGGCCCAGGCCACGTCGAGCTTGGGAAACTTCACGTCGAGGTCCACGACGGTCAGCCCGGCATCTCGGGCCAGCGCCTCGCCCGCCGACACGACGCGGTCTTGGATCTCCTGACGGACCACCGCGGTACCCAGGGTGGGGGCGATCGCCACCCTCAGGCCCCGAAGGTCCTGGGTGCCGAGGTCGCGCTCCCAGCCGTCGATACGGGGGAGCGAATAGGGATCGCGCGAGTCGTAACCGCTGGCCACGTCGAACCACCGCGCCGCGTCACGCACCGAGCGGGCCTGACATCCCAGCACCACGGTCATGGGATGGATCAAGGTGCGGGGGCCTCGCGGTATGCGCCCCGCGGTGCCCTTCATCCCCACCAGGCCGCAGAAACCGGCGGGGATGCGGATCGAGCCGCCTCCGTCACCGCCCGACGCGATGGTGACCAGGCCTCCGGCCACCGCGGCCGATGACCCTCCCGAGGACCCGCCGGCGGATCGCCCTTCGCCCCACGGGTTGGTGCAGGTTCCGTGGATCTTGTTGGTGGACACGTTGAGCCCACCGAACTCCGAGGCCAGGGTCTGACCCACCGGGACGATCCCGCCCCGGGCGAGCAGACGACGGTGCGACGTCGACGAGTACGACGCGATCCGATCGGCGAAGACCAGGGACTCCTCGGTGTAAGGCCATCCCTCGACCGGCTCCAGGGCCTTGATCCCCACCGGGACCCCACCGAAAGGCAGTGTGACGTCGGCGGTTGCAGCCCGGGCCCGTGCTCGCTCCTCGTCCATCCAGACGAATGCTCCGAGCTCGCTGCGCCCGATGGCGGCCAGCGAGGCCTCGAGCTCCTCGGCGGGGGACCGCTCGCCCGAGCGGAACGCCTCGACCAACGAACAGGCGTCGCCCGCCCAGGGTCCATCGGTGACGGTCATGGAAGTTCTCCTCGAAACGGTCCTAGCGGAAAGGACGGGTCTTGGCGGGTAGGTCGGGTACTGGCGGGTGGGTCGGGTGCCGCGAGCGTCAGTACTCGAACTGCACCGATCGGCGCTCGACGGTGATCGGCTCGATGTGTTCGCTGATGACGGCCTGGTGTTCGGGGTGGGACCGGTAGGTGCCGAAGTCCTCCAGCGAGGCAAACCGAGCCGACACCGCGAAGTCCCACGATCCCTCCGATACCCCCAGGTCGGGGCCGACGGCGTACTCGGCCACCTGGGGGATCAGGGACGGTAGGTGGCGGAGGGCGTCGGCCATGGCCTCGACGGCGACCGGATCGGTCCCATCTGCAAAGCGGAACAGCACCACGTGGTGAATGGCCAAGGTGAACTCCTCGAGCTGAACGTCTGGCCGGGGACGGTAGGCGCTGAAGGCTCCACCGTCATCCCGTTCGGCCCGGCCCGGTCTGCTCGGTAGGGTCACCAACCGTGGATGCACAGGAGTTCCTCGGCCTCACGGCCACCCACAACCCGCACCGCTGGTTCCTTCCGGTGACCACCGGCCTGTCGACGTTGGGTGGGTTCATGTTCGGGGGTTGCGGGCTCGGTGCCGCCGCCCTCGCCTTGGAGAAAGCGACTGGGCGCCCGCTGGTGTGGGCTACGGCCCAATACCTGTCCTACGCGACCCCCGGCTCGGTACTGGACCTCGACGTGACCGTCGCGGTGTCGGGTCGCAACAGCACCCAGGCCCGGGTCGTGGGCCACGTCGAGGACCGCGAGATATTCACCGTCAACGCCGCGCTGGGCGAGCGGGCCACCACGTCGGACCAGGTGTGGGTCAAACCCGTCGACGTCCCCCGCCCCGAGGACTGCCCGACCCGATCCCTGCGGGTACCGGGCGAGGAGTCGATCATGAACCGCCTCGAGGCCCGCTTGGCCTTGGCCCGGGACTGGGACGAACTACCCGGCAACCCGATGCCAGGTGGGCGTACCGCTCTGTGGGTGCGGATCCCCGAGCTCACCGAAACGTCGATGGTGGCGCTGGCCATCTTCGGCGACTACGTGCCGTTCGGGATCGGCCAGTCCCTCGGCGCCTACGCCGGCGGCAACAGCCTCGACAACACCCTGCGGGTGATCCAGGTCGTCCCCACCGAATGGATCCTCGTCGACGTGCAGGTCGACGGAATCGGCAACGGCTTCGGTCACGGAACCGTCCACCTCTGGGCCGATGACGGCACCCTCATGGCTACCGCGTCGCAGTCCACCATCGTGCGCTACTGGGACCCCAAGGGCGTCTCGTTGGGCTCACGCCCCGACCTCTCCCGCATCGAAAACACCGCCAAACCCACCTGAACTAGCACCCGCCGAAAGGCAGAGCCTTCCGGCGCACAAAGCTGAAAACGCCTCCGCCGAAGGCGGGCCACGAGACCCGGACCAGGTACAGCGTCGGTGACTACCCAAGAGCCACGCCAGGAGTGCCGGACACGGCACTGACGTTCTGTCCAAGGATCGTTTGCCCTGTTGCGAGCCTTGCGAGTAACTGGGCAAATGCCGTCGAGCCCCCGCAACGAAGTGAGGACCGGGCTCGACGGAACCAGGAATCGTCCGCCGAAGGCGGGCCACGAGACCCGGACCACGTGAAGGCTCGGTGACTACCCAAGAGCCACGCCAAAGGTGCCGGACACGGCACTAAGTTGCGCCGACATGACCTACCAGGGCTACGGCATGACCATCCCGATCGATGGTGTTCCACTGCACGCTCAGCGGGACTGGATCGTCGAGTTGGAGGACCTCGGCTACACCGACGTCTGG
>JAGQSO010000092.1 GCA_020439505.1 Acidimicrobiales bacterium
CGACGCCAAGCGGACTTCGGCACCCTCCGCTACTGCGGGGTGGCGCTGCTCCCGGCCGCGCTGGTGAGCGGCCTCGCCCCCGAGCCGTCGGGCCTCTACGAGGTGATGTGGCGAGCCGAGCTCGATCGTGGGCTCGTCGACCTGGTGGTGCACCCGGGCGCCTTCATCGACTGCGGAACACCGCGGGACTACCTGGACGCGAACCTCGCCGCCGCGGGAGGGAGCTCGGTGATCGACGAGTCGGCCCGGATCGGCTCGGGTGCGAAGGTCGAGCGCAGCGTGGTGTGGGATCACTCCGAGGTCGCGCCGGGCGAGGTCCTGACCGAAGCGGTCCGGGCCGAACACCTGACCGTCCTGGTGCGCTGATGCCAACGTTGCCCAGATGCGCCTCCCACCGGCGCACCCGCCGAACTGACGGGTCGTCAGGTCGGCGTGTCATTATTGGACCATGACCACCGTGATCAACGGCATCGCCGGACTCAAGGAACTCGTCGGCACCCACCTGGGCTACTCCGATTACATGGAGATCACCCAGGAACGGGTCAACACCTTCGCCGACGCAACCGGCGACCACCAGTGGATCCACGTCGATCCCGAGCGCGCCAAGGCCGAGAGCCCCTTCGGAGGTCCGATCGCCCACGGCTACCTCACCCTTTCACTCGGCCCGGCTCTGGCCCCCCAGATCATGAAGGTCGAGGGCGTCAAGATGGGCGTCAACTACGGCTGTGCGAAGGTGCGCTTCCCGTCTCCGGTGCCCGTCGGTTCCAATCTGCGCCTCGGGGCCGAGCTCACCGCGGTCGAAGACCTCCCCAACAACGGTGCCCAGGTGTACATGACCTTCACCTTCGAGGTGGAGGGTGCCTCCAAGCCGTCGTGTGTGAGCGAGATCATCTTCCGCTACTACGAGTAAGGAGGCGAGCCGATAGGTGAGCCGACCCATAAGCACGGCATGGTTAAACCGAGGCGAAGCCTCGGTCTGATTACCCTCGCAGCGACGACGGCTGGACCTATCCGCTAGGTCCCTAGGGCTCCACTCGACCGGGCTGGGTGCCTGGTCAGGAGACCGAGACGTCGAAGAGCTGGCCCACCAGTCCGGTCACCGCCATCGCGGCGGCGCCTCCGAGCACCACGCGTAGCGCCGCCCTGCCCTTGGGTGCTCCCCCGAGGTGGGCTCCGACCGCCCCGAGGGCTATCAGGCCGACCAGCGCGGCCACCACGACCGTCTCGACCCACATCTGGGGGCCGAGACCCAAGATCACCAGGATCGGCACCATCGCCCCAACGGCGAAGCTGATGGCGGAGGCGACCGCCGCCTCCACCGGCCGGGCCAGTCGGTCGGGGTCGATGCCCAACTCCTCGCGGGCGTGGGCTCCGAGGGCGTCGGCTTGGGTCATGGCCTCGGCCACCTGCCGGGCCAGATCCGCCGGAACACCCCGGGCCTTCAGGTTGGCGGTCAGCTCGGCCAGCTCGCGGCCCGGATGGTCACGTAGCGCCTTGGCCTCCATGGCCAGGTCGGCGGCCTCGGCGTCGCGTTGCGACGACACCGAGCTGTACTCCCCCATGGCCATCGACGACGCCCCCGATATCAGTGCCGCCACACCGGTGGCCAACAGCACCCCGCGGTCCGCGCCGGCGGCGGCGACCCCCACCACCAGGCTGGAGGTCGACAGCAGCCCGTCATTGGCTCCGAGGACCGCGGCACGCAGCCGAGGGGAACGGTGGCTGGTGTGGGCCTCGTCGTGCCAGTACTGGGGACGGGCCCGCTCAGTCTGATCGGGCTGCCGCGAAACGGCGCGGGTGACAGCGGCGATCGGGCTCATGCCTCCATGGTGGCGTAACGGAACCGACTTCGGATCGGTTCGCCCGGCGTGACCGGACCGGCGATCTCGTCACGTTCATGACTCCGGCCACCATCGGTGAAGGGCTCCGAACGTACCGGCCGGCCTCTCTGGCCAGCTGGCGGTCAGGGATTTCGGGGCGCAGCCCCCCGCCGCTACCGTCCCCCGCGGTGCACAACTGGAACCTGGGGGTCCTTCTCGAGTCGGTGGTCGACGTCGTCTCCGAACGCGAGGCGATCGTGACGCCCGAACGCCGCTTGTCCTACCGCGACCTCGACGAACGTTCCAACCGGTTGGCCCACGTACTCGAAACCCTGGGAGTCGGGCCGGGCGACCACGTGGCCCTGGTGCTCCGCAACGGCAACGAATACCTCGAGGCCATGATCGCAGCGTTCAAGGTCCGAGCGGTCCCGGTGAACGTCAACACCCGCTACACCACCGACGAGCTGGCCTATCTCCTCGGGGACTCACGCCCGGTCGTCGTCGTGGTCGAGCCCGACCTCCGGCGCCAGGTCGAGGCCGCGGTGAGCGGGCACGACGCTTCGCCGACCGTCATCGAACGGGGTGAGGACTACGAGGATCGACTGGCACGGGCCGCCGATCATCGGCCCACCGTCGAGCGTTCCGGCGACGACCGCTACGTCATCTACACCGGCGGTACGACCGGACTGCCCAAAGGTGTGCTGTGGCGCCACGAGGACCTCCTGTTCGGAGCCCTCGGCGGCGGCAACCCGGGAGGAGACCCGGTTCAATCCCCCGACGAGTTGGTGTCGATCGCAAAGGGAGGCCATACCCGCTGCCTGCCGGCGTCTCCGTTCACCCACGGAACCGCCCACTGGACCGCGCTCTCCACCCTCCTGCGAGGTGGCACGGTGATCGTCGACACCGGGGAGCATTTCGATGCCGAACGACTGTGGTCCCTAGCCGAATCCGAGCGCGCCGGAATCCTGGTGATCGTCGGTGACGCCTTCGCCCGGCCCCTGGCCGACGCTCTGGCCGCCGAGCCCGACCGCTGGGACCTGACCGAGTTGGTGGTGGTCCTCAGCGGCGGCGCGGTGTTGTCTCCCACTGTACGAACCGAACTGTTGGAACACCTGCCCTGGGCTGTGGTGGTCGACGGCTACGGAACGTCTGAGACCGGCGGGCAGGGTCAGATGCCGGTGTTCGCCGGGCAGGTGGCCGAACAGGCCACCCGGTTCCACGTCGACGAGGACACCGCGGTGCTCGACGATGCCGGCCGACCGGCACCTCCCGGTAGCGGCCTGGTGGGGCGTCTGGCCCGCAAGGGCCACATCCCCCTCGGCTATCTGGGGGACCGCGACGCCACCGGCACCACGTTCGTGACGTTGCACGGGCACCGTTGGGCGGTCCCCGGCGACCTGGCACGGGTCGAGGCCGACGGGTCGATCACACTGTTGGGCCGAGGTTCCCAGTCGATCAACTCGGGCGGGGAGAAGGTGTTCCCCGACGAGGTGGAGAAGGTGCTCAAGGGTCACCCCGGCGTGTTCGACGCCGTGGTGATCGGCGTCCCCCACCCTCGTTTCGGTGAGCAGGTGGCCGCCGTCATCCAGGCCCGCGACGGAGTCGATCTGGCCCTCACCTCGGTCGAGGCGCACGTCAGGTCGCACCTCGCCGACTTCAAGGTGCCCCGGCGCATGGTGGTGGTGGACGAACTGGTCCGTCGACCCACCGGCAAACCCGACCTGAGCTGGGCCAGGGACCGCATCAACGCGTCCACCGACGAAGTGGACCACCGCTGACGTTGCCGCGCCGATGGCACCTAGTGCTGCAACGGTTGCCAGTCACAGCACGAGAGCCATGCGACGGTTGCCGGTCGCGGCACTAGCCTCTGACGACTCGTCAGATCAACGCCAGGGGACATCGTGGAGCAGTACAACATCGCCGAGGTGAACGAGGCCGTGGCGGCGGCCAACCCGGATCGGCCGGCCATCATCACCGCCGAGACGACCATCACCTACGCCGAGCTCACCTCGCGTACCCGCAGGCTGGCCAACGCGCTCCACCAACGGGGCTTCGGGTGCCACACCGAACGATCCGAGCTCGCCGGTCACCAGTCGGGCCAGGACCACATGGCGATCTACCTCCACAACGGCCCCGAATACATCGAGTCGATGCTGGGAGCGTTCAAGGCCAGGGTGGCACCGCTCAACGTCAACTACCGCTACGTAGCCGACGAGTTGCGCTACCTGCTGGACAACTCCAAGGCCCGCATCGTCGTGTTCCACGACACCTTCGCCCCCACCCTCGCTGAGATCCTCCCCGACCTCACCGACGTGGCACTGCTGGTCCAGGTGCCCGACGACAGCGGCAACGACCTCCTGCCCGGGGCGGTGCGCTACGAGGACCTGCTCGCCGAAGGGAGCTCGGATCGGGTCCCGCTCCAGCTCTCACCCGACGACCTGTACATCCTCTACACCGGCGGAACCACCGGCATGCCCAAGGGCGTCCTGTGGCGTCAACACGACATCTTCATCTCCGCCATGGGCGGGCGCCCCTTCGGCCAGGCCGAGGCCTTCCCCAGCCTCGACGCCATCGTCGAGGCGTCACGCAACGGTGGGGCCAGGATGATGTCGGTGGCTCCGTTGATGCACGGCGCCGCCCAGTGGGCCACCTTCACCGGGTTGACCGGCGGCAACACGATCGTCTTCCCCGCCGATGTGACCCGTCTCGACCCCGCAGACGTCCTCGCCACCATGGAACGCGAGAAGGTGTTGACCCTCCAGATCGTGGGTGACGCCATGGGCCGCCCCCTCGTCGAGGAGCTCGAGGCCGGCAGCTACGACATGTCGGGCCTGCTGGCTCTGGTCAGCGGGGGCGCCGCCCTGAACACCGCACTCAAGGACCGGTTCTTGGAGCAGGTCCCCCACGCCGTGATCCTCGACGCGGTCGGCTCGAGCGAGACCGGCGCCCAGATGGGCCACACCTCCATGAAGGGAGCCACCGCCACCGGAACCTTCACGCCCGGACCTGAGACCTCGGTGGTTGCCGCCGATCTGTCGGCCGAGCTGGCCCCCGGATCGGCCGAGACGGGCTGGCTGGCCCAGCGGGGTCACGTGCCGCTCGGCTATCTGGGCGACGAGGCCAAGACCCAGGCCACGTTCCCTGTGATCGGTGGAACCCGTTTCGCCGTTCCCGGCGACCGAGCGAACTGGAAGGCCGACGGAATCATCGAGCTGCTCGGCCGGGATTCGGTGACCATCAACTCGGGGGGCGAGAAGATCTACGCCGAGGAGGTCGAGCAGGCGATCGCCCGCCATCCCCGGGTCTATGACGTGGTGGTCGTGGGACGACCGAGCGAACGCTGGGGTTCGGAGGTGGTGGCCGTCGTTCAGTGCGCGGAGGGCGAGACCGTCACCCCCGAGGAGCTCCTGGAGGAGATCTCGGCCTCGCTCGCCCGCTACAAGCTGCCCAAGGCGTTCGTCTTCCGAGAGACGATCGTTCGTTCCCCCGCCGGCAAGGCCGACTACCGCTGGGCCAGGACCCAGGCCGAAGAGGACGCCGCTCAGGGCTGACCCGAGGTCCGAACAGCGGCTTCGACCACCTCGAAGGGGGTCAGGACCCGCAGCACCGAAGGGATCTCGGCCGAGGCAACCAGGCCTTGTTCCATCTCGACCACCAAGGCGACGTCGAGTCCGTAGGCGCGGGCGAACGAGCGGGCGGTTCGACGCTGATTACCCCTGATGGCCTGGATCGCGAGCGCTACGGCGCGATGGGGGCCCGCGACGTCGGTGACGCCGCGGGCCCCCAATGACGCCGCGTCGGTGGCCAGCGCCAGCCCCCGAGAACGCGACGCGGGGTGGCGAGCGGAGGCCCGGGAGGTCATGAGACCAGTGCCATCTCGGCCAGAGCCCGGAACCGAGGCTCCGTGTCGGCCAGTTGGCGGAGTCGGAGACGGGTGCGGCGGCTCTGCTGGCGAACGCTGGCCGGGTTCATGCCGTAGATGGCTCCCACCGTCACCGCTGGCGACGGGTCACCCATCACGGACTGGATCCCGACCTCCACGAAGAGAGCCTGATCCCGGGGTGACGCCACCCGTGAAAGGCCCTCGCACAGGAGGTGCACCTCGGGCACCGACGCCGCCAACCGCTTCAGGTAGACGCTCGTCTCCTCCTCGTGGGCCGGCGGAGCTGGCGCGACCTCGGTCTCCATGCGTTCGGGATCCAACTCGTCGCCGAACAGGCCCAGACACCGGTCCACCGCGGCTTGGATCCGGCCTCTGGCCCACACCCACGGGGGTGCTCCGTCAGGCCGCCAGGCACCGGCGACCTCCCTGACCGCTAGGGCGGCCTCCAACACCAGCTCATCGACCAGCTCGGCGTTGAGTGAACGCTTGCGCGCGCTAGCGATGGCCCGCACCGTCCGGGCCAGATCGGCCCGGTGGGCCTCGATCAACCAATGGATTGCCGCGCCCTCACCCGCCGCCAGAGATTCCATGATGGTCGCCAGCTCAGCGCCGACGGCTGGAACGGGCTCGCTGCTCTGCCGCTTGTCCATGGTCTGTTCTCCCTCCCGGCCGCACCTCCGGCGGCCTACCCACATCGTGCGGAAGGGGTATGACAAACAAGCCCGACGCCCCGTGGCGTGACCGCCGCGGCCACCGCGACCGCCCCGACGTCGAACCCTCGGAAAAGGACCCTTTTCACGCCCGACAACGGTTGACATCTCGGAATTGGTTAGGCAGACTTACCAACTGATGGTTGTGTGTCATTGCAACGCAGTGAGCGATCACGAGATCCGGGCCGCGGTTGCCGCCGGCGCGTGCGATGCCGAGGGACTAGCCGCCAGCTGCAATGCCGGCACCCGCTGCGGTGGATGCCGGCCCGTGGTGGACGCCATCCTCTCGGAAACCACCGTCACCATCGCCACCGCCGCCTGAGCCCAACTCAGGCCCAGTCGACCGAGCCGTCGGTCACGTACCCGCCCGCCTCCTTGCTCCCGATTTCGGTGGCACCGCAATGGCCAGCACGGGGAGAATGTCATCCATGGCCGTGAACGTCCTCCGGGTGGTCGTCAGAGGCGAGTTCGCCGACCTCACCTCTGACCAGCGAGAAGCTCTTCTCGCCGAGGCCGAGGAACACGACATCTTCCGTTCGGCCTTCACCACCGACGGCACCTTCACCTACGACCGCCGGCTGGTGGCCTTCAACCTCCGCTATGAGATCCGACTCGACGTCGACCGCCCTCTCCCCCAAGCGGGCCTCTCCTTCCCGGAGAGCCAGGAGACCCAGGCCGTCGCGGTCGCCATGGAGCATGCCCTGACCGATCTGTCCGGGTGGGGTCTGTCCCACAAGCGGCTTCGAGCGAGTGCCGCCGACATGTCCGAGATGTGGCGCGCCTGACGACAACGGCTGGGGATGGGAACGTTCAGCGTCCTTGCCGAGCGCCGTTGGAGGTTCGGAACCCTTACTGGGATTGCTACGTTCAGTTGGACAACGGCCAGCGACCGGGAGCTACGACCATGCAGGGTGACGCCGAGATCATCGAGGCACTCAACGAGATCCTCACCGCCGAACTGACGGCGATCAACCAGTACTTCATTCACGCCAAGATGCGCGAGAACTGGGGTTTCCCCCGCCTGGCCGCGGTGGCCCGCAAGGAATCGATCGAGGAGATGGAGGACGCCGACAAGATCATCGAGCGCATCCTCTATCTCGATGGCGTGCCCAACCTCCAGCGCTACAACCCCGTCATGGTCGGCGAGAACGTGCCCGAGCAGCTGCGCCTGGAGCTCGACACCGAGAAGGCAGCGATCGACCGCTACAACCGTGCCGTCGCCCTGTGCGTCGCCAAGGGCGACAACGGCACCCGCGAGTTGCTCGCCGACAGGTTGGTGGACGAGGAAGCCCACGCCGACTGGATCGAGAGCCAGCTCCACGTGATCGACACGATCGGCGTGGAGAACTACCTCGCCCAGCAGCTCCACGACTAAGAGGCGAGCCGATAGGTGAGCCGACCCTAAGCACGGCATGGTTAAACCGAGGCGAAGCCTCGGTCTGATCACCCTCGCAGCGATGAGGACTGGACCTACCCGGTAGGCGCCTGAGGGTCGCTCAACCGGGCGGAAGCCCATCGGCCGGCAGATCACTACGCAGCGTGCTGGTCGCCGACGGGTGACCACTATCCGTTACCATGTATGGCGTGACGGATTCTGCCAGCCGGGGGGCGACCGTGGCCACAATCGGGCCGTCCCCTTCGCCGGCCCCATCGGCGGGGCTCGACGATCCGGGATCCCCCGACCGAACCGATCCCCTCACCTCACTTTGTTCGCGGGTCGGGCTACTGGCCACCATCCGAGAGGCCGCCAACCTGCCGCGCTACCAGGGCTACCGATCGGTCCTGATGATCGCCAAGGTCCGCGGGTTCCGTCAGATCAACGACTGGTTGGGTACGACCGTCGGTGACGAGTTGTTGACGATCCTGGCCCGCCGACTGGAGGAACGGGTGGGGTTCGGGGTCACCCTGGCTCGGACGGCAGGAACCGAGTTCGCCGTCCACGCCTTCTGCCGGGACACCCGCCCGTCCCGGACCACCGACCACATCGGACGTCTCGCCGATGACCTACTGAAGGCACTCGAGGATCCGCTCAGTCTCGGTGGCCGAACCGTTCAGGTATCGGCACACCTTGGGGTCGCCACCGCCGACGCGGGGACCGTCGAACCCGAGGAGCTCCTCCGACGGGCATCGGTAGCCAGCGCCCGGCACCTTCACCGTTGCGGTGTCGGCTTCCAGACCTACGACCCCGGGATGGATGTGGCCTCCCGTCGTGAGGTCGAAGCCGACAGCGAACTGCTGGAAGCCCTCGAACAACGTGCACTGGCCATCCACCTCCAGCCCCGCCTCGACGTGGCCACGGGCGCCCTCCGAGGCGCCGAGGCGCTCTTGCGGTGGAAGGACCCCGATCCCGACAAGGCGCTCCCCGCCCGCCTGGTCGAGGCGGCGGAACGAAACGGCACCATCGTCACCCTCGGACGCTGGGTGCTGGCCGAGACGATCGACCATGCCGTCGCACTGGTCCGCGCCGGAGTGTTGCGCGACGACATGAGCCTCAGCGTCAACGTGAGCAGCCAACAGGTCCAGGACCCGCGTTTCGTCAGCGATCTCGTCGCCCTGTTGGAACGCGCAGGTTTGTCACCCCGGGCCCTCACCGTCGAGCTGACCGAGACCGGGCTGATGACCGACCTCGGCCGAGCCCGGCAGCGGCTGAAAGCCTTGTCATCGATCGGCGTCGCACTGTCGATCGATGACTTCGGTACCGGGTATTCGTCGTTGGCCTACCTGCGCGAGCTGCCAGTCCAGGAGCTCAAGTTGGACCGGCGCTTCGTCGCCGACCTGGACCGCCATCCCGAGGCCGAGGTGATCGCCAGGGCGGTCATCGACATCGCCCGGGGGACCGGCCTGACCACGGTGGCGGAAGGGGTGGAGAGGCCCAGCCAGCTGAGCGTTCTGCGTGGCCTCGGTTGTGACCAGTACCAGGGCTATCTCACCAGTACCGCGATCCCTTTGACCGAGTTCATGAGCCGCTACGGCCGCTGACATCGGGCAACGCGTGGTCTCACCACCGAAGCTCGGTTCGCCTCATCAGGTACCGGGACGAAGCTCGGCCGGTGCCCCGACCGGGACGGCCGGAGCCGCTGGCGCTACCGCCGGGATCCGCCGGTAGCCCTCACCCACCGGTGGACGCTGATCGTCGGCCCCCTTGTTCGGCCACAGGCTCATCGCCCTTTCGGTCATGGCGGTGATGGTCAACGACGGGTTCACCCCCAGGTTGGCCGACACCGCTGACCCGTCGGCGATCGACAAGCCCTCGTAGCCGTAAACCCGCTGGTAGGGGTCGATCACACCGCTGTCAGGGCTGTCACCGATCACGCACCCGCCGAGGATGTGAGCGGTGGTGGGCGCGTCGAGGATCGTCTCGTTCCATGCCCCCCAGGGATCTCCGTCGAGCATCGCCGCGGTCCGTCGCGCCGCTTCGTTGGCCACGGGTAGGTAGGTGGGGTTCGGTTCTCCGTGGCCCGGACCGCTCATCAACAGGTCGAGCCGCTGGTTGCGGCGGAGGCTGATGCTGTTGTTGCGGCTCTGCATGACCAGCAGGATGATCGAGCGTTCGGACCACCGACGCACCGACAGCGAACGGGCGAAGGCCACCGGGTGACGCACCACCTTGGCCGCGAAGCGAGCCTGGCGGGGCACCCGCCCGCCCCCGTCGACGAGCACCGTCGTGAGCAGGCCCATGGCATTGGAGCGGGGCGGGTAACGCACCGGCTCGATGTGGGTCTGGGCGTCGGGATGGATGGACGAGGTGATGGCCACCCCCTTGGTCAGCTCGGGCATCGCCACCCGCGCCGAGGCGCCGACGATGGCCTCGCTGTTGGTGCGAACGACCTCGCCGAGCCGGTCCGAAAGTGCGGGCAGACGTCCCTCGTCACGGAGCCGCAGCAGCAGCTTCACGGTGCCCAGCACCCCGGCGGAGAGGACCACCCGCTCCGCGGTGAAGGTGCGGGGCCGGTGGCGCACGACCGCTCCGGGACGATCGGTGCTGATCCGCCATCCCCCACCGGTGAGGGGTTCCAGGTCGGTCACCTGGGTGTCGGGGTGGACCACCGCGCCGTTCTTCTCGGCCAGGTACAGGTAGTTGCGGTCGAGGGTGTTCTTGGCCCCGACCTTGCAGCCCACCATGCAGCTTCCACAGTGGGTACAGCCCACCTTGTCGGGGCCTTCGCCCCCGAAGTACGGGTCGGCCACCCGCTCACCCGGCTCACCGAACCAGACCCCTACCGGCGTGCGGTGGTAGGTGTCGGCAACCCCCATCTCGTCAGCCAGGCGGCGGATGTAGGCGTCGGCCGGGGTGTCTTCGGGTACCTCGTTCACCCCCAGCATGCGACGGGCCTGGTCGTAGTGGGGGGCCAGTTCGTCCCGCCAGTCGGTGATGTGGCCCCACTGGGGGTCGGTGTAGAAGGGTGCGAGGGGTTCGTACAGGGTGTTGGCGTAAACCAATGAACCGCCGCCGACGCCCGCCCCCGACAGGACCGCGATGTCCTTCAGCGGTGTGATGCGCTGGATCCCCCGGAGTCCGAGGCGGGGCGCCCACAGGAACTTGCGGAGCTGCCAGCTCGAACGGGGCAGGGTGTTGGTGTCGAAACGGCGGCCGGCCTCGAGCACCGCCACCCGGTATCCCTTCTCGGTGGCTCGCAGCGCGGTGACGCTCCCGCCGAACCCCGAGCCCACCACCACAACGTCATAGTCGTATCCGGTCATGGCCTGCATCGTTCCACGCCGCGGCGTCCCTCGGCGCTTCGGGTGACCCCCGCCACCTCAGCGGGCGACCAGCACCACCGCTGGTTTCACCGTGTCGCCTCTGAACGGCTCGTAGACCGCCAGCAGGGATCCTTCGGCATCGACCACCGCCCACGGCCCTTCGCCTTGTGCTTCCAGCGCGCCACGATCGAGCACCTTGCCCATCGTCACCGCCTCCGCCGTGGCCGCATCGGCCAAGACGGGGTCCAGGTGGGTGACCACGTCGGTCATCGGTCGGACGAGGTCGGGAGACAACGACTCGAGCGGCACCGCTTCGGCCAGGGTGAACGGCCCGACCGAGGTCCGGCGCAGGTTCCGCAGGTGGGCACCGCCCCCGAGGGCATGGCCGAGATCGGCCGCCAGCGTCCTGATGTAGGTACCCGACGAGCACTCGACCTCGACCTCGAAGACCAGCGGCTCACCCGCCGGTCCGTCCCTGACCTCGAGGCGGTGGATGGTCACCGACCGCGGCTCGCGCTCCACCTCGATCCCCTGCCGGGCCAGTTCGTGGAGCCGCCGGCCGTCCACCTTCACCGCCGAGACCATCGGCGGGATCTGGTTGATAGGACCGACGAAGTTGGCTGCCGCCTCGGTGACCCGGTCCAGGGTGAGGTCGGCCATGTGGTGGGTGGCGGTGACCTCACCCGAGGAGTCCAGGGTCGAGGTCTCGACGCCGAACACGACCTCACCGACGTAGGCCTTGCCCAACGGCGACAGGTACCGCAGCAGGCGGGTCGCCTTGCCCACCCCCAACAGCAACACCCCGGTGGCGTCGGGGTCCAGGGTTCCCGCGTGGCCGATCTTGCGGGTGCCCAACAATCCCCGGCTCTTGGCCACCACGTCGTGGCTGGTCCAACCGGCCGGCTTGTCCACCACCACCAGCCCGCTGGGGCCGAGGTCGGGACGACGACTCACGGTCTCGTGGGTTCGTCGGCCGACGGCTCGGCGGTCGGTGCCGGCTCGGCCTCCTTGAGACCACGGAGGACGTCCTCGATGCGCAGCGCGTTGCGGATCACCTTGTCCGGCTCGAAGCGCAGCTCTGGTGTGCGCTTCACCTTGGCCTGGCGTCCGACCGCCCCTTGGAGACGACCCCGGAGCTCACCGAAGGCCTCCTGGATCTGCTCCTCGGCCTCCTCGCCCTTGCCGTGGTCGTAGTAGACGACGGCCCGGGCGAGATCACCGTCGACGACCACCGAGGTCACCGTGACCAGTTCGAGGCGTTCGTCGTCGATCCGTTCGAGCTCCTCGGCGACGATCTCCTGCACCAACGTGTTCAACCGGGCGGTCCGGGGATAGTCACGAGACGGTGTGCGCTTCTTCATTTGTCCTTCTCCTGGCGACTACCGGCGCGGCGCGGCAAGGCGACGGCCGATGCTGACAAGGCTAACGATCGGTGCGTGACCCCCGCCCCCCCGAGATCGGGCGGTCGGTGAGGATCGCTGGCGAGAGGCCGAGGGATCAGACCCGCGGGATCTCACGCTCCTCGAAGGTCTCGATGACATCGCCGGGCTTGAGGTCCTGGAAGTCGGTGAGGCCGATGCCGCACTCGAAGCCCTGCTTGACCTCGCGCACGTCGTCCTTGAAACGACGCAGCGAGGCGATGGCACCCTTCCAGATGATGGTGCCCTCCCGCAGGAAGCGGACCTTGGATCCCCGGGTGATCTCACCGTTGGTGACGTAGCAGCCGGCGATCTTGCCGACGCGGGGCACGCTGAAGATCTCGCGGACTTCGGCTTCGCCGGTGACCACCTCTTCGAACTCGGGGGCCAGCATGCCGACCATGGCCGCTTCGATGTCCTCGATGAGGTGGTAGATCACCTCATAGGTGCGGATCTCGACATCCTCACCCGCGGCCATCTCACGTACCTGGCGGTCAGGGCGCACGTTGAAGCCGATGATGGTGGCGTTGGATGCCATCGCCAGCTCGATGTCGCTCTTGAGGATGCCGCCGACGCCCTGACGGACGAAGGAAAGCTTGACCTCGTCGCGCTCGAGCTTCTTGAGGCTGCTGACCACCGCCTCGAGGGAGCCCGTCACGTCGGCCTTGACGATGAGGTTGAGCGTCGCCACCTCACCGGCCTGGATCTGGCTGAAGATGTCCTCGAGCTTGGCCCCACCGTGGACGACCGAAGCCGAACCGGAGATGGATGCGATGCGCTGGTAGTGCTCGCGTTGCTCGGCCACCTTGGCGGCGGTGCGCTCGTCGGGGGCGACCACGAAGTCGTCGCCGGCGTCGGCCACGTCGGACAGGCCCAGGACCTGAACCGGGGTGGATGGGCCGGCTTCTTTGACCTGCTCGCCCTTGTCGTTGATTAGGGCTCGGACCCGACCCCAGGCCGCACCGGCGACCAGTGGGTCACCGACCTTGAGGGTGCCGCGCTGCACGAGGATGGTGGCGACGGGGCCGCGACCCACGTCGAGGTGGGCCTCGAGCACGACTCCTCGGGCCCGCCCGGCGGGGTTGGCCCGGAGCTCTTCGAGCTCGGCCACCACCAGGAGGTTCTCGAGCAGCTCGTCGATGCCGATGCCCTGGAGGGCCGAGATCTGGCAGACGATGGTGTCGCCGCCCCAGGCCTCGGGGACCAGGTCACGTTCGGCCAATTGAGCCAGAACCTTGTCGGGATCGGCGTTGTCGCGGTCGATCTTGTTGACCGCCACCACGATCGGCACGTCGGCGGCCCGGGCGTGGTCGATGGCTTCGAGGGTCTGGGGCATGACGCCGTCATCGGCGGCCACCACCAGCACCACGATGTCGGTGGCATCGGCGCCGCGGGCCCGCATGGCGGTGAACGCCTCGTGGCCCGGGGTGTCGATGAAGGTGATCGGGCGACCGTCCTTGATCACCTGGTAGGCACCGATGTGTTGGGTGATGCCACCGGCCTCGCCCGCTTGGACGTTGGCGTTGCGGATGCGGTCGAGCAGCTTGGTCTTGCCGTGGTCGACGTGGCCCATGACGGTGATGACCGGGGCGCGGTTGACGGCGTCCTCGTCGTCGTCGTCCATCAGCTCTTCGACACCGAGGCGAGCCTGGAGTTCGACCTCCTGCTCCTCACCGGGGTTGACCAGGCGGATCTCGGCGCCGATCTCGGCCGCGAAGAGCTCGATCATGTCATCGCTGAGTGACTGGGTAGCGGTGACCATCTCGCCCTGCTGGAGCAGGAAACGGACCACGTCGGCCGCGGTGCGGTTCAGGCGGGGACCGAGGTCCTGTGGGGTCGAGGCCCGCTCCACCACGATCTCTCCCTCGGGAACCGGGGAGTTGTCGGGGGTGTAGGACGGCAGGTCCATCGGCTGCAGCTCCTCGCGGCTGCGGCGACGACGGCCCTTGCGACGGGGAGGCCTGCGACCGGCCGGACCGCCGGGGCGACCGCCGGGGCCACCACCGGGACCGCCGCCAGGACCACCACCGGGGCGACCCTGGCCGACGCCGGCACCGGGCACCGAAGCGCGGGGCCCACCGGCCGGGCGCGGGGCACCGGGACGAGCGGCCCCGGGAGCACCGGAGCGGACCCCGGGGGCACCGGGTCCACCGGGACCGGCGGGACGGGCCGCGGTGCGGCC
The DNA here is from genome assembly GCA_020439505.1 of Acidimicrobiales bacterium. Lineage (GTDB taxonomy): Bacteria > Actinomycetota > Acidimicrobiia > Acidimicrobiales > Iamiaceae > Aquihabitans. The sequence continues at coordinate 14,715 of JAGQSO010000092.1, forward strand.
ACCCATACCGGGAGGCGGCGGGATCGGCTTGCCGCTCATGGAGCGAGGCGGCGGAGGCGGGGGGATCGGCTTACCCGACGAGGAGACCGGTGGCCCAGCGGGGCCACCGTCGGCCCCTGGTACCGGCCGGGGCTTGGGCACCGGAGGCTGGGGGGCGCGGGCAGCGGGCACCGCGGGTGCGGCCGGGGCGACAGGCCTGGCCGGAGGTTCTTCACGCACCGGAGCGGGACGGGGCGGCATCTGGGCTCCGCTGGAGCGAACCACAGGACGGTCCGAGGGCACGGCGGGTGCCGGGCGCGCCTCGCTGGCAGGGGTCTGCTCGGTGGGGGCCGACTCGGTGTCGGTGGTCGCCGGCAGATCCTCGGCCACCGGCTCCGGAGTGGGAGCGGGCTCGGCGACCTCGGGCTTCGGCTCGGGCTCGGGCTCGGGCTCGGGAGCCGGGGCGGGCTGTTCGGCGTCGGGCGTCGGCGCCGGAGAGTCGGTCGTCTCGTCGACGACGGGGGCGTCCTCGGGCTTTTTCGCCGGCTTCTTGGCCGCCTTCTTGGCGGGAGCGGGTTCCTCGGGCTGCTGGTCTCGGATCAACCCCTCGCGCTCCGCCTTGCGACGGACGCGATCGGCCTGCGCCTCTTCGATGCCCGACGAGTGGGTCTTGACCCCGATGCCGAGGTCGAGAGCCAGGTCGAGGGTCTCCTTGTTGGTGAGACCGAGCTCCTTGGCGAGCTCGTGGACGCGGATCTTTGCTGCCAAAGTGGGTTCGCCAGCCCTTCTGTTCAGTGCGTGCGGCGGTGTGCCCCGGTGGGCACGGCTTCCTAGTCTCGCGCAGGCGGGGTGCCAGGCACGAAGTCGGTTCCCGACTCGGTCTCCCCGCCCTCGAAAAGGAGACGGAGGGCGTCGATCGCGGAGCGGTCGATCCGGGTCTTGAACGCCCGGTCGAATCCCCCCTTGCGGGCGGCCGTGTCCAGGCAGGCCGGTGAGCCTGGACAGAGCCAGGCCCCTCGACCCGGCAGTGTACGGCCGGGTTTGAGGGATCCGTCGGCGGCTCGGGCCACCCGGACCAGCTCGACGGCTGGCCGGGTGGTCCGGCATCCGATGCAGGTACGCAGCGGTACCCGACTACTGCTCGTCGGTCGGCTCCTCGGCCGCGCCGTCCTCACCCTCACCATCGTCGGTCTCGTCACCCTCGGCGAGGGACGGGTCGGTCGCGTTGTCGTCGGCGGAGGTCTCGGCACCGGCGTCGTCTTCGGGCTCCGAAACGGCATCCTCGGCGGCCGGAGACCCAGCATCGGCCTCGGCGCCGTCGCCCGCCCCGTCATCGCCCTCGGCGGGTTCGGTGGCTGCCCATTCCTCGGCCGACACGGCTTCGCCGCCGTCGGCGGGCACCCAGACCTGCTCACCGGACTCGGGATCGATGACCCATTCGCCCTGGGCCCAGTCGTCGGTGCGGTAGGACTCTTCCTCGGCGAGCTGGGTTTCGCTCTTGATGTCGACGCGCCAGCCGGTGAGCCGGGCGGCGAGGCGGGCGTTCTGGCCTTCCTTGCCGATGGCGAGGGAGAGCTGGTAGTCGGGGACGATCACCTCGGCGGTGCCGGTGTCCTCGTGGATGCGCACCTCTTTGACCTTGGCGGGCTGGAGGGCCTTGGCCACGAAGTCAGGCAGGTCATCGGAGAACGGGACGATGTCGATCTTCTCGCCCCGCAGCTCGTTGACGACCATACGCACACGGGCGCCGCGGGCCCCGACACAGGCCCCGACGGGGTCGACGTTGGAGTCGTTGGACCACACCGCGATCTTGGTGCGGTGCCCGGGTTCACGGGCGCAGGCCTTGATCTCCACGATGCCGTCGGCGATCTCGGGGACCTCGAGGTCGAACAGGCGCTTGATGAGACCGGGGTGGGTGCGGCTGACCACGATCTGGGGGCCCTTGGCGGTCTTGCGGACCTCGACGATGTAGGCCTTGAGGCGACTGTTGGGCTCGGGCCGCTCGTAGGGAACCTGTTCGGCCTGGGGCAGCAGAGCCTCGACCCGACCGAGGTCCAACAGGGTGTAGCGGGCATCGGTCTGTTGGATGATCCCAGTGACGATGTCGCCTTCGCGTCCGGCGTACTCGTCGTACTTCATCTCCCGGTCGACCTCGCGCAGGCGCTGCATCATGACCTGCTTGAAGGTCTGGGCTGCGATGCGGCCGAGGGTGTCCTTGTCGGGGGTGACGTCGAGCTCGGGACCGTAGGGGTTGCCGTCCTCGTCGAGCTCCTGGGCGGTGACCCTCATCTCACCGGTGACGGGATCGATGGTCGCCCACGCGTACTCGTAGGCGTCGGGGAGACGCTTGTAGGCCGACTCCAGGGCGTCGGCCAGAGCGCCCATGAGGGTCTCGGGGGTGATGCCCTTCTCGGTGGCCAGGGCCCGCAGGGCCTCCATCATGTCGTCGTTCATGACTTCGCTGCCTTCTTCTCGGTGGACGACTGCTTGGTGCTGGGTGTCTTGGTCTTCTTGGCGCCCGCCGCCTTGTTCGCTCCTCCGCCCGGCTTGCCGGGTTTGGGAGCAGGGCCCCACTCGAAGACGGTTCGCACCCGTTCGATGTCGGTGTAGGCGACGGTTCTCGGCTCAGTGGTGCCTTCGGGGATGACGGTGAACCCGTCGTCGTCGGCCGAGGTCAACTCGCCCTTCAACCGTCGATCTCCCGGTACCCCGGCGCGGGTCTTGACGGTGACGGTGGAGCCGACGGCCCGGACGAAATGCTCGGGGGTGCGCAACGGGCGTTCCAGGCCGGGGCTGGTCACCTC
>JAGQSO010000093.1 GCA_020439505.1 Acidimicrobiales bacterium
CTCGACGTCGAGGCGTTGCATCGCCTCGGGCGCGGCGAGCACCACAGCGACCATGGCCCGCACAACGCCGGGCTCGACCACAGCGACAGATCGCCCGGCCGCCGAAGTTGACACGTCCTTCAACCAGCCCTTGAGCCGGTCGGCGACATCGAGCAAGGACTCACCCCCGGGTGGGACAAACGACATCTCCCGCTGAAACCGGGTCACCGCATCGAAGTCGTGTTCGGCGAGGACCGGCAACGAGCAACCGGCCCAATCCCCGAGATTCCGTGCCCGAAGGGCCTCGGTCGGCAGAGCTGACCATCCAAGCCGCTGAGCCGTCAGTCTCGCCGAACCATCCGTTCCGCACAGGATCATCCCCGCACAGCCCAACTCGGCCGCCATTGAGCCATTCAACGACCGGTTCTCCACATCGCGACCGTTCGGCAACACCAGATCTCGTTGGCCTACCTCAGGGAGGCTCGCCACCAGGGTCAGACGGTGCATCAGGTGGTAACCGCCATCGACACAAGAGTACCGACCCTCCTTGCCCAGCCCTGCAGCCGGCATCCGTACTTCAGGGCTGCACCTGGAACACTCGGTTGAACGGTGTCTCGGTCGCCCGATGGAAGCGGCTGAATCCGGCTTCAACCATGATCGACGACAGGACCTGCTCGGACGCCTGGGCGCCGAGCGCGTATCCGCCGTCCTGTGCTTGAGCTGCCGGCGTGCAGATGAACGTGGATGCCGAGTAGAAGATGCGGCCAACGGGATTGACGTTGTCCTCCGGCCTCTCTCCCGCCATCGGCTCGACGAGGAGCCAGCTCCCACCCTCCTTCAACGACCGTCGGACATGGCGAGCGGTAGCGAGCGGGTCACCCATGTCGTGCAGCGCGTCGAAAGTGCAAACAAGGTCGAAGTCGATACCCGGGTAGGCATCCGCTGACGCGACGTCGAACTGGACCCGGTCGGCCACCCCAGATTCGCTGGATCGCTTGCGGGCGATGTCGATCGAACCTCGGTGGTAATCGAACCCGTGCACGGTGCAGTTCGGGAAGGCTGAAGCCAACAGGATCGACGACGCACCATGGCCACAACCCAGGTCGGCGATCCGACCTCCTGCGACCAGGCCGGCCTCCACCCCGTCGAGCGCCGGGATCCATGATGAAACCAGGTTGGCCACGTAACCGGGTTTGAACAGCCGCTCTGTTCCATGGAACAGATCGTGGTGGTGTTCGTGCCAGCCGAGGCCCTTTCCCTCCAGAAAGGCAGCCCGCACCTTCTCCTCATCCTTGGCCGTCGAAACCGCAATTGTCATGGCACCCGCCATGAACGCAGGGCTGGACTGGTCCGCAAGGACCGCCACCTGCTCAGGCTCCAGCCAATACTCCCCGCTGTCGGGGTCGTAGCTGCAGTAGCCCGAGGCAAGCTGGGCGTTCAGCCACTCCTGAACAAGTCGCTCGTCACAGACCGAGGCGCGGGCGACCGCCGATGCGTCAGCGGGTCCCACATCGGCCAATGCCCGGTACAGCCCCAGCTTGTCACCGATGACCACCGTCGACGCATGGAGCGCAGCCCCGAAATCACCCGCGAACTGACCGATGAATGCTTCCAGGCGAGCCTGATCGATCTCCATGTCCGAACCTCCGGTCTGGCGCCCCTTGTGGCGCCCTCCACCAGATAGGCGCGACATCGCATGTCGCGTCGCGACACGAGATGTCAGGTCTGCCAATCAATCGAGTCCGACGGCCGGTAGGCACACCACGCTCCGGTGTCGATCGAACGGTCCAGGTGCCGGCCAAGTTCGGGATGCACCTCGCCGACGGAGCCGATGGCCCGCCGAATCCGTTTGGAGACGGTCTTCCTCGCCCGTTCCAACGGATCGTCGAACTGACGGGACCGACCGCCCAACCCCAGGTCGCGCACAACCGCCTCGGCCAGTGCCTGTCGCTTCTCACGGGCCTCCCCCGCCCGTGCCCCGTCTCCGGTCATCTCTGCGACATCGATTTCTGCCTCGAGGGCGCGAAGCCGTTCGCGGATGTCACGCCTTGCCCGCTCGTCGAATACGGGCTCGCCACGGGCAACGCTCAGGTGACCGCCTTCACCCGCTAGCTCCATCACCGAGACGGACTCGTTGGGTCGGGCCAGAAGGTAGGCAATATCCCCGAGTCCCCTGGTCCGAGGCAGTTCCACCTCTCGACCCCGGAAGCTGACCCGCCAGATGTCCCCGGTGCCCCGGAACAAGGGAAGAAGCTCCGCGCCGGGCGGCGGGGCGTCGGCGCTCGGGCTGTCGAGCCTCCCGTTGAGTTCCTCGACCGTCAGCGCCAGGCATCTCAACCCGAGCTCGACTTGGACCGCAGCCGCCTCCGCCAGGGCGCGAGCCTCCTCCCGGTCCTCGGGTCGACCCCGATCGAGCAAGAGACGTGCGTGGTCTGCCTGAGCCTGCGCCAACCAGGAGCGCGCGCCGATCTGAGCGTTAACGCGTTCCGCTTCGGTGTAATGCCCCTCGGCGAGATCCAGCTCTCCGACCGTGTGAAACAACCACGCCAAGGCGAGATCTCTAGATCCAAGACAGACCGTTCCCAGCGACACGTTCACACACCGCTCAGTTGGACGTCGACTGCCCTCCAGCAGGACATGAGCCAACTCGGACGCGCCGGTTACCGCAACGACGCGTGCGAGCTGGAACCACGATGCCGGCCAGTTGCGATCCCTCAGCCGACCGAGCTCCACGTCGTCGATGGCCCTGAGACGGTCCCGCGCCTCATCGAGCTTTCCGGTTTCGGCCAACAGGAATGCCAGCGCCACCCGAATTGCCGGGATATCGGCTTGTGCTTCGGCGGCGGCCCGCGTCGCCGACTCCATCTCGGCAAACCGGCCCTGCTCCCGCCTCAAGAAGAACAGGAGAAACGACATGTTGGTGAAGGCCAGGTTTTCGAATGGGCCGGCCCCGATGTCAAATGCTGCCTCGGCGGCAATCTCGGCCTGCTCATGCCGGCCCTCCAACAAGGCCCGCATCGATGCCCACAGCGCAGGCCACCACAGAAAGGCCGGGTTGTTCAGAGGTTCAGCGACCCGACGGAAGCCCAGGATCTCCAAGTCCACATCGGTGATCAGCCCCGCGCTCAGCAGATCAAATACGCGCGCTCGGTGCGCGATGAGAAGGCCCAACGGCCTTCCGTCCTGTCGAGCCCACATCAGGAGTTGCTCCGACCCAGCCAACTGATCGCTCAGGTCGGACTGACCGACGACGAACGCGTCGTGGCGCACCGCCCCCGCTCCAATTTGCACTCCGAGGTCACCGACACGAGCCGCTCTCGACATCGCGGTGTCGACCAACGTCCGCGCACGAGCAGACTCGTCGGAGAAATAGAGCTCCGCCGCCAATCGGGCCTCGAGCCTGGCCAGGTCCGCGCTGTCACAGTCGGGTTGGGCACGGATCGCTCGATCCAACATGTCAGAAACGGACCGGTCCTCGTTCCTGTAGGCGATCCCAAGATCCGCTCCGGGATCGGCGTAACCGAGAGCTGCCCGTGCCAGCAGTTGGGGGTCATCAGTTAGCTGGGTCGCACCGTGATAGTCCTTGCGCGCCGCGTCGGCGGCACCGAGGCGGCGATGTGCGTCACCGCACCGCACCATTAGGTCTGCCCGCCACCTCAGCGCCTGATGTGCCGGTGCGGTGTCCAACGCCAGCTGAAACCAGACCAGCGCGTCCCGATAGCCGTGCCGTCGCAGCGCCGCCTCGCCCGCTGCGGCGGCCAGAGCAACCGCCCTTTCGGCGTCGAAGAGCGGCTGGGCAGCCATCGCATGGTGGGCGAGGACCTCCGGTGGCGTCGTCGGGTCTGCTCCAAGGATCTCAACCGCCTTTGCGTGCAGCGACGCTCGTCCCACCGAAGATGAGTGTCGGTAGAACACGTCCAGGGCGCTCTCGCGCTCAAAGCGCCACCGCCCTGGGACCTCTGGATGACATAGCCCTCTTGCTTCAGCCTCGTCGAGCAGGTCCACGACCGTCTCCACCCCGAGACCGAGCACGCCGGCAAGCGTTCGAGTGTCCCCTTGGAGCCCGAGAACGGAGGCAGCCGTGAGCATCTCGGCCAGTGCCGGTGACAGTTCGGACACCAAACCGCTCGCCAGGTCCTGCTGCTGGGGATTCACCTCCGATGGCTCGTGCGACGGAAGGAGACTCTCGCGAGTCATCGACCGGTCTCGACCGGACCGGGGGGTTCCGCCTGAGCCAGATCGGCGCGAGCCAGTCATGGGGTAATTGTGACCCTCCAGCGGAGCCGCGTCTCGGGTCTCGGCGAATTTGTTCGCCGGCCCACACTGTCACCCACTCGGGCGCGCTGGGCCGGCCAAGGGAGCGGATGCCGGGACCACGCGCCAGAGGTGAGTCCTCAGACAGAATCAGGCCATGCCAGACCCAAGTTCCGAACCACCGGACGGCTGGGCGCCAACCGAGACGGGGATCCGCCGTGACTTCGCGTTCAGAGATTTCTCCGAAGCGTTCGCGTTCGTGACGCGGGTTGCGCTCCTGGCCGAGCGTCACGACCACCACCCCGACTGGTCGAACAGTTGGAACCGGGTAACCATCGTCCTCACGTCCCACGATGCCGGTGGAGTCACCTGGAGAGATCTCGAACTCGCGGCCGCCATCAACCAGCTACAAGCCGCGCCCGGTTCCGAAGGAGCCAAATGACCAGACGACGCCCCGAACACCCCGTACTGGGGCACCCGCTGGCCACGTCATCCATCCATCTTGGCCACTCCTCCGGGTCGCTCGCTCCCCACCGGGTCGTAGGGGTCAGCGCACGAGCGGAGTACACCCGATGAGACACCTCGACGACGATCAGGTGCCAGGCCCCTATGTATCCACCGGTCACCTGCCCGACGGCGAGCGCGTCCATACCTTGCTCGAGGAGGCTCACCGCGCCTATCGATCCGACGACACCGGGATCACGTCATCGGTGTATCCGGCCCTGCAGACAGCGGACCCGGACCGTTTCGGTTTGGCCGTCGTCGACGTCGCCGGCGCCACCTGGCAGGTGGGCGACGCCACGGTCCCTTTCACCATCATGAGCGTGGCCAAGCCGTTCGTGTTCGCCGCCGTCTACCAACAGGTGGGTCAGGATGCGGTACGCAAGATGGTCGGCCTCAACGCCACCGGGCTCCCCTTCAACTCGGTGAGCGCCATCGAGCGGTCGCCCGGCGGCAGAACCAACCCCATGGTCAACCCGGGGGCGATCGCCACCACCAGCCTCAGCCCCGGTACCGGGGTGGAGGACCGCTGGAGCTTCGTCGTCGGATACCTGTCCCGCTTCGCCGGACGCGAGCTGACCCTCGACCACGACGTGTTCACGTCGGCGACCGCCACCAACCACCGGAACCGGGCCATCGCCCGTCTGCTCCACGATGCCGGGGCCTTGGGCTGCGGGCCCAACGAGGCGGTCGAGGTCTACACCCGTCAGAGTTGCCTGTCGGTGACCGCGGTCGACCTGGCGGTGATGGGAGCCACCCTGGCCGACGGCGGGGTCAACCCCCTGACCGGCGAGCAGGTGGTCGACCAGTCGGCCTGTCGGGCCACCCTGGCGGTGATGGCCACGGCCGGGATGTACGAGACCTCTGGTGACTGGCTCTACGACGTGGGGCTCCCGGCCAAGAGCGGGATCGGGGGCGGAATCGTCACCGTTTCACCCGGCAAGGGCGGTCTGGGCACCTATTCGCCCCGGCTCGATCCCGCGGGCAACAGCGTGCGCGGCCAACTGGCCACCCGCTACCTGTCACGGGGACTGGGACTGGACCTCTTCGCCTCCCAGGCTCACCCCGGCACCTGAGCCCAGCTTCTGCTCCCAGCCTTGGCGGGAAGCGGTGCGACTGTGCGTCGGCTGGCAGAGTTGACGAGTGGAGCGAATCTCGGCTGCCGACGCTGCCTTCTTGTACATGGAGAACCCGGTCATCCGGATGCACGTCACCGGGGTACTGGTACTCGATCCGTCGACCATGCCCGACGGCTACTCCTTCGAGACCTTCCGCGCCCACCTCCTGAGCCGCCTGCCCCGGATCCCGGTGTTCCGCAAGCGACTGCTGGCTTCGCCCCTCGGCATCGATCACCCGGTCTGGGTCGACGACCCCGACTTCGACATCGACAACCACATCCACCAGACCGACCTAGGGGGCGCGGCGACGGCCGCTGACCTCGCGGACTGGGTAGGTGACTTCGCTTCTCACCCGCTCGACCATTCGTTGCCCCTGTGGGACATGCACCTGATCGAAGGGTTGGCCGACGGGTGCATCGCCATGGCCACCAAGATCCACCATGTCGCGGTCGACGGAACGACCGGCACCGACTTCATGACCGAACTGATCGACCTCGCCCCCGACCGGAGCGAAGCGGCGGACCCCGAGCCCTTCGAGCCTCCCCGCCTTCCCGGTCAGGCCCGGCTCCTGTTGGGGGCGGTCGCGTCGCGTGCCACCGATCCTCTCCGTGGGGCCCGGGCGCTGGGCCGCTCGGCCGCCTCGGCCGGGCGACTGGCCCGGGGGATGGTGGTCAAGGGCGACGATGCGGCCACCATGGCCCGCCCTTTCGATGCCCCCCGCACCTTCTTCAACCGGTCTCTCACCTCGCGCCGGTCGGTGGCCTTCGGATCGGTGCCGCTCGCCGATGTGAAGAAGGTGAAGGACACGTTCGGGACCACCGTCAACGACGTGGTCCTGACCGCCTGCACCCGGGCCCTTCGGAGCTATCTCGCCGACCACGGCCAGGAATTGGAGCGTCCTTTGGTGGTGAGCGTCCCGGTGTCGGTCCACGGCCGGACCGCCGACCCCCGTGCCACCAACCAGGTGTCGAACATGTTCGTCCGGCTCCCGGTCCACCTCGGAGATCCCGTCGAACAGCTCCGGGCCGTGCAGGCCGACACCCGCGACGCCAAGGTCGTCCACGGGGTGTTGAGCGCCGACATCATCGGCGACGTCACCGAGCTGACTCCCCCCGCCGTCATCCGCATGGGTAGCCGCCTCTACTCCTCGGCCGGCCTGGCCGACCGGCTGACTCCCATCCACAACCTGGTTATCTCCAACGTGCCCGGGCCGCCGATACCGCTCTATATCGCCGGGGCGCAGGTGAAGGGCGTCTTCCCCTTCGGCCCCCTGGTCGAGGGCGCGGCGCTGAACATCACCGTCCTGTCCAATCTGACCAACGTCGACATCGGGATCATCGCCTGCCCCGACGTCGCCCCCGACATCGATCACCTGGTCGACGGGATCATCGACGGCGCAAAGACCCTGCTGACCGCATCCCGACGCCAGGCTCGCCGCCGTTCAACCTGAGCGCGCCTCGACGTCGCCGAACAGGTCCTCGATGTGAGCCCGAGTCAGATGGTGGGTTCGGCGCGATCCTGGTCCGACGCCGACTCGCTCGTCACCGCCCTGCACGACCCAGACTGCCAGCAGGCTCGGCTCGACTACCTGACCGCCCGCTCGACCGGGCGATGAGCAACACCCCGCCGACCAGAGGCACCAGGTTGAGCCACACCGCAAACCACGTCGGGATCACCACCGAGACGACGAGTGCGACCCCGGCCCAGCGGGGCTGGTCGCGGTAGGCGAACCATCCCGCCACCAGCGCGGAGACGACACCCACCACCATCGCCGACCACACCACCGCCAGGGCGTCCTGGTTCACCTCCCCCATTCCCGACAGCGCGATTCCGGCCCCGACAACCGCCCAGCCCAGGCAGGCGACCACCAGATAACGCCGGTCCACGATCTCGACACTACCGGCGTTCGCCACGGTGGCGAGGCTCCCCATCCCAGAGCGCAGGCCATGACACCCCGATAACGTCCCCGGCGTGTGCGACACGATGGTCGTGGTTGGACCCGACGGGGTTCTGTTCGCCAAGAACTCCGACCGCGACCCCAACGAGGCCCAGATCCTCGAGTGGCAGGCGAGACGCACCCACCAGCCCGGGGCTCGGCTCCGTTGCACCTGGACCGAGGTGGACCAGGTAACCCAAACCCATGCCGTGTTGTTGAGCCGACCCTTTTGGATGTGGGGTGCGGAGATCGGAGCGAACGAACACGGCCTCGTCATCGGCAACGAAGCCGTGTTCACAGACCAGCCCTACGCCAAGACCGGCCTCACCGGAATGGACCTGTTGAGACTCGCTCTCGAGCGGGCCACCACCGCGGCGGAGGCCGTCGAGGTCATGGTCGACCTGATCGAGCGGTACGGCCAGGGCGGGGGCTGCGGTCACGAGGACCGGTCGTTCACCTACCACAACAGCTTCATCGCGGCCGACCCGTCGGGAGCGATGGTGCTCGAAACCGCTGGCCGGGACTGGGCGACCGAGGCTGTCACCACCGGAGCCCGCTCCATCAGCAACGGCCTGACCATCGACGGCTTCGCACAACGGCACCACGAACGACTGAAGACCCACTTTTCCCGCTGTCGCATCCGTCGGCAACTGACCCAGCGTCGAGCGGCGACCGCCACCACGGTCGGGGACATGTTCTCGATCCTGCGCGACCACGGAACCGACGGAGCCGACCCCGACTACTCCTTCATGACAGGTGCTATGTCCGCACCGTGCATGCACGCAGGCGGCGTTGCCGCAGCCTCTCAGACCACTGCGTCCTGGGTGGCCGACCTCACCCCCGCCGATACGACCCATTGGGTAACCGCCACCGCGGCGCCGTGCACCGGGTTGTTCAAACCGGTGTCGGTGGTCGATCCCGTCGATCTCGGCCCTGCTCCGACCGACCGCTTCGATCCCACCACCTTGTGGTGGCGCCATGAGCTGCTCCACCGCCGAGCAATGCGGGACCCCGAAGCGTTCGCTCGCCGGTTCGCCCCTGAGCGAGACGCCACCGAGCAAGCCTGGTTGAGCACCCCCCCTTCTCCCGCAGAAGCGTTCGCCTCGGCCGATGAATTGTTGGACCGTTGGACCCGTGAGCTGGGAGCGACGGAGCATGCCGACCGCCGCCCTCCACTTGTACGTCGCTATTGGCGCATCCGTGACGACCGGGCGGGCCTGGCCACCAACCAGAGCTCCCTCGAAGGAGCGACAACTTGACCGACCAGCCATACCGCTCGGCGGCGGAAACCAACGCCGCCTTCGCGGCCCACGTCAACGCCGGAAAGGTCGCCGCCTTCGAGGCACTGGGAATCGACCTGATCATGGGCGAGCGGAGCGGATCGCACTTCACGCACGCCTTCGACGGCCGCCGGTTCCTCAACTGCCACTGCAACGGCGGAGTGTTCAACCTCGGGCACCGCAATCCGCTGGTCATCAGCGCGCTCCGAAGCGCGCTCGACCACCTCGACATCGGCAATCACCACCTCGTATCGGGTATGAGGGCAGCACTGGCTGAACGGCTGGCCGCCACCACCGGAGGCCTGCTCAACGGTGTGGTGTTCGGGGTGGCGGGAGGCGAAGCGAACGACCTGGCAATCAAGATCGCCCGGGGCCACACCGGGAGAACCGGGATCGTGTCGGCGGCGGGCGGCTACCACGGCCACACCGGACTGGCCCTGGCCGCCGGCGACCCCGAGTACCGCGACCCGTTCGGGCCGAACCCGCCCGGGTTCACCCAGGTCCCCTTCGATCACCTCATGGCGATGGATGCTGCCATCGACGACACCACCGCCGCGGTGATCCTCGAACCGATCCCCGCCACCCTGGGTATGACGGTCCCCTCCCCCGGCTATCTGGCTGGAGTCCAACAACTCTGTCGAGACCGGGGAGCGCTGCTGATCCTCGATGAAGTGCAGACGGGCCTGGGCCGTACCGGGACCTGCTGGTACTACGAGCAGGAGGGGGTGCAGCCCGACATGGTGACCACCGGCAAGGGACTCAGCGGTGGCCTCTACCCCATCACCGCCACGCTGATGACAGCCCAACTGCTCGCCTTCTTCGACGACCATCCCTTCGTGCACGTCTCGACCTTCGGAGGTTCCGAGGTCGGCTGTGCGGCGGCCCTGGCGGTCCTCGACGTGATCGAGGCTCCGGGCTTCGGGGACCGTGTCCGCTCGGTCGGGGAGCGTCTACGCCACGACCTTGCCGGTCTCCCCTTCGAGGTGCGCGGCCGCGGACTTTTCCTGGCTCTGGCTTTCCCGGGGGAAGGCGACGCGATCACCGCCGCTGGCAGGCTCATCGACAACGGGGTGTTCGCGGTGTTCGCCAACCACGACACCTCGGTCCTCCAGTTCCTGCCCCCGCTCACCATCTCTGACGACGAGGTGAGCGAACTCGTCGACATCGTGCGAACCACCTTCGAGCCATGATCGGCAATGACGAGCTCGATCGGTTGGAGCACTCGGTCCAGGCTGCGCTGCGAACGGGTCGGGCCGAGGGGTTGGGATTGCTCGGGGCGGGCGAGATCTCGCTGGTGTTGGGTCTGCCCGCCGCCCATCCGACCTGGGCCTGCAAGCGGCTGCCGCCGTTTCCTTCCCCCGCGGCCGCCAACAGGTACGAGTCTGCCGTGCATCGATATATCGATGCACTGACCGAACGTGGAGTCGAGGTCGTCACCACCGCCGTCCAGCGGGTCTCGGGGCCCGACGGAACGACGATCCTCTACTGCATCCAGCCGGTCCTGGCCCCCGATGCGATGGCCTGCGCGATAGCCCGAGATGGTGGACCCGAGGTGAGACCCATGCTTGAGGGGATTGTCGACTCGGTGGTGGCCACCGTTGACCGGCGAGTCGGGCTCGATGCTCAGCTTTCGAACTGGGCGGTGTCAGACGGTCGACTGGTCTATTTCGACATCACCACCCCGATGCTTCGTGACGCTGACGGCCGACCAGACCTGGACAGCGATGTGTTCGTGGCGTCGCTGCCGTGGGTTCTACGCCCTCCCGTGCGGCGCTTCGTGGTGCCGGGAATCCTCGACCGATATCACAACGTCACGACAGTCCTGACGGACCTGACCGCCAACCTCATCAAGGAGCGCCTCGAGCGGTGGATGCCAGTGCTTCTGGAGGTGGCCAACCCCCACCTCGGTTCGCCTCTCACCGAGGCTGCCGTCCGAACCGACTACCGCAGCGACGCTCGGATGTGGGAGATCCTCCAGCAGGTCCGTCGAGCAGATCGTCTGTGGCAGCAGCGGGTACGTCGACGCGTCTACCCCTACCTCATCCCCGAGCGGATAGAGCGCTGACCCAGGGCTCCGCGTCGACTCAACCGCCCTCCACTGATGGGTCGGCTTGGCGCTCCGCTCGCTTCCTGAGATCGGCCGGCAGGAGATCGAGCTGGTCGGGGTGTCTTGTCATGTAGCTCCACACGAACGGGCAGGTAGGGAGGACCTGACCACCCCGCTGCCTCACCTCGTCGAGGGCGGCGGCGACGGCTCGGGAAGCAAATCCTCTACCTTCGAATCCGGCGACGGTCTCGGTGTGCACCAGCTCGGTCAGACCACCGTTGATTCGGCAGACGACGAACGCCGCCAGCTCGCCGTCGGCGTGAACTTCACAGCGGGACTCGCCTGGGTTGTCGATCACTCCAGCTCCTTCGGATGGGGAGGGTGTCGTCAAGAATCGACGCTATCGGCCCCTGTCGATCCAACCGTCGAGACCGCTGCCATCGGTCAGCTTGCCGCTACGCCGCGTTGACCAACTGCGCCTCGCAAGCCCACGCAGCCGACACAACCGATGCAGTCGACGCAGTCGACGCAGGCGACACACGCGAAGCACCTTCGGCACCGGACACAGGCGATGGTGGCCATACACCTGTCGATCCCGACCCCCAGGACGGTGACCAGGCTGGCCAACACCCCGACGCTCCCCGCGGTGGCCGCCGAGCCTGCGACCACCGCGCTGGCGGCGGTGGCCGCGCTTCCCGCCACCACGACGCTGGCAGCAGTCGCCGCGCTCCCGGCCACGACCGCGCTGGCCACCGTCGCCGCACTTCCCGCCACCACCACGCTCGACGCCGTCGCCGTGGAGCCCGCGACGGCGGTTCCGGCCTTGGTCAACGGGGGGCTACTCAACGGTCACCCCACCAACTGTTCGGCGGGTACCGGGCGAGCGAACAGGTAACCCTGGGCCTGGTCGCATCCCAACTCGACCAATGCATTGAGCTGTTCGGGAACCTCGACCCCCTCGGCCACCACCGAGAGTCCCAGCGAGTGACCGAGTTGGCACATGCCGCCGACCAGGGCGTGATCGGGTCCGCGCCCGTCGGCCGAGTCGGTCGACACCAGGCCGTCGATGAACGTCTTGTCGATCTTCAGCGCATCGACCGGGAGCCGCCGCAGGTAGGAGAACGAGGAGTAGCCGGTACCGAAGTCGTCGACCGCGATCGAGATACCGAGATCCTTGAGGGACCCGAGAGTCGTGGTGGTGGTCGCCAGGTCGGCCATGAGAGCGCTCTCGGTGATCTCGACGTGCAGTTGCTCTCCCGCCAACCCCGAACGGTCGAGAACCTCCGTCACGTCCGAAACCAGTGACGGGTCGGTCAGCTGGCGAGCGGAGAGGTTCACGCTCACAAAGGCATCTCCGATGGGCAGAACCGCCCAGTCCCTACAGGCGAGACCGAGCACGATTCGACCCAGGGGGACGATCAGGCCGGTGTCCTCGGCTTCACCGATGAACTCCAGCGGGGACAACAGGCCCCGCTCGGGGTGACTCCAACGGACCAATGCCTCGGCTCCCACCATGGGGACGTCGCTCGATGCGGTACTCACGATCTGCTGGTAATAGACCTCGAACTCGGAGCGTTCGAGCGCACGGCGGAGCCCGATTTGAAGTTCGTGACGGGCCACGACCCTGGACCGCAGCGCGTCGTCGAACACCTCCCACCGGCCCCGGCCGCGGCCCTTCGCCTTGTACATAGCTGCGTCAGCATTCCTGATCAGGTCTTCGGGCGATGAGACGTGAGTGGTCGACAGGGCGACCCCGATGCTGGCGTCTATGTAGACATCGCCTCCTCCGTCGCCGGCCTCGCCGAGTTCCAGGGTGAAGGGGGTGTCGAATGCGGTCAACACCACCTGCGCCAAGGCGACCGAGCTCGCTTCATCGCCGTGGGTCGAACTCACGACCACGAACTCGTCGCCGCCGAAACGGGCGATCATGTCCACATCGGGCACCGTCGACCGGAGCCGCTCCGCAACGCTCACCAACAAGCGGTCCCCCGTCGCATGGCCTTGGCTGTCGTTCACGACCTTGAACTGGTCGAGGTCGATGAACAAGACGGCTAGGGGCGACGCCGACCCGCCGAGCGGATCAAGCCCGGCCTCGATGTGGTCGATCAACAGGACACGGTTGGGCAGGCCGGTTAGGCGGTCATGGGTTGCCTGGTGTTCGAGTTGCCGTTCGCTCTCCCGCAGCGCCCTGTCGGCCATGACCCGTTCGGTCATGTCGCGGATGTTGGCGACGATGCCGGTGACGGCGGGATCGTCGAGGCAGTTGGTGAAGGTGGTCTCTATCCAGCGGTACTCGCCGTCGGCGTGACGCATCCGGGCCTCGAAGCGGGAACTGGAAGCCGGTGTGATCGCCACCTTCAGGAACTGGTCCTGGATCTCCGACAGGTCGTCGGGATGCACGAGATCCCGACGCACCCCCTCGATGAACTCCTCGTTGGTGAGCCCGAGAGGCATCCCGCCGTTGACGCTGATCCATTTGACGTCGCCAGCAGAGTCGAAGACGACGGTGGACCCATCGGCGTTCTCGAGGAGGGCGTCGAGCCACCGTTCGACGTTGCGAAGTTCGGTCTCGGTCTCGTGTTGTTCGGTGATGTCCCTCAGGTGGCAGGCGACGGCTCCGATGCGAGGGTCACCGCTGAGGTTGTGTAAGTCGACCCTGAACCAACGCCAACCTCCGTTGTGGTGCCGAAGCCGGCAGTCCACGACCGAGGTCGTTCCCGGGCCCACTGCCGCTTCCCTCCACGCCGACTGAACGACCGGGAGGTCCTCGGGGTGAAGCAGGGCCACGACATCGAGCGATCCCACGTCGGCGATTTCATAACCCAGCACCGCGGGCGCCGAAGAGCTCACCGACCGGATCACCCCGTCGTCGTCGACGACGGCGAAGAACTCGGTGGACAGCTCGGCGAGAACAGCCCACACCTCGGCATCACCGGTCAGGTCCCCTGATCCGGGAGTGTCTCGCCCGATCATCGAGTCCCCTTCCTCGACGTCATCCCCAAGTGACATCGGTCGCAGGCTACCAACCCCCAGCCACAGGCGTCGCCAAAGGCCATTTCAGACCTTCACCCATCACCTCCCCGTGCCACCTGGTACACGGTCTAGAGCGCGTCGTTTCCTCGGTCGCCGGTCCGAATTCGAACCGACCCGGACAGGTCGATGGTCCAGATCTTGCCGTCACCGATCTTGCCGACCCTTGCGGCCTCGACGATCACGTCGACGATCCGTTCGACCTGATCGGTATCGACCATGACTTCGATCTTCACCTTGGGTACGAAGGCCAACTGGTACTCGGTTCCCCGGAACACCTCAGACTTTCCGCCCTGGCGACCGAATCCCTGGACCTCGGAAACGGTGAGGCCGCCGATCCCCGCCGCTTGAAGGGCGTTCTTCACATCTTCGAGCTTGAACGGCTTGATGATTGCGGTGATGAGCGATGGCATCAGAGGGCTCCTGTGACTTTGGTGTGGGGTGAGTGGTCGGCGAGTCGGGCTCCGCGGACCGACCTCATGACTCGTCCTTCGGGGCGTTCGAAGCGCCGAACAGGCTGGGACCGCTCGTTCCGCTGAGGCCCGCCGGCGTCGTGTAGGTCATGCCTTGACCGAACTCGACGTGGTAGGCGGTGACGCCATGCTCGTGGATGTCGATGCCTTCGAGCTCGCCGTCCTGGCTCACCCGCAACCGCCACTCACCGGGAAGCTTGGAGATGACGGTCATCAGGACAAAGCCGATGGCGCCGACGACGACGACGCACGACAGGATGCCGACCAGTTGGGCCAACAGTTGGGTGGAGCCTCCGCCCATGAACAGACCTTTGATCTCCAGGCTGGTGTCGGCGCCATCAGGCCCAGGTAGACCGAAGCCTCCAGCGAAGAGCCCGATGCTGAGGCAGCCCCAGATCCCGCACGCCAGGTGGACAGGGACGGCACCGATGGGATCGTCGAGGCGGAGATTCTCGAGCAGGTCGGTGACCAGCGGCACGATGACGCCGGCACCTGCACCGATGAGCAGAGCCCACCCCGGCTTCACCCAGTAGCACGGAGCGGTGATCGCCACGAGGCCTCCGAGGAACCCGTTGATCGAGATTCCCATGTCCCACTTCTTGCTACGGGGGTAGACGAACAGGACGGCGACCAGGCCGCCGGCGCAGGCGGCGAGGGTGGTGTTGGCTGCGACTCGACCGATTCCTTCGAAGTCCATGGCCGACAGCGTCGAGCCGGGGTTGAAGCCGTACCAGCCGAACCAGAGGATGACCGCACCGATGGCTCCCATCGTCAGGTCGTGCGGTGGCATAGGGCCACCGCCATCACCCTTGAACTTGCGGCCGAGGCGTGGCCCCAAGACGATGCAGCCCGACAGGGCCAGAAGGCCGCCGACCATGTGCACTACCGATGATCCGGCGAAATCACGGAACACTGCGTTCATCGAGCCGTCATCAGCGGCGAACAGTCCGTTGAACCATCCCATGGTGTTGCCGAGCCAACCACCGGGACCCCAAACCCAGTGGCCGAAGATCGGGTAGATGAATCCCGACACGGCGAGGCTGTAGAGGATGTCTCCCTTGAAGCTGGTGCGCCCGACCATCGCCCCCGAGGTGATCGTGGACGCCGTGTCAGCAAAGGCGAACTGGAAGAGGAAGAAGGCAAGGAAGGCCACCTTCGTGTCGAACAGTCCGCCGTAGTCGTAGGTCGCTCCGGCGCCGCCGAGGAAGAAGTAGTTCCAGCCGATCAGCCCGTTGCCTTTCCCGAACTGGAAGGCGAACCCGATCGCCCAATACAGCACCCCGCACAGGCAGGTGTCGAAGATGCACTCCATCAGGATGTTGACGGTCTCGCGCGACCGTGAGAACCCGGCCTCGAGCGCCATGAACCCGGCCTGCATGAAGAACACCAAGAAGGCCGCCACCAGGACCCACATCGTGTTGATCGGGCTGATCAGGTTGTCCGCGGTCATCGCGGCATCCTGAAGTGGTGCGGCCTCGGCGACTCCACCGGCGTACCACGCGAATCCCTTGATCGCGGCCAGCAAGACGACGACGCCGAGCAGCTTGCCGCCGAGGATCACCCCGAAGAGCCTTCGGGTGCCCTTGTCCTTGAATCGCTGTAACCGGGTGAGGATCATGCCCGACACGTTCCCAAGCCGGTGTTTCACCTCAATGTGACCAACGTTACGGCTTGGTTTCCCTCAGGGTCCGGCCGTTGGACCCGGGTGAGAGCGCTCACGCACGCTGGTCTCGATACGTTGCTGCGGGCTCACCACCTTCTCGGTCACACCAAAGACACCCCAGGGAGACTCCCGATGACCCAACTCGTAAGGGTTCAGAACTTCTTCTTGTCACGCGACGGTTTCGGCTCCGGGGAGGGCCAGAGCCTCGAGCGACCCTTCGGACACGCGAATCCAGCCGATCTCGCGTCTTGGGCCGGTGCCACCGCGAGCTGGCCCAACCGAACTGAACCCGGTGGCACGCGCGGCCTGGACGACTACTTCACCCGGGACTTCTCCAACAACATCGGTGCCGAGATCATGGGGCGCAACAAGTTCGGCCCGTATCGAGGCCCCTGGACCGACCACGAGTGGAAGGGATGGTGGGGAGACGTCCCGCCCTTCCACACCCCCGTGTTCGTGCTCACCCACCACCCACGCCCGACATTCGCTCTGGCCGACACCACGTTCCACTTCATCGACGCCACCCCAGCCGATGCCCTCGAACAGGCCAAGGCAGCGGCCGGCGGACGCGACGTGCGCATCGGTGGAGGGGTCGAGACCGTCCGAGAGTTTCTTGACGCCGACTTGATCGACACCATGCACGTCGCCGTTGCTCCCGTGGATCTGGGCCGAGGCGAACGCCTTTGGAACAGCGCCGAGGAACTGACCGACCGCTTTCATCTCGAGGTGATTCCCAGCCCGAGCGGAATCAGCCACCACATCTTCTGGCGTCGATGAGCCTCGCTGCGAGGGTGATCACACCGGTCAACCCAAGGCGTCCGTTCTGCCACCGCCAGAGGTCGACCACCGTTCGGAGTGGCTCCTCAAAGTTGAGCGGCACCGTCTGGGTCCGGTGCGTAGGACACGCCGACGGTCGACCTCGACGGGATCGGCACCGCGCAGATCCTGCTGCGGTGCTACTGGTTCGAAACAGCACTAGCCGTTCATTCCTGCACTCACCGCCGGATGCGGCGATCGGCGAATCGCTCCAGATTCGCGGGCGCCAATCAATCGATTCAACAGGGGACCCCAGCGCAAGACAGAGGATCCCACCGGCTGACAGGGGACACCAATGCGCACTCGACAGATCCTCGCCATCGCAGGCGCCACCGCCCTACTTCTCGTCGGATGTGGAGACAGCGGAGACAGCGGAGAAAGTGGCTCTTCGACCTCGACGCCCACGACAGCCGAACAGTCAACCACGACCACCGCACCGGCCGAGGACCTCATCGGTGATGACGAGTTCCGAGCGCAGTGCGTCACCGTCGAAGACGAAGCCGCCATCAAGGTCGTCGAGCCAGCGTGCGCGTACCTCGCCAGCATCGTCAGCCACGACGGCAGCAAGGTCCCACTAGCTGCCGACGCCTGGCGCATCGAACAAGGGGTCAATACCGGTACGTCGGGACCGGAGATCCAAGAGAGCATGTCCAACGACTACTTCACCACCTACGTCGAAGGACTACGCGACATCCGCTGGTTCGTCAGCGGCGACGAGGCGATCGCCTACTACGTGCTGGACATCCAGGAAGCCCCCGGCATCGAGTCGACGATGCTCGCCGAGCGGTTCAAGGTCGAGGACGGCCTGATAACCGAGATCGAGGTCGTGTTCGCCTACTGCCGGGTGCCGGTCACCAACGCCTCGGCGCCCGACGGAACCGACATGTGCCCCAAGGACGCCTCCCCACCAGCTCCGGTGGGCTAGGACGAACGTTGTCAGCCAGGCCGAGGCCGCTCAAACCTCGGCAGCCATGCCGAGCGGTGGAGGCTAAGCGGCCCATCGGCCCGTCTGTTCTCATTTGTGAGACTGGTCGCCCATACCACCCTCGCTCCACCACGAGAGGGTGATCCGGGAGTCCTGCGGCAAGGGGCGGACCTCCTCGAACACGCGCCGATAGCCGGTGTGAGAAATGAGCCAGCCATCGCTGGTCCGCACGTACTCATCCTGGTAGAAGGCGGCACCGGCGATCTCGATTCCTGCATCCAACACGAGGACTCGGTCATCGAGGGCCCAGATACCGCTAGCGCGCTCGCTTTCGAGCAGCGTGATCTCCGGATGGTGGACCTTGTGGCTGGTGAGCAACGTGGTCGAAGACATCGCATCACGCAGGAATCCGATGATCGCCTCGCGTCCGTCGAGCTCCGGCGCAGAGGCATAGCTGGCGGTTGCCTCGGCGACGAAGCAACCGCCGAGTTCATCCCACTCCTTCAGATCCAGGTACCGAAGGTACCGGTACTTCAACTGGTGAATCCGGTGAATCTCGGCCAGATCATCTGACGTCATCGGTCCTGCCTTCGTCGCGGCTCTCGCCTTTGGTGTCGGTGCCACATTCCCACAGGGGTCTGTCGTGCTTCGCGGGTACGAGACGGACAAACGCTCCGGCCCACGTGCCCAGCGCCATGAACAGTGGCCCTCATTTGCCACACACTAAGCACCATCGCTTAGAAACTCAAGGGTAAGAGCTTGACGTCGTCGGAAGCACTTCGTACGGTGGCCACGATGAGCAGAACGATCGGCATCACGGGGTCAGCATCGGCTACGGGGGCAACCACCCGGGTGCTGAAGGCCGCCGACAACCAGGCGATCGGGATCGACCAGCCGGAAGCGGAGGTACGGGTGCAATTCCTGCTCGACCCGCCCGCTCGGTTCCTGTCTGGTGCGGGGAGCTCTGCCCGCGGTGGAATCGACGCTTGGCTCCGCACCGATGACCGGCAGGCACCTCTGTGAGTGCGACCGGCCTGCGGTGGGCTGTCCCGCTGCCTATGACCCGGCCCGAAGAGCTCCTTCCTTTGGCCCGGCGCATCGACGACCTCGGCTACGACACAATCATGCTGCCCGATTCGGTGTTCTTCCCGGAGTCGGTCAGCGCCGACTATCCCTATTCCGACGGCGGCGGGCGCTTCTGGAGCCCGGAGACACCATTCGTCGACCCGTTCGTGGCGATACCGGCGATGGCCGCAGTCACCGAGCGGGTCCGATTCGTGACCAACGTCGCCAAGGTCCCCCTGCGCAACCCGCTGCTACTGGCCAAGCAGATCGCCTCGATCGCTGTGATGAGCGACAACCGCTTCGCTCTCGGGGTCGGCCTCGGTTGGATCCCCGAAGAATTCACCTGGTGCGGAACCAACATGGCGACGCGCGGCGCCCGTACCGACGAGGCAATCGAGATCATCCAACTGGTCTGCGCTGGCCAGGGACCACAGTGGGTCGAGTACCACGGCTCCCACCACCAGTTCGGCCGACTGATGATCAGCCCTGCACCTTCCCAACCCGTCACCGTGATGGGTGGCGGACACAGCGAACCGGCACTGAGGCGAGCAGCGCAGCGATGCGACGGATGGATCTCGGTGCAGTCGACGTTCGATGAGTTGGCCTCGGCGATCGACCGGCTCAGCCACCTCCGTGCCGAGTCCAGCCGTAGGCACCTCCCATTCGAGATCAGCGCTCTTTGCACCGAGGCGTTCGACGCCGAGTCCTTCGAGCGACTCGCCTCCCTTGGTGTACACGAGGCACAGGTGCTTCCCTGGTACTTCTACGGCGGTGACCCCGAAGATCTCGACGTACGCCTGAGGGCGCTCGAGCGCTTCGCCGCAGATGTGATCAACCCATCGCGCTAAGGACCCGTGCGGGTCGGTCCAGCCGTCGTCGCTGGTCTGTCTTTTCCAGGCGAGTCAGGCCACGGTGGTGATTCCGTCAGATGCCGTGGGCATGGCGGTCAACAGACCGACGAGCATCGTGACGATCTCTGCACCAGATTCGGACGGGTCGGTGGTCGATCCCTGCTCGATCCGACGCTCCCGGTCCGCGGCGAGGGCGAACTCCGTCGTGTTCATCGCGAAAAGGCGGCGCCGCGGATCGACGACACCGTGCTCGGCCAGCAATCGCTCGAGCCGAATCACGAGGATCCGCGCCGTCGGACTCCGGTCATAGCGAAGCGGGTCGCGGTCTGCGATCACCGGATGGTTGACGATGCGCTGGAAGAAGCGAGCGTAGGCGCCTGCGTCGGGATCGGTAGCCGAGTCGAGCACGGGCAGAGCGATGATCTCGACCATCGACCGGATGTCGTCGCCTCGACCCGAAGCTTCGTGGTCGGCGAGCATCCGGATACGAGCAGCCTCGTGCTGGGCGACACGCCGGTCGAGCACCGCTTCCACGAGACCGGCCCGCGTCTTGAAGTGGTACTGCACGGCCGAGTTGTTCCGCTGGTCAGCGGCAGCACCGATCTCGCGGAGCGGGACGTCCACCCCCCGCTCGGCGATCATCCGCTCAGCGGCAGTGAGGATTGCCGTCTTACTGTCGACGGCTTTGGGTCGATCGACCATGGGCCGAACGTAAGGACGCCGGTCCCGAAAGTCAAGTCTCCCTCCTTGACAATCTAAGCACACACACTTAGCCACCCGCGTAACCCACGCTGATTCGACCATCGACACGCTCGGCAACAAAGCACACGTGTGCGGGCGCTTCCGACCGCAGCGTCGGTTCTGCCGCTGGTCTCGAGTTTCGTCCTGCCCTCAGCGCGTGAGGCGGCTGGAACCACCGTCGCACGCGTTTCGCCCCACTCTGGCGCTACTCAGGCGTGTGGCAAACCGCCTCGACGTTGTTTCCGTCGGGGTCGCGCACGAAGGCTCCGAAGTAGCCGGGGTGATAGATCGGCCACTCCTTCGGCTCGTGCAGCACCTCGGCACCCATGGCGACCGCGGCGTCGAAGAAGGCCCGTACCGCGTCGCGGCTCTCGGCCACGAAGGCAATGTGGTTCTCGCGCCAGCCGGTGTGATCGTCGGACAACGGGCCGATCCAGAAATCGGGCACAGGCGGGATGCCATAACCGATGACGCACTCGTTCGGCTCCATCAGCCTGGTTGCTCCGAGTGGCGCCAACACCACGTCGTAGAAGGCAGCGCTCACCGCCACGTCGTTGCACTGAATTCCGAGATGATCGATCATCTCGGAATGATTTCAGACACCGGCAAGGCCATGCAGCTGCACCGCTGTCACGTGTCGAGCGTCCCTAAGGCGCGTGGTGGCCGCTGGCACCCGTCGACCGTGAGGGCCGTTGTGGCCTCGCTCGCCCTCGGCGCCGAGGCCGTTCCGGCATGACCCAATACGAAACCGCCGAGGGTTTCACGGTAGAGGTGGACCCCGATAGCCGTACCGGCTGGGTCAGTGGCCGTACCGGTATGACCCTTGCTGCCATAGTCACCCCGAACGGTGCCAGTTTCTTGTCAGACTCCGGGAGCGACTACCGCCGCCACCAGTTCCCGACCCTGGTGGTGGACGTGCTGGCCCACCTATCGGGAGAGCTTGTGCAGAAGCTTGGCAACTTGCTGGAGGATGCCTTAGCCACCGCTGACGCCCAAGATGTCCCGTGACCAAAGCACCTCTGTCCGATCGTTTCCGGCGCCGGCGATGATGACGACGATCTCGCTTGCCATGGGTGGTCTCGTTCTCGATTGCGCGTTCGTCAGGACCGTGGCGTGCTCGGTCGACACGCGGGAGGGACGCGTGGGTGCTGGGGTGCCGTTAGCCCGGGTGGGTGTCTGACGGCTCGGTTGCCGCTTCGCGTGGCTGCGCAGCCCAACTGGCGAGCAAGCCGAGTGCTTCCGCGGTCCGCGACGCGGGCTCCGCGGCGTAGACGAGGATGCGCTGACCCGCGTCGTTGGGCAGGTGCAGCGCTTCGTAGGTGAGGGTGAGATCGCCGACGAGGGGATGGTGGAGGTGCTTGACGGTGGCGCAGGAGAGCTGGACGTTGTGGGCGGCCCAGCGGACCCGGAAGTCGTCGCTGCGGGTGGACAGCTCGCCGACAAGGTCGGAGAGACGCCGGTCGTAGGGGTCGCGGCCGGCCTCAGCCCGGAGTATGGCGACCGAGTCGTTGGCGATCGTGTCCCAGTCGGTGAAGAACTCGGCGGCATGGGGGTCGAGGAACACGAACCGGGCGATGTTGACCGGCCGTGATGCGCTGTCGAACAGCGGCGCGTAGAGCGCGGCGCCGAGCGGGTTGGTGGCCAGCACGTCAAGGCGGGCGTTGCGTACGTAGGCGGGGTGATCGACGAGCCCGTGGATGATCTGCTGCACCGTGGGCCGGACCCGTTCCTGTTTGGCCGGCCGTCGTGGAGTGCGGGTGGTGTTGATCTGGCGGGCGAGGTCGAACAGGTGTGCCCGTTCGGCGGTGTCGAGCTGCAGCGCTCGGGCGACGGCGTCCAACACGTCATCGGATGCGCTTCCCACCTTGCCGCGCTCGAGGCGAGTGAAGTATTCGACGCTGATTCCCGCCAGCAGGGCGACCTCTTCACGCCGCAGCCCCTTGACCCGTCGGTTACGTCCGAAGGCTGGGAGCCCGGCCATCTCAGGGGTGATACGAGCCCGGCGCGACGTCAAGAAGTCACTCAACTCGGCAGGGACGTCGTCCATGGCAGCCACGCTAGGGCGCGGTTTGTCGATGAGGGAGTCCCTGCTGGTGCCCCTCTCAGCTGGGCCTCCCACGTGATGGCGGCCGGTGGTTGGCTGAACCCCATGGAGATCATCGACACACCCACCACCGCCAAAGGGCCCGCCGAGTGGTTCACCGGCGACGTCTGGATCGACATAGTCATCCCCCAAGACGGCCGAACCCAAGGCCGCGCCGCGTTCGTGCACTTCACGCCCGGCGCACGCACCGCCTGGCACAAGCACTGCAACGGCCAGACCTTGCGCGTCACCGAAGGTATCGGCCTCACCCAAGTCCGCGGCGGCGACGTCACCATCATCCGTCCCGGCGACACCATCTGGTGCTCCCCCGATGAGTGGCACTGGCACGGTGCCGCCCCCGACCACTTCATGACGCACCTCGCAGCGTGGGACAGCCTGCGCGAGGGGCAGGCCGGCCCCGAAACCGAGTGGGGCGACCACGTCACCGACGACGAGTACCAGAGCCGTCACACCTGATCCGACCCCGTTCAATACGAGGAGCAGTACCCATGCGAGCAGCGATCTTCCAGGGACCCTCCGACATCACCGTTGGCGAACGACCCGACCCGGCCATCGAGGCACCGACCGACGCGATCGTGCGGGTCGTGCTGGCGTGCGTGTGCGGGTCGGACCTCTGGTACTACCGGGGCGAATCCGAACATCCGGTCGGTTCGATCGGCCACGAGTTCATCGGCATAGTCACCGACATCGGCTCCGAGGTAGCCGGTGTCGCGGTCGGTGACCTCGTCATCGCCCCGTTCATCATCAGCGATGGTTCCTGTCCACACTGCCTCAACGGGTCCACGATCTCCTGCGTCCAAGGGACGCTGTTCGGCAACGGCACGATCGACGGCGGCCAGGGCGAAGCGGTCCGGGTGCCCCTCGCCAGCTCCACGCTCGTCCGGGTCCCCGGGAGCGGGCACTCCGACGCGGTTCTCAAGTCGCTGCTGACGCTGTCGGACGTGATGTCGACCGGGCACCACGCCGCGGTCAGTGCTGGTGTGAAGCCGGGCGACACCGTGGCGGTGGTCGGCGATGGCGCGGTTGGGCTCTCCGCGGTGCTGGCGGCCAAGCGCCTCGGTGCCGAGCGGATAATCGCGCTCAGCCGCCACCCGGATCGTCAGGAGGTCGCCCGCTGGTTCGGAGCTACCGACATCGTCGAGGCCCGCGGCACCGAAGGCGAACAGGAGGTGCTCGAGCTGACCGCGGGGATCGGCGTCGACGCCGCCCTCGAGTGCGTCGGCACCCAGCAGTCGATCGACACCACGGCGGCGATCGCCCGTCCCGGTTCGGTCATCGGCATCGTCGGTGTTCCTCACGGTGAGGTCCCGTTCAACCCGACGTTCTTCGCCAACATCGGCTGGCGAGGAGGGCCGGCCCCGTCGAGGCTCTACATCCCCGAACTGATGACCGATGTCCTCGACGGCACCATCAATCCCGGTGTGGTCCTCGACTACGAGACCGACCTCGACCACACACCCGAGGCGTACGCGGCGATGGACGAACGGCGGGCCATCAAGTCGTTGATCCGGGTGAGCGCACCATGAGCACCTGGACACCAGGCCAGAGCCACCGGGTCGGCTCGGCGACCGAGCTGGACCTCGCGTCGAAGTGGGCGGACGGCTCGATGTCGGGCTACACGACGATGTGGGTGGTCGCGGTGGCCGGTGAGGTCTATGTCCGGTCCGCGGGTGGACCCGACCGGCCCTGGTATCGCCGGGCCCTAGCCTGCGGGAGCGGCCGCATCCGTGCTGGAGGCATCGAGGTCGACGTCACCTTCGATACCGCCAGCACCGAGGCTCCCCACGACGCGATCGACGCCGAGTACCACGCCAAGTACGACCGCTACGGGCCCGGACCGGTCGGCCACGTCACCGGCACCGCGAGCCATCCCGTGACGATCCGACTCGTCCCCCTCGACACCGCGAACCCGACAGGAGAACCGACATGACCGACGTGACCGTGGTGATCGGCGCTGGCGGTATAGGCCAAGCCATCGCCCGACGCATCAGCAGCGGCCGCCACGTCGTGGTGGCCAACCACAGCCAGGACTCCGCCGACGCGGCCGCCGCACAGCTCGAAGCCGCCGGGTTCACGACCACCGCCATGGCCGCCGACATCTCCGACCGCGAAATGATCCAAGCCGTCGCTGCCACGGCACAGCAGATCGGACCGATCGCAGCGATGGTGCAAGCAGCAGGCGTGTCACCGTCCCAGGCACCGATCGACGCGATCCTGCGGGTCGACCTCTACGGCACCGCCATGGTGCTCGAAGAGTTCGGCAAGGTCATGGCGCCAGGCGGATCCGGCGTGGTGATCTCGTCGCAGTCCGGCTACCGCATGCCCGCCCTCACCGCCGACCAAGACCGGCTCCTCGCCACCACACCAGCCGAGCACCTCTTGGACCTGGACTTCGTGAAGGGCGTCGCCGACACGCTCCACGCCTACCAGATGTCGAAACGCTGCAACTCGCTACGGGTCCGGGGAGAAGCGGTCCGCTGGGCCGAACGAGGGGCCCGGATCAACTCCATCAGCCCCGGGATCATCGTCACACCCCTGGCCCACGACGAGCTCTACGGCGAACGCGCCGACTTTTACCAAGCCATGCTGCACAAGATGCCCGCTGGTCGGGCCGGCACTCCCGACGAGGTCGCCGCGCTCGCCGCCCACATCATGGGCCCCGAAGGCGGCTTCATCACCGGCAGCGACTTCCTCATCGACGGCGGCGCCACCGCCGACTTCTTCTACGGGCCGCCAGAACGATCATGACCAACTCGGTGCGGGAGCGATTGATGCCGGCGTCCGTGGGCCCTCCCGTCCGCGCCACGTCCCTCGAGCTGTTCTTCGACCTTGTCTTCGTGTTCGCGTTCACCCAGGTGACCGGGCTGATGACCGCGGACCCGACCTGGGCCGGGATCGGTAGCGCCGTTCTGGTCCTCGCGGTGCTGTGGTGGACCTGGGCCGGCTATGCCCGCCTCACCAACCATGTCGATCCCGAAGCAGGGGTCGTACGCATCTTGATGCTCGCGGCAATGGGATCGCTCGTCGTCATGACACTCGCTCTCCCACAGGTGTTCGGTTCCTCGGCCATGGTGTTCGCCGTCGCGTACCTCGTTGTTCGCGCGCTGCACGTCGTCCTGCTCGGACTCGCGGCCAACGTCGACGACTCGTGGCGTCGATCGACCAGAACTGCGGTGCCGAACGTCCTTCTCACCTCGGGCCTGCTCCTCGTCGCCGCGTTCGTCGACGGCCAGGCGCAGATCACCTGCTGGGCGCTCGCCGTGGTGGTCATGTCGCTCTGGCCGCTGTTCGGCCGGGCACGAGGTTGGGACGTCGCGCCCACACACTTCGTCGAACGCTTCGGTCTGGTCATCCTCATCGCCCTCGGCGAGTCGGTCGTCGCACTCGGTGCAGGCACCTCGACCCACGAGCTCGATGCGCCGCTGATCGCGGTTGGTCTGCTGGGGTTCATCGTCGTGGCATCTCTGTGGTGGGCCTACTTCGATTGGGTGACCATCGTCGCCGAACACCGACTCGAGGAATCGGCCGGGACTGAACGTGCCCTGCTCGCCCGCGACGTCTACGCGTACCTCCACGGCCTCATGGTCGTCGGGATCGTGCTCTACGCCCTCGGCATCGAGGTCGCCGTCCACGACCCAACCCGCCACCTGGAGCTGCCTATCGCGACCGCGTTCTCGGGTGGCATCGCCCTCTACCTGCTCGCCCACGTAGGCCTGCGCCTGCGGATCGGCGGCGGCTTGGGCCGCGGTCGACCCGTGGCCGCCGCCCTCGCTGTCGCGATCATCCCCATGGCAACCAACTTGAGCGCACTGGTGACCACCACCGCCCTGGCCGCGCTGAGTTGCGCGCTGATCGCCTACGAGGTGCTGCGCCACCGCGACACACGCGCCGAGATCCGAGCGCACCGCACCGGCGACACCAAACCGACCTGAAGAGGCAGATAGCTCAACGACGACGGCCCAGGTCCCTGGCCTGGGCCGTCGTCGTTGAATTGGTGGCGGGGCAGGAATTGCACCTGCCGCCTTCGGGATATGAGGCACTTGTCGGCCGATCCGCCTGATGTGGCTAGACACCGACACCGTGACCGGCCGAGGGACACCCCAGACGGATACTTCAGTGAGCACCGCGGCTGCGCCGCTGGGACCGGTCGAATCGTCACGGTGACCACCGCAGTCCGGTCCTGTCGAGCATGGCCATGAATTCGGACGGCGTCGGTTGCACCCCGCAGACCCCTCGAGGTTCTCGCATCCCACTCGCTTTGATCCCACCCACCATCAGCTCGGACCAGCCACATCTGGTGACCCCCGGGGCCGGTCCGGTATAGCGGTGGTCAGTCCGTCAGGGGGCCGACTGGCATAGCCTCCGACCGTGCGTTACGGGATCAACGGATCAGGCCGGATGCTCACCCACGGGGTCGCAGGGGTGCTCGACGACCTCCGAGTATCGGAGGCCGCTGGCTTCTCGAGCTACTGGGTGGCACAGGTCGGGCTGATCGACGCCCTCACCCTCCTCGCCGCCCACGGCGCGACCGGGTCCCCCATGGAGCTGGGCACCGCCGTGATTTCCACCTGGGAACGGCACCCGCACATGTTGGCGGCGCAGGCCCTGACCACCCAGGCCCTGGTGGGCGACCGGCTTGTCGTTGGAATCGGCGTGAACCACCAGCCCCACGTAGAGCAGCGCCTCCGCCTTCGCTGGGACCGACCGGTACGACACATGACTGACTACCTGGCGATCCTCACAGACCTACTCGAGTCCGGTGGCGCATCGCATCAGGGCAGCGCGTGGTCCTTCGACGGCGCGGACGCCAAACCCTCCCCCGGAATCCCCAAGGTGATGATTGCCGCCCTCGGCGAGCAGATGCTCAGGGTTGCCGGTCGCCGCACCGATGGCACCATCTTGTGGTGCGTCGGCCCGAAGACCATTCGCTCCCATATCGCCCCCGTGATCAACGAGGCGGCAGCCGCCGCCGACCGCCCCCCGCCTGCAATCGTCTGCTCGATCCCGGTCTGGGTCACCGACGACCCCGAACCCGCCAGGGCCTTCCTGGCGATGATCCTGGCGACATATGAGACATTGCCGAGTTACCGGGCGATGATGGACCGCGAAGGCGTGCAGGGCCTGGGCGACCTGTCCATCGTCGGCAACGAGGACTTCGTTCGCGACGTGCTGGGCGACATCGCAACGAGCGGGGCAACTGACTTCACGCCGGTCCCCATGGGCGGCAACCCGGACGAGGAGGCCCGCACGATGACCGTCCTCCACGACCTCATGCACGCCGGCTGATCGCGCACCCACAGCTGACGTCACAACCGACGTCGGGTCAGGGAGTGGTCAGGCCAACGACTGCGGTTCCTGCCCGTCGCCAACAAGCGCAAGAGTGGTGGCTATGACCCACCCATCAGCTGACCTGTACCTGCGTGGCCTCGACCGGTTCGAGGAGGTGGCGGAACAGTTGTCAACCGAGCAGTGGGACCAGGCCTCGGCCTGCGAGGGATGGACGAACCTCGACGTCCTGGGACACCTAGGGAACTCCGTTCGGATGGGTGCCGCCTACCTCCGGGGAGAACAGCCCGTGGCCCCGGCTTTCGACCGTCCGGCCGATCTGGTGGACGGCGCGCCGCTGGACTTCTGGCGACCTCTGGCTGCGGCTGCCCGGGAGGCATTGGCCGGGGCCGACCTCGATCTCGAGATGGACACGCCGATGGGTCGGCGCACGGTCGCCGATCGCCTTGCCTTCCCGGCAATTGACCTTTGGGTCCACGCCTGGGACATTGGCCACCCCATTGGGATCGACCTCGAGATCCCCGCCGAGGTCGACCAGTTCTCACATCGCTACATCGACCCCTTCCCGCCCGAGATGTTGCGTGGCCCTCAGGGCGCCTTCGGCCCCGAGGTGGAGGTACCGACCGACGCTACGGCCACCGAACGATTCGTGGCCTGGACCGGGCGGGACCCCCGAGCCTGAGCCTGCATCGCGCTAGATCTGTCTGCGACCCGGCGACCAGCATTGTCGTCGCCCAGGCCAGGGCGGAAGTAGCGTGACGTTCGAGCCCGCCCAAGGCGCCTCTACCCGGTAAGGGGGCGTCCCTGCCCGCAGTCGGTGAGGGTGGCTGCCCGTTCGAGCCGGGCCGGGTCCGGGACGACCTCATGCTGCGGGCATGGTGGAAGTTCGCTCACCCCGACCTGCTCGGAGGTACCCGACCCAGCCAGGGGCCGTGGCGTTCGAAGTTCGAGCGACGAAGATCGCGGGATTCGGGCGCGTTTTCGGCCTACCTGGGCATGGAACACGATCGAGTCCTCACGTTTACACCCGTCAACCACCCGAACCGCCAGGTTCGCCAGGTCGGTTTCGATCTGTCCGACACCTACGTCGAGCAGTGCTGGTCTGCTGTCGTCGGTCCCAGCGCGGTGGTGCTGTTGCGCCGGATGCCAGAGCTGTGGCGCCACGAGGTTCCGGCGAGGATCCCTGCTGACGAGCTGAGTCGGTCGATCGGGCTCGGGGCTGGACCGGGCTGAACAGCCGGCTGGCGGCAACCCTGGAGAGGCTGACGAAGTTCGGACTCGCCCGCCGGGGTGGCGACTCGGACCGCTTCGACGTGTTCCTCGAGGTGGCGCCGTTGCAGGCCCGCCAGCTCGAGCGGGCGCCTGGGTGGACGAGGGTCACCCACGAGCGGTTGTTCTCAGCGCACCTCGAGGGTTTCGACGGTGTCGCCGAACACCGGGCGAAGGTCACGAACGTGGCGGTCGATCTGGATCGGTTTCGTAACCGAACGACCCACTCCGACCGGACCCAACCAGCAGCCCGTCAGGCGCTCGGGCGATGAGCCTCAGGCGCCGTCCCGGCTCTCCCGGAAGCCCGGTCGTCGCGGGGACCCACGTCGGTTCTGAACGGCAGGTCTGGCGCGCACACGTTTGCAGGTTCCCCTTCGGGGAACCTGCTGGCTATCCGGTTGGCGGTTCGTCGTGAAGTTCGCCGTCACCCCCCTCGGCGGCGGCCGGGCCGACACGGCCCGGGTCGTGGACTCGATCGTCCGCTACCTGAACCCGCCCGGAACGAAGGAGCAACCCTCGCCGGGATCAGCTCCGTCGAGGGCGGCTGGCGCGGAGCAGTACTACGCGGACAAGGGCGAGGTAGCTGGCCGGTGGCTGGGCCGCTACGCGGAGGCCACTGGCCTGGCGGGAGCGGTGCAGCGCGGTGACTTCGCGTCGGTGCTCGCCGGTCGTGATCCCCACACCGGGGAGCGGTTGATCACCGCGCAGGGCTCGGCCGGTCGACGTCCCAACGTTGGGTGCAGGTGCACACTCGCGGACCGGCGCTCATGGTGAGCACCTCTATGACACCGCGGACGCTGCCGCGGTCCTCGGGGTGACGCATCGCGAGGTGGAGCGGCTGCTCGATGCCGGGACCCGCCTAGCGCTCGCTGCCTTGGCTCCAGCGGCTGGTCACGACTCAACGGGATATCCCGTTGGCGAGGTTGCGTCCGAGCCGGGCGCTTCCTACCTGGTTCCGATCGTCGAGCAGGACGGGTCTCGTTGGATGACCGAGGATGAGTTGTCTCGCTGCCAACAGGCCCGCGACGAGGGCGTGTCACCTGAGCAGGTCCTTGCCCTTGGTGGCGCTGATGATCAGTTGACGATCAGCGAGGCAGCCCGCCTTGCCGGCGTCACGAACCCATACTTGCGCTGGGTCGCCCGCTACCACGAGGACCACCAGGTCGAGATCGCCCAGTCCGTCGCCGCGGGCCGCCAGCCTCGCCGCGCGTACCTGGAAGCACACCGGGCACCGTCGCGGCTACTCATCGCTGGCCTCGTTGATCTGCTCGGACTCGTCGGTCTGCACCGACGGTTCCGTCGAGTCGGGTGCCTGGCCGGTCACATAGTCGTTCCAGTTGATGGCGCCGCCGAGGAGGTCCTCGAAGGTGGATGCGGCCTCGGCCTGCATGCCCGGCAGGACGTGCTGGTACACCGCCATGGTGAACGCGACGTTGGCGTGACCGAGCCGCTCGCTGACCACCTTCACGGGCACACGCGCCTTGAGCAGCAGAGTGGCGTGGGTGTGGCGAAGGTCGTGCAACGAGATCGTGGGCACGTCGAGCTTGGCGACCTTGCGGTCGAGCACCTGGCTGAACGAGTGCGGGTGGACCCACGATCCGTCCGGCTTCACGAACACCAGCTCGTCGCCCTTGGGCTCGATGCCACCCTTCTCCTCAGCGCGCTCGATCTTCCACGCCTTCAACACGTCGACGGTCGTTCCATCGAGGTCGATCGTGCGCCGCCCCGTTCCGGTCTTCACGTCGGAGATCTCGACGTCGTAGGCGACCGACACCAGGGCCTGACGCACCGAGAGACGGTGCGCCTCAAGATCGCACCACCGCAGTCCGAGGACCTCACCACGACGCATCCCGGTGTAGGCCGCGAGGTGGAACGCCGGGTGGAGCCGGTGGCCGCGCACCGCGTCGAGGAACGTCCGGAGCTGGTCGATCTCCCACGCCTTGATGTCGCCCTCCTGGCGGCTCTTCAACGTCGGCGTATCGGCGAGGGGCACGACGTTGCGCACGACGAGGCCCTTGCGCTGCGCGTCCGACATCGCCTGTTTAACATCATGTGGATGTTGAACAAAGTCTTGGGTGCCAATCCCGTCGGACCGTCGCAGGCTCCGACCTTGGCCTTCGCCGACTTGGCCTTGGTGCCCGTCGGCTTCTTGCGGCCTTCGGTCAACAGCGTGGCGTAGAACAGGTCGAGGTCCTCGGCGTTCAGCTTCTCGATCGGTCGACGACCCAACACCGGCAGCACGTGCAGGTCGATGTTGCGGCGATAGGAGTCGTAGGTGCTGGTCCGCACCCGCGACTTCTGGATCGGCAGCCACCGGTCGACCAGGTACTGGCCGAGGCTGAGCTTCTCGGTCGGGATCGGTGCGCCGTCGTGGCGGCGCTTGATCTCCGCGGCGAGAACCTTCTCGGCGTCGCTGCGCCTGGTCCCGGCCGGGAGCCAGGTCCGGCGCTTCCTGCCGGTCCCGGGATCGATGCCGTCGTAGACGACGGCGTAGTAGTTGTTGCCCTTCTTGTGGATTCCTCCGCGCATGGTGCGGTCCCTTTTCGAGTCGATTCCGACGAAAGGGACGCCACGCAGCGGATCAGGCCGTATCCCGAGACGTCCGACGGGCATAGGGCGCTGCCAGAGATCACCATACCGAGACCGAACCCGAACGTCGAGAGTCGACTGCTCGAGCCCACCCCAGCAGGCGCCCGAGGCACCGCCGAGGCCATCGGACGCGGCCGGGTGGCCGTGCCGTTGCGTCACGTCTCGGACCAACCCGTCACAACGCGTCCCAACCCGCGGTGTAGAAAAAGGGTGTAGAAGTCAGGCCCGAGGGAACCGCCGAGGGAATCACCTCGACTACCCGGAGGAACGCCCCGAGAATGGCGAAAGCCCAGGTCAGCGACCTGGGCTTTCGTGCCGAAGTTGGTGGCGGG
Source organism: Acidimicrobiales bacterium (assembly GCA_020439505.1). Taxonomy (GTDB): domain Bacteria; phylum Actinomycetota; class Acidimicrobiia; order Acidimicrobiales; family Iamiaceae; genus Aquihabitans. Next base: position 32,260 of record JAGQSO010000093.1, read on the forward strand.
GGCAGGATTTGAACCTGCGACCTTCGGGTTATGAGCCCGACGAGCTATCTGACGCACCCGCCCCGCGTCGTCCTAGCCCGTCCCAGATCGTCCCGCTGACGTGGAGGTTC
>JAGQSO010000011.1 GCA_020439505.1 Acidimicrobiales bacterium
TCATTGACACGACCAGGTCGGTCACCGCCGGCATGCGGGTGGAACCACCGACCAGGATCACGTGGTCGATCTGCCCCTTGGTGAGCCCGGCGTCCTTGATGGCCTGTTCGAAGGGCACCTTGCAACGGTCCAGCAGGGCCGCGGTCAACTCCTGGAACTTGGCCCGGCTGAGGGCCATGTCCAGGTGGAGAGGGCCGGCGTCGGTGGCGGTGATGAAGGGGAGGTTGATCTGGGTGGACTGGACCTGGGACAGCTCGATCTTGGCCTTCTCGGCCGCCTCCTTGAGCCGCTGCACCGCCATGTTGTCCTTGGACAGGTCCACGCCGTGGTCGCCCTTGAAGCCCTCGACCAGCCAATCGATGACCGCCTGGTCCCAGTCGTCACCACCCAGGTTGGTGTCGCCGTGGGTTGACTTGACCTCGAATACACCATCGGCGATCTCGAGCACCGACACGTCGAACGTGCCGCCGCCCAGGTCGAACACCAGGATCGTCTGCTCCTGGGTGTCCTTCTCGAGGCCGTAGGCCAACGCCGCCGCGGTCGGCTCGTTGATGATGCGCAACACCTCGAGCCCGGCGATCTGACCGGCCTCCTTGGTGGCGGTCCGCTGAGCGTCGTCGAAGTAGGCGGGGACGGTGATAACCGCCTGGGTGACCGTGTCTCCCAGGTACGCCTCGGCGTCGCGCTTGAGCTTCATCAGGGTGCGGGCCGAGATCTCCTGGGCCGTGTAGGCCTTGCCGTCGATGTCGATCGTCCAGTTGGTGCCCATGTGGCGCTTGACCGAACGGATCGTGCGGTCGGGGTTGGTGATGGCCTGGCGCTTGGCCACCTCACCGACGAGGACCTCGCCGTTCTTGGCGAAGGCAACCACCGACGGGGTGGTACGGGAGCCCTCGGCGTTGGGGATCACGATCGGGTCGCCCGCCTCCAAGACGCTGACGACCGAGTTGGTGGTGCCGAGGTCGATTCCGACGGCCTTGGGCATGGCGGTACTCCTGTGGTTGGCTGCGCTCCGGCGCAGGCTGTGACAGTCACAAGGATAAAACCTGAGTGCCTAATTATCAACCTTTTGGATGCCGGAGTCTGTGGCCCCCTGTTGAGCGTGCCACCGCGGCGGCCTACCGGGGCACGCGCAGAAGAAATCCGGGACTTTCGTCCCGGATTCCCTTTTCGTTCGCTCACGGCCACCGTGGCCGTGAATCATTGACGGGAAAGGATGCGCTTCATGAAGCGTGCACTCAGCTTCCTTCTGGCGTTCATGCTGCTCACCGGTGCGGCCGCCGGATGCAGCGACGACAAGAAGGACGACAAGGCCGCCGAGACCACCGAGGAGAACTCGGGCGGGACCGACGACGGCGGCGAAAGCACCGGCAGCAGCGACCCCGAGGTCAAGGCGTACTGCGACGCCGTGAAGGAGTACACGGAGAAGGCCAAGGACGCCATGTCCGATCCCGCCAAGGCCGCCGACCTGGCCAGCGAAGGCCAGGAGCTCACCGAGAAGGCCACCGAACTGCAAGGCGCCGACCTGTCGGTCGAGGACGCCCAGGCCGTCGCCGACTGCAGCAAGGAAGCCGCCGAGGCTCTCACCGGCAACTGATCCCGGCTCGGGTCGGCGCCGTGCCGACTCGACCCCAAATCGAGGTGCCCCGCTCCCCTCGGAGCGGGGCACCTCCGCGTGCGCAGCGCTTCACACCTGACCCGACCGGCTCGGGGAACGCTGGAGCCCGCCGGTTTCACGCGCCAGCGTGAGGAGCGACGGCCGAGACCACCACGACCGGTATGGTCGAATCGAGTTGCCGAAGACCCTCCCCCGGATCGTCGGGGATGGCGTTGGCGCCGTCCAGCATCAGGGCGCAGGAGCCGACCCTCGACGAGCGCACCTCGTCGGGCGTCCCGAGCCTCACCAGCGGGACGTCGGCCAACCTTTCAGTCGCCGCGACGGACGGGCTAGGCCCGACACCGGACGCCAAGATCGCCAGCCACCATGGCTGTCCGGCCTCAACCACCGCCTCCCCGGTGAGCTCCCCCGGGCACAGACCCGGCGAGGACAGGTCGAGCGCCTCGCCCGCAGTGACACCGACACACAACCGGGGCCGCCCCGATCCGAGACCCACCACGACGGCGGCCGACGCCGCCCAACCAGGGGCCGCTCCCGTGACATCCAACCAGACATGGGTCATGGCCGTCGGTACCGCCAGTACCGGCATCGGGACCCAGATCACCCGACCGTGGGTCAGGTTCAGGTCCGATGCCGGACCACCACCGGCCGGGGAGAACGAACAGGGAACCGGCGGGTTGAACCCGATAGGCACGGAGGTCAGACAACGCGCCGACCCGTCGGGCAGCTCGGCCACCAGTTCGGGACCGGCGGAACCGACGCGTGTGGCCAGGACCACACCCGCGTCTGAGTCGCCGTCGCCCCCTATGGATACACGCCCGACGTCGATCTGGCCACGACCAACGTTGAGCGCAAGGCGGCCCGCACCCCGGCGCGAAAGGTGGGTGTCCACCGGATCGTCGCCCCCCGGACCGAACGACAGCGTGGCGCCCGGAAGCCCCAACACCGACCGGGCGAACTCGGCGAGGATGAGAACCCACTCATGCCCACCGTCGTCCTGGTGGCCCTTTCCCGAGATGATCGACGAACCCACTGGTGCGTCCACCGTCACCGACCCCACGCCCGGACGCCACTGCTGGCCCGAACGCAGCGAAGCCACAGCCTGCCCGGCGATAAGGGTTGCCGTCTCCAGCGGCGTACCCGACAACACGGTGGCGATGTGAGCGGCGGCGAGCGCGGTCCCTACCGCGTTGGGGTGGGCACCATCCACCGTGGGGGCGAACCCGAGGGTGGCGGCTCCGTCAACCACTAAGCACCCGTGACGGTCCGCCACCGCCCTGCCAGCGGCGGCTTCCTCCGCCGTGAACGAGCTGTTGAGGAATGGGACCCATACCGCGATATCCGCCTCGGTCCGTGACCGAACGGCGGTGATCATGGCGTCGAGCTCCGACGGATAGTCGGTGGCCACGTTGGTACCGGTGGCGATCACGACCAGAGCCGGTGAGAGGGTGGCCAGCGCATCGAGTCCCCAGCTGGGGTGATCGAGGAAATCCTGCGTTGTGTTGCCCGATCGGGCGGCAGGCCACACCCTCACGCCCGAGTCGACGTTGCCGTCGTGGACGTAGACACCCTCGAGCGTGGCAGGCTCCCGGGCTGCCGTGATGACCAGGTCTTCGGGCAGGAATCCGGCCGGACGACGGTACACAGTGACCTGGCTGGCTCCGGCGTTCCCATCGGTGTCGATCGTGCCCAGATGTTCCTCACCCCACGAGACGGCCAGTTGACCGCCACCAGGCCTTGAGGTCCACAGGACCGAAACCGCTTCCCCCAACGCGGACAGGCATGAGCACCGACCCGGACCCAAGACCACGGAGTGCCCGCCCAGGCCGGCCATGTCGTCGGACGCGATACGGCCTTGCGTCTCCATGTTGGGCGTGAACTCCGCGCCAGCGTTGCGGTACTGGATCGACTCCGTCCACCCCGACAGCACACGCCCCACGTACCAGGGTATGGGCACGCCGGACGGATCCAGTTCGCTGATCGAATCACCGAACCAGACGACGTCGGCGACCCCGCTGCCAGCACGGGCGTCCGCGAGCGCCGCCAACCACCTGTCGATCGAGGTCACCCCGGAGTCAGCTCTCGCTTGCCGAGCCCGGGTCCTCGTCGTGCGTGGTGCCGGCGGCGTTGGCGCCCTCGGCTCCGGTGCTCAGCGCTTCGGCCAACTTCTGTTTGCCCTCGTCCGTCTGCAACGCGGCGGCGATGAGGACGTCGTTGTTCTTGCTCAAACGCGCATCCAACCTCGCCTTGCCTTCGGGGGTTTCCAAGGCCGCGGCGATCTTTGCCTCCAGGAACTCGCGGGCGACCGGATCGGTAGCGATTAGGTGCGCGATGGTGTTCTCCTCGTGCTCCTCCATGGATTCGGTGGTGAGGGTCCAGCCCTCGCGGCCGTGCGCCGCGCCCGGACCACCCCGCAACGGCACCGACGGCGCATCGTCGACCACGAAATCCCACTCGGCATAGAAGTCCTTGCGGGTCCAAGCCAAAGTCGACGGCGTCTCACCCGGGTTCTGGAACCGCAACGGCCCCACAAACACCTGACCCAAACCAACACCAGAACCCGCGCCCATCAGGCCGGGCGGCGGACGGTCGAAATAGGTACGCCAGTACCGCTCCGAGAAGAACAGAGCGCAGTAGTCCAACCGGTGGTACTCGTCGATGAACATGTAGCCGTCATCGTTCAGATACGGCCACAACCCGATGATGCAGTCATGGAAACTGGACTGATAGTCCACATCCACATAGGCACACACGATCGGCTCACTGTGATCACCCATCGTGTCGGAGAACCAACCCTTACGGAACTCACACACCCCCACCGCCCCGTACTTGGTGACGTTGGCACGAACCTCCTCCAACTCACCCTTGAACGCCCCCTCACCCATCTCACTGGCCCAATGGTCACCCTCCACCGCCGGCGGCAGACCCTCGAAGCTGTCATAGACGATCAAGCTCCGCCCCGCCGCCTCCGCTATCAACGACAAGTTGGTCGTCGTACCACCCTTCCAACACCCCGCCTCCACCATCACACCCTCCACCGAACGCGGCACCGACAACACCTTCACCGCGATCGCCAAATGCCCCCGATAGCTCAACCCGGTCTGGATCTTGGTGGTGTTACGCCGCATCCGCCGCGCCAAAGCGAACCGCTTACGCCACGTCAACCCATGCGACGCATCGATCGGCGCCCCGTAGAACAAGAACAACGTCAGATGGAACCACGACGCCGCCTCATACAGATCCGCAACCCGACGCACGAACCTCACCCGACGACCCTTCGA
>JAGQSO010000094.1 GCA_020439505.1 Acidimicrobiales bacterium
GCCGGGGTGGTGCACGACGAGCCGGACTCGGTGGGTGAGGTCGTGTCGATCGCGTGGAACCGGATCCGCACCTACCCACCGCAGCGGCCGGGACCGGTGGCGGCGAACGTGGTGCTCGACGTCCGCAAGGAGTTCCTCCGCAACAGGGCCACGATCGAGTGCCCGGTCGAACCCGAGGTGCACAACCGGCGCTTCGGCGCCGATCCCAACCCGACTCCGGAACAGGTCGTGTGCGAGCAGGAGTTGTTCGACGAGCTCCGCAGCGCCCAGGAGCAGGGCATGGTCTCCCGCGCCGCGCTGGCGACGATCATCCGCACCCGCCTGGGCGGTGAGTCGCTGGTCGACGTGGCCGCGGACATGAACATGTCGGCGGACGCGATCTGGCGTCGACGCACCCGCGCCGAGCGCTGCCTGCGCGTCCTGCCGCTGGCGAGCTGATGGGTGCTCGAGCGGGATCGACCCGAGGTCAGGAGACAACTCCGAGACGATCGGGTACCGTCGTTGCTGGTCGACGTCGTGGTCGGCCCGGTCTCGTCTGCCTGACCGATACGGGGCGGACCTCCCACCTCAGCGCCACTCGCTGTCGATCCCTCATGGGTACGGTCCGCCGCCGTCCCGTGTTGGTGGGATGGTCGGCGCTGGGTACGGGTCCCCTCGGACGAGGAGGCACACCCATGCCTTGGTTCGGTCACCCACCCCGACGCGCCGTGATCAGCGCCCTCTGTGTTGCGCTGGTTCTCGCGCTCGCCGGTTGCAGCGATGACGACAGCGATACCGCGGCGTCGTCGACGACCGCCGCAGACAGGACATCGACCACCGCGTCGACGTCCTCGACGTCGCGGGACACCACGACGACCACGACCGAGGCCACACCGGTCACCACTGCTCCGGGTACGACCGCGGAGCAGGAGGTGATCGATCGCTACGTCGGCTACTGGAACGCGCGCTTCAACGCGAACGCTGGGGTCCCGAACCCCGACGATCCGGCATTGCGCGACTTCGCCACTGGCCGTCAGCTCGATGCGGTGGTTGCCGAGACCCAGTCCAACCTCGACTCGGGTGTCGCGTTCGAGCGAGCCGCAGAACCACACAACATCCAGCGGGTCACGGTGGTGGAGATCGACGGCGACCGGGCCGTGGTCCAGGAGTGCGTGGTCGACGACGGCCTGGTCGTGAGCCGTGACACCGGTGAGGTGGTCGATGACTCGGTCAGCACCCACAACGTCCAGGCCGAGATGCTTCGGGTCGACGGGGTGTGGAAGGTGTCGGAGGCTCGACTCCTCCAGCAATTCGAGGGGGTGGCCGGATGCGCACTCGCGTCTTGACGGCGTTGCTCCTCGCCGGGGCCTCGGTCCTGCTTGCCGCGACACCGGCCGGTGCCGGCAACCGTCCTCCTCCAGGTGGAGGAGGTGGCGCCTACGTCGACGGTGACGGCGACCCGACGGCCACCGCAGGCGACGGCACCGCGAACCCCGGTGGTGGCGGCTCGGGTGGCGGTGGAGGAGGAGGAGGGGAAGGTCCGCCGTGTGAGTGGCACGTCGTCATCGAGGACGACTTCCAGATGGGCATCTACGACGTCGACACCCTCCAGACCCAGCACTCGGCGACGGGACGCTGGCTCGAGTACTGGTGCGAAGGTACCGGCGCCGTCGCTGTCGACGGCTACTTCATCATCCCCGAGGGCGGTCTGGTCGACCCGGCCGCTCTGGCTCAGCAGGCGTTGCAGTCCGTGCAGATCGCGCCGCCCGTGATCCGCACGAGCCCAGAAGAGAGCGGACGGCTGTACGTGCAGATCCCGACGTGGTTGTGGATCGATTCGTCGTGGTGGCAGCCCTACACCGCTACCGCGCAGGCGGGCCGGGTGTGGTCGACGGTGACCGCTCGACCGGTGTCGGTCACCTGGGGCACCGGTGATGGTGGCAGCGAAGTGTGCCGTGGCCCCGGGGTCGCCTGGTCGCCCGGCGTCGACGAGGACGCGAGCAACTGCACCCACACCTACCGCCGGTCGTCAGCCTCGGCCGACGGCGGCACCTTCGACCTCTCGGCCACGGTCCGCCTCGAGATCACCTGGACCTCCAATGCGCCGTTCGGTGGGACCCTCCCGGCGATCACGCGCACCTCGACCCTCGATGTCGAGGTGGGCGAGATCCAAGCGATCGGCACGAGAGGCGACTGACATGGCATCCACCCCAACCGTCCGCGCTCCCCGATCAGGAGCACCGAGCACGAACGGTCACCGCCCCGCCCCGGTCGCGGGCATCGCCCCACCCCGCCGCCGCGTGCGCCTGCCCGAGCTTGTGGTCGGCGTGCTGGTGATGACCGTGTTCGCTCTCGGCGCGGTCCTGTGGCACCTGAGCGCCGTCGACAAGTCACCAGCGCTTGCGGTCGTCGGCACCGTCGAACGAGGCCAGACCCTGTCGTCGTCCGATGTTCGCGTGGTCTACGTCGCCAGCGACGACACGCTCGCCCACCTGACCCAAGCCGACCTGAACAGCGTGGTCGGCCAGGTGGCGCTCGTCGACCTCGCACCGGGAACCCTGCTCACGCGTTCGGTCGTCGCAGACCGTCCTGCGCTCGAGGCGGGCGACGGCATCGTCGGCCTGTCGCTCGAACCGGGCGGCTACCCAGCGATGGGACTGTCCCCGGGTGACCTCGTCAACGTGGTTCGAACCGTCGACCCCGCCGACCCGATCACCGAAGACACCGACCAAGGCGACACAAGCGACGACGGTGCCGACGCCACCACTGGCACCGGCGACGTGGTGATCGCCCGCGGGGCGACCGTCGTCTCGGCCGAGGAGCTGACAAGTGACCGACTGCTCGTGTCGATCCTCGCGCCGGAGGGCGACGCGGTTGCGGTTGCCGCCCGGGCGGAGTCGGGGTCGTTGCGGCTCGTGCAGGTGTCGCCATGAGATCCGTGGCGTTGTGCTCGGCCCGGGGGGCACCCGGGGTCACCACCACCGCTCTGCTCGTCGCGTCGCACCTCGACTCCGTGATGGTGGAGGCGGACCTGTCCGGTGGAGTGGTCGCGGTCCGCTACGGGCTCGGACGCGAACCGGGCCTGGTCACGTTGGCTGCGGCGAACCCGCACGAGCCCGGTGGTTGGCTCGACCACGCCCAGAACGCCGGCGGCATCCCGGTGCTCGTCGGCCCGGATGCCGCGGAAACTGCGGAGTCGTTGTGGCGGACAGCGGGGGAGCGGATCGTGGGGGTTCTCGGCCGTTCGGACGGGACGGTTGTCGTTGATGTCGGCCGGATGTGGCGCCGCCCGCGCGTCCTCGACGTTGCCGAGGTGGTGTTGGTGCTGGCCCGACCCAATGCCGAGGAGCTCGTCGCCGCATCTCACGCGGTCGCAACGCTGAAGGCCACCAACCTCGGCCACCGCGGCGTGCGGGTCGGCGTGGTGCTCGTCGGTGACGGCACCTACCGGCCTACCGAGATCGGTGACTCGCTCGGCGCGCCGGTCTTGGCCCACTTGCCCGACGACCCCACGACTGCCGCCCACCTCCGCGACGGCGGAACCACCTCCCGATCCCTCGCCCGCTCCCGGCTGTCCCGAGCCGTCGCTGGGCTCGCGGACATCATCGACCAGCCCGCCGCCCAAGTCCCTGACGTCGTGACGGTCTGATGAGCGCCACCGTCGCACTCACCCCACCCACGAGCTCGACCGCTTCGTCGACACCGCTCGAGGGCGAGGCCGCGGAGCTCGTCGGCCGATTGCATCGCATCGTCGGCGAGTCGCTCACCGCCGCCCACAGCGCCCATGAGGACGCGGGCCGAGGCCGACTATCGGTATCCGATGAACGAGCCCTGGCCCGCAAGTTGTTGGCCGACGAACTGCGCCGACTGGCAACCGACGCCTACTCCACAGGTCGCCAACCGCTCGACGAAGCCACCGAGGACGCGGTGATGACCGCGGTGCTCGATCGACTCCACGGCCTCGCCCGCCTCCAACCGCTGCTCGACGACCCGTCGATCCGCGACATCCACATTTCGGGGGCGAACCGGGTGTGGCTCACCATGCGCGACGGCACCAAGGTGCGTGGCCCGTCGGTCGCAGCGTCCGACGACGAGCTGGTCGAGCTGATCGCCACCGCGGCCCGGAGGCTTGGTCGAAGCGAACGCCGCTGGGACCACGCCCAACCCGAGCTCAACCTCCAACTCCCCAACGGCGACCGGCTCCACGCCCTCATGGCCGTGTCAGGTCGACCCACGGTGACGATCCGCCGCCACGACTTCGACATCCACCGTGTCGACCAGCTCGTCGCACGCGGTGTGTGCAACGACCTGCTCTCCAGGTTCCTGTCGGCCGCGGTGCGGGCCCGAGCAAACGTGATCGTTGCCGGCGGCACCGGCACCGGCAAGACCACGATGCTTCGCTGCCTCATCAACGAGATCGAACCCGACGAGCGGCTCATCACCGTCGAGGACTCACTCGAGATCGGCCTGGAACGCTTCGAGGACCTCCACCCCGACCACGAGACCCTCGAAGCCCGCGAAGCCAACACCGAAGGCGTCGGCGCGATCACCCTCGCCGACCTCGTCCGCTCCGCGCTGCGCATGGACCCACACCGCGTCATCGTCGGTGAGGTTCGCGGCGCCGAGGTGCTCCCGATGCTGCTCGCCA
>JAGQSO010000095.1 GCA_020439505.1 Acidimicrobiales bacterium
GAAGCCCGGCGTCGGTCACCAAGCCTTGGATGTGGGACGCGGTGCGCACCACCGTCGACTCTTGGATCCTCACGTGGGCCTTGGTCCCACCGATTCCGCCCCGCAGGACCGGCTCCACCTCCAGCGCCCACCCCGGCAGACCCAGCCGCCCCAGGATGGATGTCACCTCCTCGATCGGCGCGCCGGCATCGATCAGCGCGCCTAGGGCCATGTCGCCGGCGACGCCGGAGAAGCAGTGGAACCAGGCCGTTGTCATCGGGGTGCCGGCCCCACGTCGGTGAGATGATCGGGCTCGGAGGGTGACGCCAGACGGGCCGGGTTGAGGAACATTCGAGCCACGGCGCTGGCGGCTCCGAACCCGTTGTCGATCCCCACCACCGTGATCCCAGCCGCGCACGACGCCACCATGGCGAGCAGGGCGGTGACCCCCTCGAACGCGGCTCCGTATCCGGCGCTGGTCGGCACGGCCACCACCGGTGCGCCGGTCAGCCCACCGACGACCGATGCCAACGCCCCCTCCATCCCGGCGATCACCACCACGGCGTCGGCCTCGGTGAGGGCCGGTAGCTGGTCGAGCAACCGGTGGATTCCGGCCACGCCGACGTCGGTTATTCGGGTGGGCGCCAAGCCGTGAGCGGTGAGGGTGGCGTCGCATTCGTCGGCGACCGGCAGATCGGCGGTTCCGGCGGTCATCACCAAGACCCGTTCGGGCCGCGGCGGTGCCGGACGCCAGACCACGGTGGCGTGGTTCGATGGTCCCGTCGCGCTACCGCCGGGGTTGGTGGCCAGGGCCTCGTCGACCATGGCGGCCGAGGCCCGGGTCAGAACCACCGGAGCGGTGGTGGACCGGGCCAGCAGTTCACCCACGATGCGGGCGGCCTGGGCGGGCGTCTTGCCCGGACCGTAAACCGCCTCGGCCATTCCCTGACGGATGTGGCGGTGGTGGTCGACGCGGGCGAAACCCAGGTCGGAGAACGGCAGCAGACGAAGGGCGGACACCGCATCATCGGGGCTAAGGGTTCCGCCCCGAACGTCGTCGATCAGCTGTCTCAGGCCGGCCTCGTCCACCGCCCTATCCTGCACGGTCGTGACGACCGAGGCCTCCTCCACCGATTCGGCCCCCGACCCCTCCGGCCCCGCGCCGATGAGGGTGGGCTTTCTCGGCCCGTGGGGAACCTTCACCGAGCAGGCCCTGCGCACCCAGCCCGATCTGGCTGCCGGTGAGCTGATCCCCTTGCCCACCATGGCCGACGTTCTGGTGGCGGCCGAGTCGGGGACCGTCGACCTGGGCTTCGTCGCCATCGAGAACTCGATCGAGGGCGGCGTCAACATCACCTCTGACACCCTGGCCTTCGACGTCGAGGTGCTGATCCAACGCGAGGTGGTGATCGGGGTCCAACAGCACCTGATGGGGCTGCCGGGGGCTTCGGTTGGCGATGTGGTCGAGGTGGTCTCCATCCCCCACGCCACCGCCCAGGCCAGGACCTTTCTTCGGCGGGAGCTTCCCGCCGTCACCGCCCGGGCCGTCAGCTCCACCTCGGAGGGAGCGAGGCTGGTGGCCGAGTTGGGTGACCCCACCGTCGCCGCCATCGGCAACGAACTGGCGGCGTCGATCTACGGCTTGGAGATCCTGGCCCGCGACATAGAGGACCACCCCGAGAACCAGACCCGGTTCGTAGCGGTCCGTCCCGGTGTGGTGCCCGCCCCGACCGGCCACGACAAGACCTCGATCGTGGTGGCTCAGCGGGCCGACCGCCCCGGCAGCCTGCTGGCCATCCTCCAAGAGTTCGCGGCCCGTTCGATCAACCTGACCAAGCTCGAATCACGGCCCACCAAGAAGGCCCTGGGGGAGTACTGCTTTCTGCTCGACATGGAAGGCCACATCTCCGACGACGTGGTGGCCGACTGTCTGAAGGCGCTGCGGGTCAAGCACGGGACGGTGAAGTTCCTCGGGTCCTACCCGTCCGCCGCCCAGGAGGC
>JAGQSO010000096.1 GCA_020439505.1 Acidimicrobiales bacterium
CCTCCACCCCGGCCGAGACCGACGCCGCGGCCCGCTACGACAAGGTCAAGGGCAGCGCCGTCAACCCGGTGCTGCGCGAAGGCAACTCGGACCGCCGCGCCCCCCGCTCGGTCAAGGAGTACGCCCGGACCCACCCTCACTCCATGGGTGCCTGGTCGGCCGACTCCAAGACCAACGTGGCCACCATGACCGGCGGCGACTTCCGCTCCACCGAGAAGTCGGTGACCATCGCCGCGGCCGGGACCGTGCGCATCGAACACGTCGACGGAGACGGCACCGTCACCGTCCTCAAGGGTGACTTCGCCGTGAAGGAAGGCGAGATCGTCGACGCCGCGGTCATGCACCGCAAGGCCCTGGTGGCGTTCCTGGCCCAACAGGTGGAGCGGGCCCGGACCGAAGGCGTACTCCTGTCGGTCCACCTCAAGGCCACCATGATGAAGGTGTCGGACCCGATCATCTTCGGTCACGCCGTGCGCGCCTACTTCTCCGAAGTCTTCGACACCTACGGCGACGCCCTCGATGAGGCCGGCATCAGCGCCGACAACGGCATGGCCGCCCTGCTGGCTGGGCTCGACGCCCTTCCCGCCGACGCCGCGGCTGGCGTGCGGGCCGCCATCGACGCCGCCTACGCCGCTGGACCGGCGCTGGCGATGGTCGACTCCGACAAGGGGATCACCAACCTCCACGTGCCCAGCGACGTGATCGTGGACGCCTCCATGCCGGCCATGATCCGTACGTCGGGCCAGATGTGGAACGCCCAGGGCACCCAGCAGGACACGCTGGCCGTGCTGCCCGACAGCAGCTACGCCGGCATCTACCAGGTGGTGCTCGACGACTGCCGGGCCAGCGGCGCCTTCGACCCCGCCACCATGGGCTCGGTGCCCAACGTCGGCCTCATGGCCCAAAAGGCCGAGGAGTACGGCTCCCACGACAAGACGTTCCAGATCGAGTCGGTCGGCGTGGTGCGGGTGGTCGACGGTTCGGGCACCACCCTGCTCGAACACCCCGTCGCCCCCGGTGACATCTGGCGGGCCTGCCAGACGAAGCACGACCCCATCGTGGACTGGGTGAAGCTGGCCGTCACCCGGGCCCGGGCCACCGGCGCCCCCGCCGTGTTCTGGCTGGATGAGACCCGCGCCCACGACGCCCAGGTGATCGCCAAGATCCGCGCCGAGCTTCCCAACCACGACACCGACGGCCTCCAGATCGAGATCATGGCCCCGGTGGCGGCCATCGCCTTCTCCCTGGAGCGGATCCGCCGGGGTGAGGACACCATCTCGGTGACCGGCAACGTGTTGCGCGACTACCTGACCGACCTGTTCCCGATCCTCGAGCTGGGTACCAGCGCCAAGATGTTGTCGATCGTGCCTTTGATGAACGGTGGCGGCCTGTTCGAAACCGGTGCCGGCGGATCGGCCCCCAAGCACGTCCAGCAGTTCCAAAAGGAGAACCACCTGCGCTGGGACTCCCTCGGTGAGTTCCTGGCCCTGGCGGTGTCCTTCGAGCACTTCGCCAACTTCACCGGCAACGCCCGGGCCCAGGTCCTGGCCGACACCCTCGACACCGCCACCGGTGGCGTGCTCAACAACGACCGCTCCCCGTCGCGCAAGGTCAACGAGCTCGACAACCGGGGCAGCCACTTCTACCTGGCCCTGTACTGGGCTCAGGCCCTGGCCGCCCAGACCACCGACGCCGACCTGGCCGCCACTTTCACACCCCTGGCCGAGAAGCTGGCCGCCGAGGAGGCGACCATCGTCGCCGAGCTGAACGCCGCCCAGGGAACCCCCGTCGACTTCGGCCCCTACTACCGCCCCGACGAAGCCAAGGCCACCGCCGCCATGCGCCCCAGCCCCACCCTCAACGCCGCCCTGGACCTACTTCCCTCATGAAGAGAGTTATGTAGGTGACTCAAACATCATCGCCAGCCGTCCAGGATCTCTTGAAAGGTGGCGATGAGCGATGGCACACGCTCGGTTGCAACCTCCCATACCAGGCAGTCATCCACCGCGGCGTATGCGTGGACTATCACGTTGCGGAACGCAACGATTCGACTTAGGTCCGGCACTCGGTCGGCCGTAGGTTCGTCGGTCCTTCGCAGCTGGTTCAGTGCCTCACCGATGATGACGAACTGACGTTCCACGGCCGAACGCAACATGAGATCGGCCTCGTAGTCCTCCCATGACCGCCCCGCCACGAAAGCGGCCACGTTGCTCGCGGCTTCGCGAGCATCCCAAAGGTAGGTTCTCGGGTCAGGCTGCATACAGCTCCGCTTGGTTCTCCCTGACTGTTGCTGCGAGGTAGGGGTTACGCAAGGCCGAGGGGTCGACCAGATCGACAGGGCTGTGTAGCAGCGACTCCAACGCTTCCTTCAAGCCGAAGTAGGCGTCAAAGCGTGACTGTCCCGCTGGCGGGTCGAGCTCAACCAGGAAGTCGACATCGCTCAACCCAGCCCTGAACGTCCCATCGACCGCCGACCCGAACACCACGAGACGTCGCACACCGAAGCGGCGACACAGTGCCTCGATCTCGGTGATGTGGTCCGTGACAGCCGCGATCATGCCGGCATTCTCGCACCGATTAGCCCACCCTGGACCGACTTCCCTGACGGCGGGATCCGCGCCACCGTTGCCCCGCTAGGTCAGGGGTGGGAGCATGGACACCTTCCCCGGGCAAATTTGACCGAACGAGAGCAGCACGATGTCTGTCAGGCAGGCGATTCACCGCATGACCGTCGACGAGTACATCCGCACCGTTCACGACCTCGGATGGACCTCCACCGAGCTCATCGAGGGAGTGGTGTACGACGTGACACCGGAGTTCGACCGCCACGCCGGGACCGTCATGACCGTTCTTCACCAGTTGGAGGATGCCTTTCCCCACGACGTCGTCCGAGTTGTCGGCAGCGTCCAGGTCAGCTCGACCACGATCATGGATCCCGATGCCTACGTCATCGACGGAACCTTCCCCCGCCACCCAGACCGGCCCATCCCCATTGGCGCGGTGAAGCTGGTCGTGGAGGTGAGCGTCACCACCCAACTCCACGACGGTGGACCGAAGCTGGCCGCCTACGCCCAAGCCGCCGTGCCCGAGGTCTGGTTGATCGATCCCCGCCCCGAGGCCGCAACCCTGACCCGCCATCGCCATCCCAGCGGCAACGGCTATCGGACCATCGACACGATCGCCATAGGCGAGAACGCCAGCCACCTCGACGCCACCGAGGTTCTGTCCAGCTAGCGGTTAGGGGGTGTGGTCCCAGGGTTCGGGGTGGGTTACCTGGACTGCTGCGTACTTGTAGGAGGGTTGGCGGGACTGGGGGTCGAATGACGGGAAGGTGAGCTTGTTGGTGCGGGCGTCGTGCATGTTCACGAACACCCGACCCTGCCCGACCGTGGGCGTGACGTGGGCTCGGGCGATCATCCTCCCCCGGGCCGAACGGACCACCACCTCCTGGCCTCCTTCGATCCCCCGCTCGGCGGCATCGTGAGGATCGATCTCCACCCACGTTCCCTCGGGGGCCAGCGCCCGCAACGTCGCTGACTTGTCGGTGCGGGTGCCGGTATGCCACTGGCTGGAGGAGCCTCGCCCGGTCAACAACACCAGCGGAAAGTTGGCATTGGGGCGCTCCAGAGGCCGTTCGGGGTTGGCCGCCACCAACTTGGCTCGACCATCAGGAGTGAAGAACCGGCCATCGGCGAACAGGCGGCGCTGAGCCCGCGGGTCGGTGGCATCCACCGCGACACCGATCTCGGGTTCCACCCGATCCTCGGGGCGATACGGCCACTGGACCACCGCGGAATCGATCTCCTCGTAACCCCGGACACCGGTGATGTCACAAGGCTGACCGGCGCTGAGCTCCTGAAGGATCGCGAACACCGACTCGGGGTCGGTCCAACGCGAGAACATCGGGCCACAACCCCAAGCGTCGGCCACGGCCCGGAAGATCCAAAAGTCGGCCAGGGCCTGACCGGGGGCGTGGGCCACCCGCTTCACCAGACCCAGCCGGCGTTCGGAGTTGATGAACGTCCCCTCCTTCTCGGCCCAACCCGCGGCGGGCAACACCAGGTCGGCGCGCTCCGCGGTCTCGGTGGTGGTGTAGAGGTCCTGCACCACCAAGAAGTCGAGTTTGTCGAGCAGATCACGCACGTCGTCCTGGTTGATCCAAGAATGAGCGGTGTTGGTGGCCACGATCCACAGGGCCCGGATCTCACCCCGGTTGATCCCCTCCACTATTCGGTCATAGGCCCAACTCGGCCCGTCAGGGATCACCTCCTCGCTGATGCCCAGAACCCCGGCCACCTTGGCCCGATGCTCGGGCTTGGCGAAGTCGTGACCGCCGAGGAGGTTGGTGGTGTTGGAAAACAGCCTCGACCCCATGGCGTTGCACTGACCGGTGATCGAGTTGGCCCCCGTGCCGGGACGGCCGATGTTTCCGGTCAACAACGCCAGGTTGATGATGGCCTGAGCGGTCCGGGTGCCCTCGTGGCTCTGGTTCACCCCCATCGTCCACCACAACGACACCCGCTCCCCGGTACCGATGAGACGGGCGGTGAGTTCCAGGTCCTCCCGGCTGATGCCGGTGTCGGCACAGACCCGTTCGGGCCCGTAGTCGGCCAGGTGGGCCACGAGCTCGTCGTAACCACTGGTGTGGTCGCGAACGAAGGCCTCGTCCACCCAACCGTTGGCCACCACCAGGTGGGCCAACCCGTTGAGCAGCACCAGATCCGACTTGGGGTTGTTGGCCAGGTGCAGGGTGCCGGCCGAGGCCGTCTCGGTACGGCGTGGATCCACCACCACGATCTCGGGTGTGTGCGGGTTGCGGGCGATGTGCTCCCACATGATCGGGTGGGTGACGCACAGGTTGGACCCGACCAGCACGATGACGTCGGACTCCTCGAAGTCCGCGTAGGTGTAGGGCGGGGCGTCGAACCCGAACGACTCCTTGTAGGCCGCCACCGAGGTGGCCATGCACTGGCGGGTGTTGCCGTCCCCGTGACGGATCCCCATCCCGAACTTGGCCAGAGCCCCCAGGAACGCCATCTCCTCGGTCACGATCTGACCGGTGGAGATGAACGCCACCGACTCGGGGCCGTGCTCGGCCTGGACCGCCTTCATCCGGGTCACGAACGTGTCCAGCGCGGTGGTCCAGTCGACGGGCCGGAGGTGGCCGTGCTCGTCGCGCAACAGGGGTTCGGTGGCCCGGTCCGGAGCCGCCAACGGAACCAACGCCTCCCAGCCCTTCGGGCAGGCCATTCCCAAGTTGACCGGATGCTCGTTGCTGGGGGTGAGGCCCACCGCTTCCCCGTGACGCAGGTGGACGTCGAGCCCGCAACCGGTGGCGCAAAACCCACAGATCAGCCG
>JAGQSO010000097.1 GCA_020439505.1 Acidimicrobiales bacterium
GCGCATCAGGTCTCCTGGAGACTGGTCAGGACGGGGGGACGCCTCAATGATGGCCGCTGGCCGGCTCGTCGGACCATGCCAGCACCACGAAACGCTCGATGAGGGCCGAGATCTCCTCCGCCGTGCGATGGAACGCCTTCTTCGACTTGCCGATGGGGTCGGCCACCTCGAGACGGCGATCCTGACGGAACAGGTCGGTGCGACGACGGCCCTCCCCCAACTCGGCCAGCCACTCATCCATAGACCGGTCGGCCCGAGGACCGACCGACTCGGCCCGGGCGACGAGATCGGGCAGGGTGTAGGCACGGGTGAACAGATCGGCGTGCAGGAGAACCGCCTCGCGCACGTGGCGCTGTTCCATCCCGATCAGGAGGTCGATCTCCTCGGCCATCTCACCGTCGATGATCCGGGAACGGTGGGCGGTGATGTCCAAGCCCCGTTCGGCCATCTCGTCTATCGCGTGGGGGTCCGCGGGCCGGTCGTCCAACAGCAGGCCGACCGATGACACGCGCGCGTCGACGCCGCCGGTTTCCAGGCGTTCACGCAACAGCGCCTCCCCCATCGGGGATCGACAGATGTTGCCGGTGCACATGACCACGATCTCGATGGCCGGGAGTGTAGATGGCGGGCCTGTCTTGACCGCCCGGTCAAGCAGGTCGTTGACTGTGACGATGACCACTTCCGCCCCCCTCGACCCCCGTTGGCCCGTGCTGGTGGCGGTCGGACAGGTCGAACAACGCACCGACGACCCCCACGCCGCCCTCGCTCCCGATGCCCTGCTGGCCGAAGCCGCCCGGGCCGCTCAACTGGACAGCGGCACGGACCGCCTCCTCGGGTCCCTCGACACCATCGCGGTGATCAAGATCCTGTCGTGGCGGTACCAAGACCCCGCCGCGCTGGTCGCCGATCACCTGGGCATCTCACCCCGCCGCACCCTGCTGACCGACGACGGTGGCAACTATCCCCAGAGCCTGCTCAACCGGGCCTGTCGCGAGATCCTCGCCGGGACCGCCGACGCGGTGCTCATCGGTGGTGCCGAGACCTGGCGCACCCGGTCCCTGCACAAGGCCGCCGAGCTGAAGCCCGACTGGCCGACCCAGGCCGCCGACGCCGCCCCCACCGAGACGATCGCCAACAAGCTCGAGCTCTGGCACCCAGGCGAGTGGGCCCGCCGGGTGATGATGCCCATCGAGTTCTACCCCCTGTTCGAGAACGCCCACCGGGCGGAACGGGGCTGGGGGATCGACGAACACCGCGACCGGGTGGCCGAACTGTGGGCCGGTTTCAGCCGGGTGGCGGCCACCAACCCCAACGCCTGGATACGCCGGGAGTTCTCTGCGGCGGAGATTCGCGAACCGTCGCCCGACAACCGCATGGTCGGCTTTCCCTACACCAAGCTCATGAACGCCAACAACGCGGTGGAGCAGGCCGCGGCCTTCGTGGTGTGCTCGGTGGAACGAGCCCGTTCGCTCGGGATCTCCACCGACCGGTGGGTGTTCCCGTGGGCCGGCACCGACGCTCACGAGCACTGGCACGTCTCGAACCGCTGGAGCCTGGCCGAGGCACCGGCGATTCGCGTGGCCGGACGTCGTGCCCTGGCCCTGGCCGGCGTCGGGGCGGACGATCTCGCTCACGTCGACGTCTACTCGTGCTTCCCCAGCGCCGTGCAGATCGCGGCCAAAGAGATCGGCCTGAGCACCGACCGGCCCCTCACCGTCACCGGTGGACTTTCCTTCGCCGGCGGCCCCTGGAACAACTACGTCAGCCACTCGATCTCCACCATGGTCGACACCCTCCGCGACGACGCCGGGGCCATGGGCCTGGTGACCGCCAACGGTGGTTTCCTCACCAAGCACGCCTTCGGCGTCTACAGCACCACCCCGCCTCCCGCCGCCTTCCGCCACGCCGACCTCCAGCACGAGGTGGACGCCCTGCCATCGCGCTCCCTGGCCGAGCACGTGGATCCAGCGGTGGACGGAGAGGTGACGGTCGAGACCTCCACGGTGATGCACGACCGCAACAGCACCCCCGAACGGGCCATCGTCTCAACCCTGCTGGCCGACGGTCGCCGCGCCTGGGCCGGATCCACCGACCCCGACGTACTGAGCGAGCTCATCACCGTCGAAACCGCGGGACGTCGCGGTACCGTCGACCCTGAAGGCACCTTCACCTTCGCCTAGTCCCCGAGCCCGGTGGTGCCTGGTCGGAAGCGACGGCGATCACCACGAGACACGAACGCCGGTCCACCAGGAGCAGACGATGCCCATCCCGACCCTTCCCGACGGCCTCGAATACGTCCGCACGACCGACACCTTCAACACCGATACCGTGCCGGCCGGACTTCTACGAGCGCACCGAGTTGCCGACGGGGTATGGGGGCGTCTCGTAGTACACAGCGGCACCGTCACCTTCGTCTTCGACGATGACCCCGACAACCCGATACCGGTCGGGGCCGGTGATCGCGTGGCCATCCCTCCTGCCCGCCACCATCACCTCGAGTTCGACGGACCGGCGACGTTCGCGGTCGAGTTCCATCGCGTCCCGACCGCCCCGGTTCCCGTCGTCGGCGACGAGAGCACCGGCCTCCGGCCCGACGTCCGGTGACCCACATCGTGGTGCTGGCCGACACCCACGTCGGTCCCCACTCCAACCGCCAGATCCCTGCCGCGGCCTACCGTCACTTCGATCGCGCCGATCTGGTGCTGCACGCCGGAGACCTGGTCATGGCCGAGGTGCTGCACGAACTCGAAGGGTTCGCGCCGGTGCACGCGGTCCTCGGCAACAACGATCACGACCTGTTCGGGGTGTTGCCCGAACGGGTGGAGCTGGAGGTGGACGGAGTGCGATTCGGCATCGTTCACGACAGCGGAGAAACGCAGGGACGCGCCGCGCGGATGGCTCGATGGTTTCCCGATGCCGACGTGGTCGTGTTCGGCCACAGCCACATGCCGTGTGCCGAAGTCGGCGTCGCCGGTCAACTCCTGTTCAATCCCGGCTCATCCACCTGGAAGCGCCGCGCCCCGTCCCACACCATCGGCCTGATCGACTTGGACGAGGGCCGCTTGGTGTCGCACCAGATCGTGGTTGTCGACTGAGGCAAACTGCGCTCACCTCGGTGGGCCAGCGGTCAGGTCCGAACCTGATCCTCTCCACCGACGGCCACCGCCAGCGCACCCATGACGATGGCGAGGGTGGCCGCGATGTCGGCCGCTTCGGAGTCAACCCAGTTGAACGCCCGGGCCACGATCAGCGCCACCCCGGCCAAGATGATGACGAAACCGATCCGCGTGGCCACGGCCCAAGTATCTCCGGCCCGCGACGACTGAGCCAACAACGGCCGGCTCGACCAGATCGTTGCTGGCCTGAACCGCCGACCCGTCCCGGTCAGAGCGAGGACAGACCCAGATCAGCGGCGGACACCGTCCCCTCGCGCAACACCTTGGGGGTGGGTCCGCAAACGTCGACGACCGTCGATGCCACCGTTCCCGACGGTCCACCGTCGACCACCAGATCGACCAAGCCATCGAGGGAAGCCGCGGCCGCCCCGGCCTCGGTCGCCGTGGGTTCGCCATGCCGGTTGGCGCTGGTGGTGGCGATCGGACCCACCTGGGCGGCGAGGGCACGAACGAAGGCCGAATCGGGGCACCTCACCCCCACCGTGTCCGGCCTACCACCCAACTCGAGACCACGGGCCACCTCGCTGCGGGGCAGCACCAAGGTCAACGGGCCGGGCCACCAACGCCCCATCCAAGCCTGAACCCGGTCGTCGATCGCCGCCGGATCGACCAGCTCCAGGGCCTGGGCGGTGTCGGCCACCAGGACGGCCAACGGCTGGGCATCGGAGCGGTCCTTGAGCGCGAACAACACCCGGGTCGCCTCCGGGATCGATGCCGCTGCTCCCACCCCGTAGACCGTGTCGGTCGGGAGAACCACCGTCCCACCTGCCTGTAGGACCCCGACCGCCATCGTCAACGCCTCCGACGGGCATCGGAGAGCAGACGTCACCTGTGCCACGGGTGACCAAACTATCGTCGACCCCATGTCAGCAATCCAGCGCCACCGCTTCTGGACGGCCGCCACCGCATGCCTGATCCTGGTCGTTTCGGGGTGTGGGTCCGACAAGGGATCCACCCCGCCCACCACCACGGCCGCCCCGACCACCACAACCGACGAGAAGCCAACGACCACGGTCGACCGCACCGACGAGAAGGCAGCGCTGAAGATGATGCCGGTCCTGGCGGTGACCGGATGTCCTGGGGCAGCGACCCCCACCACCGTCGCCCCCGATGTCTCAGGGACCGGCCCCGACGCCACCACCACCACCGAAGCGGCGACGGGAGCGGGGTCCGAACTCGACGGGCTCTACCCCACGGCCGACGGCGTCTACTGCCACACCGTGGGTGAGCCGTTCGGTGACGGCAACGATCTTCACGACGCCACCGTCGCCGAAGTCAACGGTGCCTTCCAGGTGATGGTGAGGGTCAAGCCAGAATCCATCGACAAGCTCAACGCCGGCTTCAACGCCTGCTTCACCGCCCAACCCCAATGCCCGGCAGGACCGTCGGGGACCGGATCGGTGGCATTCGTGCTGGACGGTGTGGTGCTCCTGGCTCCCCCCGTGACGGCGGAGAACCTGGCCGACGAGGTCTTCCTGGTCGCCAACGACCTGACCGAGCGTGAAGCTCGAAAGCTCATCTCCACCCTCAACCGCTGAGCACCTCAGTCGGGGACAGCAGCGAAGGCGTGCCCACCGCGACAAGGACGACGGCTGGACCTATCCGCCAGGCGACTTGTCCGTCACCGTCGGGCGACCACGCAGCGAGGTAGTCCGGCGTGATCTGAATGCACCTCCGCGCTGCCGAAACCGGCATCCCGTGCCAGCGAAACCACGGCCTCGGCCTGGGTCGCACCGATCTCGAGGACCACCACCCCGTCGTCGGCCAACCACCTCGATGCCCCCGACAGGATCTGTCGGTGGCACTCCAAACCGTCGGGTCCCGATACCAGCGCCTGGGAAGGTTCCCAGTCCACCACCGACGGGTCCAGGATCTCCGACGCCGCGATGTAGGGCGGGTTGGAGATCACCACATCCACACGCCCAACTAGGTCCTCGGGCAACGGATCGAACCACGACCCCTCCAAGACCCGCACCCGGCCACCCGACATGCCCAGCCCCGAAAGGTTGGCGCGGGCGACGGCGAGGGCATCAGCGGACCGGTCGACCAACCAGACGTCGGTCCCCGGACGCTCTTTGGCGACCGACAGCCCTATGGCCCCAGACCCGGTCCCCAGGTCCAACACGCTCATGCGATGGCCTTCGGGTCGCGCCAGAAGAAGCCGATCCATCTCGTCGAGGGCCCAGCCCACCACCTGTTCGGTTTCGGGTCGGGGGATCAGCACCCGACCGTCACACATCAGGTCCAGCGTCCGGAACGACCAGTGGCCCAACACGTACTGGATCGGCTCGCCCCCGAGGCGACGCTCCACCATGGCATCGAGGCGGGCCACCCCTCTGATGGTGGCCGGTGAGTCGAGCGACAGCTCCAGGGCCGAGCCCTCGATCCCGGAGGCCTCTTCGATGAGCCATCGGGCCTCGCTGGCCGGAGCCGATGCCGTTGGGTCCGAGCCCAGACGGTGCGCGGTCTCGGCCAACAGTGCCCGCCAGGAGACGGTGCCATCGCCGTTGTCACCAACGGGACCGTCGGGCTCCTCGGGGTCGGGGGCTAGGCCGGTCATGTCGCTTCGGTGAGGCGGCGGGTCTGCTCGTCGTGGACCAGGGCATCGCTCACATCGTCGAGCTCGCCGCCCAGCACCTTGTCCAGCTTGTAGATGGTGAGCCCGATCCGATGATCCGAGACCCGGTTCTCCTTGAAGTTGTAGGTACGCACCTTCTCAGACCGTCCGCCGCCCCCGACCTGGTCGCGGCGGGCCTCGGAGAGCTCGCTGGTCTGGCGGTCCTGCTCCAGTTTCAGCAGGCGAGACCGCAGTACCTGCATGGCCTTGGCCTTGTTCTGGATCTGTGACTTCTGGTCCTGCATCGACACGGTCACGCCGGTGGGTTTGTGGGTGAGACGCACGGCGGAGTCGGTGGTGTTGACCGACTGCCCACCCGGGCCCGATGAGCGGAAGTACTCGACCTGAAGGTCGTTGGGGTCGATGTCGACCTCGACCTCCTCGGCCTCGGGCAACACCGTGACGGTGGCCGATGAGGTGTGGATCCGCCCCTGGGACTCCGTCGCCGGGACCCGCTGGACCCGGTGAGGGCCGCCCTCGTGCTTTAGGCGGGTCCACGCTCCCTCACCCGCCACCAAGAAGGTGACCTCGTTGTACCCACCGAGGTCGGACGGGTCGGCGTTGAGGACCTCCAGCTTCCAGCCTTGGCGCTGAGCGAAGCCCTGGTACATGCCGAAGAGGTCGCGGGCGAACAGGTTGGCTTCCTCGCCCCCCTCGGCCCCCCGGATCTCGACGATCACGTTGCGCCCTTCGTTGGGGTCCTTGGGCAGGAGCAACAGACGGATCTCGGTGGTGAGGCGCTCCACGTCGGCGTCGGCTTCGATCGCCTCCTGGCGCATCGCCTCGCGATCGTCGCCGGTGAGCTCGGCCATCAGCTCCCGCGCCGTCGCCGCGTCGTCGACACGGCCGCGCAGGGTCACCGACCGGGACACGATGGCCTCGAGTTCCTTGTGTCGGCGGGCCAGGTCCCGGTAGCGGGCCTGATCGGAGAACACGTCGGGATCGGCGAGGCGGGCTTCCACTTCCCTCAGTTCGGACTCGAGCGCGTCGAGGCGGTCCTCCATCACCGCGTCACCTCGCTGAGCGACCGCCAGTCGTCGGGAACGGTCACGATCTCGGCCGGCCGGTGCATCAGCGCCACTAGGTCTTCGGTCAGTCCCAGTAGATCATCGGCTGGGACGGCCAGGACCAAGCGGGCGTCCGGCCCGTGGGTGAGGCGGTCATCGGCGGCGGCGGGTACCAGCTCCATGTCGATCCCGGTGGAGCACACCACGACCACCGGCTCACCGTTGCTGCCGGTTCCGACCGCGGTAGCCACCCCGATCTCCCGCAGGTTGCGGCGGGGACAGGCTGAGCCCACCGGACGCAGGCTCTTCGCCCCGACGATTGCGGGGTTCGCCACCACCACCGAGCGGAGCCACCGCTCGGGGACCAGTTGGTTGAGGGGATGACGTTCGGCGGTTGCGTGGCGGGAGCGGCGCACCACGTCCACCGCCCGGGCCAGTGCGTCGGTCTCACCGAGGTGGGCGAACATCATCGCCCCCGCCTCCCGGTCGAAGCGGCCTACGCCGGCCTCCACGTGAGCACCCCCCTTGTCGTCGACGACCACCCGGGCAACCTCCAGCCCCCGGTACTCGCCGATCACCTCTCCCCCCTCCACCACCGGTTCCAAGCCGGCCGCGGCGAGGACCGGTCGGTAGAGCTCGGCCTCGGGGGCAGGGGCGGCATCCACCGCAGGTTCGGCGGCTACCGCTGCGGTCAGCTCGGGGCCGACCGCCGTCCACACGTCGATGTTGCAGTCGATCGTCGAGGCTCGGCGAGCGAGCACCGCTGCCGCGTCGGCGTCGTCCGCTCCGACGACGACGTGCAGGTGATTGGGACGGTCGCCTTGCCCGCCCCGCAGAGCCAGGGCGAGACCCATTCCCAGGCGCCGGGCCGGGTCCTCGTCCAGATAGATCCAGGTGTGGCCACCGGCGCGGTCGTTCAGCGACGCACCCGCCGGTGATGTGCCGGCCGTGACGTCGTCGGGAAGCCCCCAGTTCGCACCGACGATGGCGCGCAGCTTGGTCGCCACCAGGGCAGCGCGCCGTTCGGCCTCGGAGTCGGTCATCGGTGGGTCACAGGTTCCCGGGCGCGCCACGTGCGCCGGACGAGCCGGCGCACGTGACCACGAACGACAGAGCTACTTGTTGCGGCGGCCGTAGCGGCGCTCGAAGCGGTCGATGCGACCGCCGGTGTCCACCAGCTTCTGCTTGCCGGTGTAGAAGGGGTGGCACTCGTTGCAGAGCTCGACGGAGATCTCGGCCTGCGTAGAGCGGGTGGTGAACGTGTTGCCGCACGAGCAACGCACGTTGGTGACCACGTAGTCGGGGTGGATGTCAGCCTTCATAGATGTCTCCAGTGTGGCGGTTCCCCGCCCCCATTCCAAATGGACGCCCAAGCCCCCGACCCCAACCCGTTCTAGGGCAAGAACTGGTGCTCCCCCGACCAACATCTGCCCCGAATCCAGCGGCCCCAGAACTGGGGCAAGAGTCGGTCGCGTTGCGACCAGACCTTGCCCCAGAAGCAGCGGCCCCAGAACTGATCGGGTCAGGCTTTGCCGATCTCGTTCAGCAAGGCTTCGTTGGTGCGGACGGTCTTGAGCCGCTCGACCAGCATCTCCAGGCCGGCGGCATTGGAACCGGTCTCGTCCTTGAGGCCGCCAAGGACTCGGCGGAGCTTCCAGGCGTTGTTGAGGTGCTTGCGGTCGTACAGCAGTTCCTCGTGACGGGTCGACGATCCGTCGACGTCGATGGCGGGATAGACCCGACGCTCGGCCAGGCGACGGTCGAGGCGCAGCTCCATGTTGCCGGTGCCCTTGAACTCCTCGAAGATCACCTCGTCCATCCGGGTGTTGGTCTCCACCAGAGCGGTGGCCAGGATGGTGAGCGAGCCACCCTCCTCCACGTTGCGGGCCGCGCCGAAGAACTTCTTGGGCGGGTACAGCGCTCCGGCGTCGATGCCGCCGGCCATCACCCGACCGGTGGCCGGCGCCGCCACGTTGTAGGCCCGGGCGAGGCGGGTGATCCCGTCGAGCACCACCACCACGTCACGCCCCTGTTCCACCATGCGCTTGGCCCGGTCGATCACCAGCTCGGCCAAGGTGATGTGCTCCTCGGACGGACGGTCGAAAGTCGAGGCCGCCACCTCTCCGTTGAGCATCCACCGACGCATGTCGGTGACCTCCTCGGGCCGCTCGTCCACCAGCAGGACGATCACGTGCACCTCGGGGTGGTTGCGTTCGATGGCCCGTACGATGTCCTTGACCACCGTGGTCTTGCCCGCCTTGGGCGGTGACACGATCAGTCCTCGCTGGCCCTTTCCGATCGGCGCGATCAGGTCGATGATCCGGGCGGTGAAGTTCTCGGGGAAATCGGTCTGCTCCAGGGTCAGCCGCACATCGGGGAACAGCGGGGTCAGATCGTCGAAGTGGGGACGCGATGGCTGATCGGGCTGGACGGCGACTCCGTTGACCGTATCGATCTGCATCAGCGCAGGGTTCTTCTCGTTGCGGTTGGCCATGCGGCTCCGGCCCTTGACCACATCACCGCGGCGCAACCCGAACTGGCGGACCTGCTTGACCGACACGTAGGCGTCGTCGCGCGAGGGCAGGTATCCGCCGACCCGGAGGAAGCCGTAGCCCTCCTCGCGCAGGTCCACGAAGCCCTCGACGTCGACGGGCTCAGGCAACGGTTGATCGTCCTGTTCGCCCCGGCGGTCCCGGTCACGTCCCCGGCGACGGCGGCGACGGTTTCCGCTCTCCACGTCCTCTCCGCCCGCCTGCCCGGAAGGGCCACCCTGGTCCTGGTCCTGGTCCTCTCCCGCTGGGGCCTCGGCCGACTCGCCCTCCTGAGTTGCGTCCTGCCCGTCCGGGCCGGCGTCTCCCTCGTCCTCGGATCCGGTAGCGGAGGCGTCGGCGCCGGGCACCTGCGGGTCGGCCACCTCCTCGGACGACTCGGCCGGCCCCGCATCGACACCCTCGCCATCGGGGGCAGCCTCCGGCTCCTCTCCCGCCGGGACGTGGCCCACCGTCTCAAGGATCAGGTTGGCGATCGCCGACTTGGTGGCCCGGGCGGGCACCTTGGCCCCCAAGGACTCGGCGATGGTCACCAGCTCCGAACGGTCCTTCCGTTCGAGCATCGACGGATCAAAAGGTTGGCCATCAGACATCGGTAAACCCTCTCCAGTGTTGAGGTTGGGATGCGGTCGGCGCCGGGGCGGCCACCGCGAGACTCGGACTCCCACCACTAAGCGGAACCCACCCGAGGTGATCCCCGCCCGAGGATCGGAGCGGTCCCGGACACAGCGTCTCGGAACCAAGGCCATCGTAGCCACCTGCGACACTGGGGCCATGACCGCACCGGCTTCTGCCTCTCTCGACCGCAACCAGACCATCGTCACCTTGGACATGGAAGGGGTTCTGGTCCCCGAGATCTGGATCGCCGTGGCCGAACGCACCGGGATCGATGCTCTGCGGCGAACCACCCGCGAGGAACCCGACTACGACGTCTTGATGCGCTATCGGCTCGCCCTGCTGGCCGAGCACGGGTTGACGCTGTCTCTCATTCAGGATGTGATCGCCGGGCTGGAGCCGCTGCCGGGTGCAGCCGAGTTCGTGGCCGAGCTGCGCCAGCGCACCCAGGTCGTGATCCTCTCGGACACCTTCGAGCAGTTCGCGGCCCCGTTGATGCGCCAGCTGGGAATGCCCACCATCTTGTGCCACCGCCTGGTGGTGCACGACGACGAGATCACCGACTACCGGATCCGCATCGACGACCCCAAGCGCCGGGCCGTGCAGGCCTTCCAGGGCCTCAACTACAAGGTGATCGCGGCCGGAGACTCCTACAACGACACCACCATGCTGCTCGAAGCCAACGCCGGCTTCTTGTTCCACGCCCCCGACAACGTGAAGGGCGAGTTCCCCCAACTCCCCGCCCACGAAGAGTTCGACGACCTCCTAGCCGCGATCACCGCCGAGCTGGGCTGATGCTGGACCCGCCAAGAGACAGAGCCTTCGGGCGGAGTTCGTTCGACGTCTGACGTACGACGCCTCCAGGGTTAACGGCTGATCACCCGGCGGACGTGGGTCTGGAGGGCGGGGAGGTCGTTGGGCAGGGCTTCGAAGCGCTCGGCGCGGTCGAACAGGTCGGCCAGATGGGCCGGTAGCTCGGGGCGGATCCCGATGGCCTGTTCGACCGCGTCGGGGAACTTGGCTGGATGGGCGGTGGCCAGGCACACCATCGGAACGTCGGGGTCTCGACGAGCTTGACGCGCCGCGGCCACCCCCACCGCGGTGTGGGGGTCGAGGATCACGCCGGTCTCCTCGTAGGTGCGGCGGATCTCGGCGCGGGTCTGGTCGTCGGAGAAGGCGGCCCCGTCGAACACTTCGGTCACCCCAGCCAGGCGGGTGTCGCCGGTGTCGATCCGTCCATCGGCCCGGAACTCGGCCATCGCTTCGGCCAGGACCACCGCGTCTCGGTTGTAGAGCTCGAAGAGCAGGCGTTCCACGTTGGAGGACACCTGGATGTCCATGCTCGGACTTATCGTCGGGTGAACACCGTGCTGTTCCATCACTCCGCTCGACAGCCAGCGAGTGAGGATGTCGTTGCTGTTCGACCCGACCACCAGCTGGCTGATCGGCGTGCCGGTCTGGCGGGCCACCCACCCGGCGAACACGTTGCCGAAGTTGCCGGTAGGCACGGCGAAGGCCACTGGAGACGACGCTGTCGCCCCGAGGGCGCCTGCGGCGGTCACGTAGTAGACGACCTGGGCCATCACCCGGGCCCAGTTGATCGAGTTCATGGCCGACAGGCCGACCTCGGTGCGGAACGACTCATCTGCGAACAACGCCTTAACGAGGTCCTGGCAGTCGTCGAAGGTGCCGGCCACCGCCACGTTGTGCACGTTCGGGGCGTCGACGGTGGTCATCTGACGCCGCTGTACGTCGCTCACCCGACCGGCCGGATGGAGAACCACGATGTCGAGATGATCCTTGCCACGGCAGGCCTCGATGGCGGCCGAACCGGTGTCGCCCGAGGTGGCCACCACGATGGTGGCCCTCTGACCCCGGGTCGTCAGCTCATGGTCGAACAGGTGCCCCAGAAGCTGGAGGGCAATGTCCTTGAAGGCGATGGTCGGTCCCCAGAACAGTTCGAGCAGGTGCAGCCCGTCAACTCCCAGCGGGGTGACCGGGCAGACATCGGGGTGGGTGAAGGTGGCGTAGGCGGCCTCGACCATGCTCGCGAGGTCGGCGTCGCTGAGGGTCGGGGCAACGTAGGGGGCCATCACCGCCGTGGCCACGTCCTGGTATCCCACGCCCGACCAACCCTGCGTGGCGGTAGGGGCCGGCCATTCGTCGGGCAGGTAGAGACCGCCGTCGGTGGCCAGACCGGCCAGCAGCACGTCACCGAACTCGAGCACCGGGGCCTGACCCCGGGTTGACACGTACTTCATCTGAACCTGCCGGGGTCTACTCGGCGCCGATGACCCGGAGAACCGACGTGACGTTGAGGATCACGTCGAGTCCACGGATGTCTTCGAGGGTGGCCTGGACATCGGCCTCGCGTGCTTCGTGGGTGATGAGGATGAGCCGGGCGGTGTCGCCGGTACCTTCCTGCTCCATGGAGCGGATCGACACACCGTGACGCTCGAACACCTCGGCGATGGCCCGAAGGACGCCGGGCCGGTCGTGCACGTCGAGGTTGAGGTAGTAGCTGGTCAGCAGCTCGTCGATGGGCCGGATGGGGCGTCGAACCAGGCTGATGAGGCTGGCGTGGGTGCCCTTGCCCAGGTTGGTCGCGGCATCGATCAGATCACCCAGAACCGCGGAGCCGGTGGGATCACCGCCAGCACCGCGGCCGTAGAACATGAGGTCGCCAACCGCCGCACCCTCCACGAACACCGCGTTGAACGAGTCGCGCACGCCGGCCAGCGGGTGCGACAGAGGAACCATCGTCGGGTGCACCCGTACCGCCACCGCCTCGGTTCCGTCGGGTTCACCGACCAGTTCGGCGATGGCCAGGAGCTTGATCACGTATCCCAGGCGTCGGGCGAAATCGATGTCGGTCGGGGTGATGCCCGAGATGCCCTCGTGGTAGACGTCGCCCGCCACCACCTTGGCTCCGAAGGCCAGCGATGCCAGGATCGCCGCCTTGGCGCCGGCGTCGTAACCCTCCACGTCGGCGGTGGGGTCACGTTCGGCGTAGCCGAGCTGCTGGGCCTCGGCCAAAGCTTCGGCGTAGGACGTGCCGTGCTCGGACATCTGGGTGAGGATGAAGTTGGTGGTGCCGTTGACGATGCCCATCACTCGGCGCACCTCCTCCCCCACCAGAGACTCCCGCAACGGGCGCATGATGGGGATCCCACCGGCCACCGCCGCCTCGAACAGCAGGTCGACACCCGCCGCGTTGGCGGCTGCGAACAGCTCGGCGCCGTGGTTGGCCAGCAGTTCCTTGTTGGCGGTGACCACCGGCTTGCCGGCGGCCAGCGCCGCCAGGATCAGCTCGCGGGCCGGCTCGATACCGCCCATGACCTCGACCACCAGGTCCACGTTCGGGTCGGCCACGACCTCGGCCGCGTCGACGGTCAGAACGCCGTCATCGAGGTGGACGGGTCGCTTGCGGGCGAGGCTGCGGACGGCCACACGGCCCAGCTCCAGCCTGACCCCGGTTCGGGCGGTGATCTCGCCGCCTCGATCCTCGACGAGTTGCACCAGGGCGGCTCCGACATTGCCGCATCCCAGCAACCCGACCCTGACCACCGATCCCGGTCCTGCCTCTTGTTCAGCCACGGCGGCGAGGCTACCGGCCGCCCCCGAGGGCGCCCGAACCAGATGCCCTCCAACCCATCTCGGTGTGCCGCCCGCGGTCACCGTAGGTTGAGCCGTCGTCCACGAATTTCGGTCGAATGACCGATGACACATGCCGGGCCTCTGGCGAACCTGGAAAGGTGAAAATCAGGGGACTCGAATGGACCAAACGCCGCAAGCAAGCCTTGGGTGCCACTGCGGCAATCGCTGTCGTGGCCTCGGTGCTCGCCATTGCCGTGTCGAGAGACTCAAAGCCGGCACTGGCCGCCGAGCCGCTCGACCTGAGCCAAGCCCTCGTCGACAACTCGCGCGCCGGCACCTACCTGGGGTCTCTGGATGGCGACGACAAGGTCTTCGTCGCCATCACCACCGATGAGGGCCGAGTCAAAGCCTATGTGTGCGACGGCGAAAAGATGGGCGTGTGGTTCAGCGGTGCCCTGTACGGCAACTCGTTCGACCTGACCCACCAATCGGGGGCGAGGATCTCGGGGGCGATCGGAAACGGTGCATCACAGGGAACCTTCATCTCTGCTGCCGGCCAAGGTCATTCCTTCTCCGCCGCGTTGCCGCTCGAGACCGGCGGCCTGTTCATGGCCGCCGACCAACTGGCTGGCGGGGGTGAACTCGTAGCCGGCTGGATCATCCACGACGACGGCGAGGTGCGCGGGGTCGTGACCACCCGTTCCGATGAAACCGCGACACCCGTGACCGAGGCCGCACCAGCGATCGTGGCCGACGAGGTGAGAGACCTTCCCACCGCCACCCTCGATACCGGCCCGGTCCCAGTGGCCGAGGTGACTCCAGAAGCACTGACCGGCCCCACACCTACCGCCGCTCCCGACCAGGACTCCACCGCGCAAGAAGGCGGTCAAGGTGACGACGGCGGGGCGACCACGTCGGAGACCGGTGCCGACGGTACCGAGGTGGCCTTGTCCGGCGGGGACGACTTCGCGGATGCTCCCCCGTCTGACACCCCGCCGAACCTGGCCACACGGTTCGAACCTGCCGCGGTGCTCCCGGGTGCTACCGCCGACTGGGTCGGACAGGTCTCCAACCCGGGAAAGACCGACCTGGTCGGCATCACCGTCGGAGTGTCGTTCCCGGCGGGAATCACGATCGATGACGCACCGCTGACGATCAGTTGTGACAAGGCTGCGGTCGCCGAGACCGACCCGAAGCTTCGTCTTCCCGACGACCCGCAGTTGGTGGTTTCCGTCGAACGATTGGCCCCCGGTGAACTGTGTGAGGTCAGGATCCCTCTCGTGGTCCAAGCCGGTGCGTTCGACGTGGTTACCGCCCCTCCGGTCGCGGTCAACGCCAAAGGTGCCGGCCCGGTCGCAGTGGCACGGGTCGCCGCTACGGACTCGGCCCCCCCGGCCGATCCCGGGGATCAAGGGGAAGGAACCGAACCCCCGGTCGGCACCGAGCCCGAGCCGATCCCCCCCTCCACGGTCATCGACAAGCTGACCGTGGACGATCCCAAGGAGACGGATCGGGGCAGCGCCCCGATCGAGGTTGAAGCAGAACCCGAGGCGGGACCTGACATCGCGTGGGAGGCGTCGGCGTCACTCGGCATCTCACCCCTCTCGGTGACGCTCAGCCCGGGCAAGGAGTCGCCGAAGCTAGAGAGCTGGTCGGTGGTGTTCAGCGACGGAACCGGCCAGGTGAGCGGAACCGGCCCGCTCGTCAAGGTTCCTCACACGTTCCAAAACGACGGCAAGGAAGCTGTGGTCTTCCACGCCGACCTTCTGGCGGTCGCGCCTGGCGGTGGCGTCACCCGCGCTCGCCTCAGCTTCAATGTCCTTCCCGAGGGCCAGGTCGACCCGATGGCTATCGCCACCCCCACCAAGCCGCTCCAACGCGGTGACAGCGGCGGGGTGACGGTTACCTTGCTCAACCCCGCATCCAAGGCTCTCGAATCACCGACTCTCACCTTCTCGCTGGACCCATCCCTGCCGATCACCGGATCCGGTGAGGGGTGGAAGTGCGACGGGTCTCGTTGCGACTCCACCAACGTCGCCCCAGGAAGCAGTTCGGCGCCCCTGACCCTTCAGATCGGGCCCCTACCGGATTCTGCGCCGCCGACGTTGACTCTGGCGGTAAAGGGATCGGTCTCCACCAAGTTCGAACTGGCGGTGGAAGGACTCGAGGCCAGAGCGGGCGAGGACCAGACCGTCGAAGCGGGGACCACGGTGATCCTCGACGCGTCAGGTTCGACCAGCGCCCCCGGCCGACCCCGAACGTTCAAGTGGCGTCAGACCTCGGGGCCGAAGGTCGACCTCAAGGCGGACCTGGACCCGAGCGGGCAACGGGCGACGTTCGTAGCACCGTCGTCCACGGCCAACACCACCGCCACCTTCGAGGTGACGGTGACCGACGCGGTTTCCACATCCACCGACGAGGTGAACGTCACCATCCTGCGCGCCAACCAGGCCCCGACGGTGTCACTCGCGGCCGTAGGGCTGGACACCGGAGACGGAGGAGTAGTTGTCCCTTCGGCTACCGCAACCGAGGTTCGTTTCGCCGCCGAGGCAAGGGACCCCGACGGCGATCCCATCACCTTGGCTTGGTCTGTCCCCGGTACGCCCGAGGCCCAGCTTTCAGCCGAGGGAGACCAGGCACGCCTCGCATGGCCTGTCCCCGCGAACCCGACGGTCACCGTCGAGGTGAAGGCGACGGACAGCCTCGGCCGAGTGTCTGCGAGCACACTGCAGGTGGGCAAGACACCGAACGCGCTCACCCTGGCTGTCGATGCCCCAGCCGACGCCCCGGCCGGGTCGGTGGTGAAGCTCGTCGCCACCCCGAGCCGCCGCGCCGGCGTGGAGGTGAGCTGGGCACAGGTGAGCGGCCCCTCCGGTGAGCTACGGACCACAACCGGATCAGAAGTCCGCTACGTCCTGCCAGTGGGCGTGATCGGCACCGCCACCGTGGTGCTGCGGGCGACGGCCACCGCGTCTGACTCCACCGTGTCCAGAGACATCACCATCACCGCGACCCAGGCACCGCCCTTGACGGTCGTCCTCAAGCCCAGCCAGGACGTCGACAAAGGCGCGACGGTGAAGGTGAAGGCGACCGTCGAAGGACCCAGAGGGGGTGACATCGCCTGGACCCAGATCGCCGGACCTACGGTCACGTTCACCAACGGCGACAAGGCAGAAGCGTCTTTCAAGGCACCGAACGCGCTCAGCGCAGTGGTCGTCAGGGTGACGGTCACCGCTGGCAGCCAGGTGGCCGTGGCCGATCAGGTGGTCAACGTCGGCTCGCTTCAACCGGTGGCGGAAGAGCCCGACAGCGCCTGCGCCCCGAACTCGGTACTCCGCAAGGTCTTCGACGGGCAGAGCGTTCTGCTGCTCGGGTCGGCCTCGACGGTGATCCTGGGTGACGTGGAAGGGGCGACTGGCGATTGCCGGCGGACCGAGCTTCCCTTCGAGGGCACCAGCATGAACCTCTTCAACGTGATCCTGGGCGACGATCTGGCCGGAACCATCGATGCGGACAAGATGTGTGTCACGCGGGGAACGGTCACCCTCGTCTCCAAGTTCGATCTCCCGCCGCTCGAGATCGGTGCCGTGCCCCTGTGCCTCGTGTTCGACCGGTTCGGCCGCTCCGCACCCAACAACCTGACCAATGCATCCGAGCGATCGGCTCCATCGGTGCTCACCGACGCGATCAATGCCATGCTTCGCGGCCATCGGGGTGCTCAGGCACAGTCCGAGTGCGAGTCCCCCGTGCAGGGCGACTTGCGCTGGCCTGGCGAGGTCCCCTTCGTCAACCTACCGCCGGGATTCACGGCCAGGGAAACGGCGCTCGTCTTCGGTTGTGACGACATGAACATCACGGCCTCGGTCGACGTCGCCGGCAGCGGCACCCTCAGTTTCGATGGCACCCTCGACTTCGAAGGCAGTGGAACGGTGACGGTCACCGCCCAGGGCGTCTCGATGTTCGGAGGCACCATCGACGGGGAGATCCGACTCGACGTAGCGGGCGGAACGGCAACCGCCCGCGGTGAGCTTGGCGTCGACCGTCCGGACCTCGGCGTACCGGGCCTATCGGTCGAACGGATCGGTCTCGCCATCGGTGACGGGACGTTCGAGTTCTCGGGCACCGCTTCGATCGGCGATGACCAGAACCGTCTCGACCTCGAACTCGGTGGCGTGTTCACCAGTGCCGACAACTTCGCTCTGACCGTTCAGGCCGCAACCAACGGGTCGTGGACCCCGGTCGACGGGCTGACCATCGGGGCGTCCTCGATCGGCGGTTCGATCACCAGGTCAGGCTCCAACATTGAATTCGAGATCTCCGGGTCGGCCTCCGGTTCGTGGCGTCCGGTCCCCGGGCTGGCGATCAACGAGGTGACCGTCACGGTCACCAACTCCACCAAGCCGGAAGGCTGTGCCGCGCTGCCAGCTGGGGCACTGTTCATCAGCGCCGGCGGGGCGGCCACGATCGAGGTACCAAACCTCCAGCCGATCAACGTCCAGATCGAGGCGTGCGTTGGGCTGCCCGACGGGTCTTCCGCTCAGCCTGTGTTCAGCCTCCGCTCGGTCGGCGCCATGTCCGACCTGCGACCCGATCCGTCCGGGGCGCTGGTCATCCAACAGGTCGAGCTTCGGGCCGAGCTGATAGACGGCGAGATCGAGGTGAGCCTGCGTGGCGACGCCCGGGTCATGGGGTTGACCCTGTCGGCTCGCGTCGTGTTCAAGAGCTCAGAGAC
>JAGQSO010000098.1 GCA_020439505.1 Acidimicrobiales bacterium
CGGTGGTGGCCAGGATTGGCAAGGCGCTGCGATCGGGCGACGGGCGCGAGGAACAACTCCCCACCACCGTCCACCGTCACCGCCCGACCAAGGTGACCCGGCCCGGAGCCGGCGTTCACGTCGAGGGGCTCGACGACGTCATGGTTCGCCTGTCGCGGTGCTGCACCCCGGTGCCGGGCGACGAGATCATCGGCTTCGTCACCCGAGGTCGCGGGGTGTCGGTGCACCGTGCAGACTGCGCCAACGCGGCGTCGCTGCGCACCGGGCAGCGGGACCGTCTCATCGAGGTCGAGTGGGACGAGAACTTCTCGGGCGGGTCATTCGTCGCCAGCATCGAGGTTCGTGCCATCGACCGCCCCCGTCTGCTGCGCGACGTGTCGAGCGCGCTGGCCGACAACCACGTCAACATCCTCACCTGCGCCATGACCGCGGGAGGCGACCGAGTCGCGTCCATGCGCTTCGACGTGGAGCTCGGCGATCCGTCCCACCTCGGTCTGGTGCTCGGCTCGATACGGGGCATCGAAGGTGTCTACGAGAGCTACCGCGTTCTGCCCGGCTCGTCGCCGGGTTCCTGATCCGAGGCGCCTGATGGGAACTCGGGTGGCGGGCTTCGGCGGTCTCGACTGGCTGGCTCACCTACCCGATGAGGAGCCCCGTCCGGTACCGTCGCCCGGATGGTTGCCGACGTCGATGACCTGATCGCCCCCGACGCCCCGGCGTGGTTCCGCCGGGCCTTGCACACCCCCTTCTTCGACGAGCGCGTCGACGTAGATGGGGTGCCGATCCACTATCTGGCCTGGGGTGAGCCCGGACGGCGGGGGATCGTGTTCGTGCACGGTGGCGGTGCCCACGCCCACTGGTGGACCCACGTGGCCGCCCCCTACGCCCGCCACCATCGGGTGGTGGCGATCGATCTGTCGGGCCATGGTGACAGCGGGTGGCGGTCGAAGTACTCGCTCGAGCAATGGTCGGCCGAGGTCATGGCGGTCGCCGCCGACGCCGGCATCGCCGGACCCCCGGTTCTGGTCGGTCATTCCATGGGCGGGTTCGTGGTCATCGCCACTGCCGCCATGCATTCCGATGCGTTGGCCGGGGTGATCGTGGTCGACTCCCCGGTCGCTGCCCCCGACCCCGAGATCGGGGCTTCCCACGCCAAGCAGGCATTCGGGCAGCCCAAGGTGTACCCGACCGCGGCGGAGGCGCTGTCGCGCTTCCACACCGTGCCGCTCCAGGAGCACTACCTGAGCTACGTGATGCACCACGTCGCCCGACGCTCGTTGCACGCCGTGGACGGTGGCTTCAGCTGGAAGTTCGACCACAACCTGTTCAGCGCGTTCTCAGGCAGCATCCGGGCCGTCGCCCTTCCCTACCTGCCCGAGGTCCGGTGCCGGTTCGCCCTGTTGCGGGCCGAGTACGGGCTGGTCACGCCCGACATCGGAGATTCCATGTACGAGATGCTGGGCCGTAACGCCCCGGTGGTCGAAGTACCCGAAGCCGGCCATCATCCGATGCTCGACGAGCCGCTGGTGCTTACCACCGCGGTGAGGGCCCTGTTGGCGGACTGGGACCACTCCGAACCCCACCGCCGCTGAGGAGCAGCGGGCCACCTCGGTCAATGACTTTCCGGGGCCGTGGGGTCGACCGATAGCGTCAGGACCCCATGGCTCGTCCCCGTTTCCAGGCTCCCAAGGGCACCCAAGACGTATTGCCGCCGGTGTCGGCCCGGTGGGAAGCCCTTCTGGCCACCTATGCCGACGTCGTTTCGAGGGCCGGTTACGGGCTGGTCCAGTCGCCGATGTTCGAGGAGATCGGCGTCTTCCAGCGTGAGTCAGAAGGAGCCGACGCGGTCCGCAAGGAGATGTACGACTTCGAGGACAAGGGGGGGCGCCACGTGGCCCTTCGTCCCGAGGGCACGGCGTCGGTGGTCAGGGCCCTCGTCCAGCATCAGCCGGCCCTGCCCTGGAAGGTGTGGTATGCCACCCCGGCCTTCCGCTACGAGAACGTCCAGGCCGGTCGTCTCCGCCAGCACCACCAGGTGGGCCTGGAACTGCTCGGCTCGGCCGATCCCGACGCCGACGTCGAGGTCATCGCCTTGGGGGCGGAGTTCCTGCGTGCCCTCGGCCTGACCCGCGTCGACCTCCAGCTCAACACGATGGGGACCGTTGCGGACCGGGTTCGCTACGTCGACGTGCTGAGGGATTGGCTGGCCGAACGGATCGAGGACCTGGCGGAGGAGGACCGGGAGAAGGCTCGCCTTCATCCGATGAGGGCCCTGGACTCCAAGCGCCGACAGACGAGGGCGGCCACCGAGGGAGCGCCCTCGATCGCCGAGCACCTCTCGCCCGAGAGCGAGGCCCACTTCGCCCGGGTGCAGGACGGTCTTCGAGCCCTCGGTATCGACTTCACCCTGGCTCCCCGGCTGGTCCGCGGCTTCGACTACTACACCCACACCACCTTCGAGTTCGTTCCGTCCATGGTCGAGAACGCCCAGGCCACCATCTTGGGCGGTGGTCGCTACGACGGGCTGGTGGAGGAGTTGGGCGGTCCTCCAACCCCGGGAATCGGGTTCGGGTCTGGAATCGAGCGGCTCCTGATCGCCTGCGACGCCGAGGGGGCGTTTCCGGTCCCCGAGGGCCGGATCGAGGTATTCGTGGTCGACGTCACCAACGGGGGATCGGCTCGAGACATCACCGCCGAGCTGCGTTCGGCCGGTATCGGTTGCGATCGATCATTTGACAGGAAGTCCATGCGGGCTCAGATGAAGGCCGCTGATCGCTCAGGGGCGCGGGTGGCGGTGATCGTCGGAGACGACGAGCTCGCCGATGGCCGAGTTACCCTGAGGCCGCTGCGGGGTGACTTCGGCGGGACCCAACTCGGTGTGGCACGCGGGGATCTGCTCGTAGGCGTGCGCTCGATGCTCGATCGGTCCGGCGTCGGGGACGGGGCCGGTTCGATCGGGGAGGCCCCGGTGGGGGAGGATCTGGGCGGCGGCAACCAACGGGGAGAGACCCCGAACGACCAATCCGAGGAGCCACAGTGACCAACCCAGCCGGGCTGCGCACCCACTACAACGGCGACCTGCGCGTCGACCACGTGGGAGACCAGGTGAGCGTGGTGGGCTGGGTGGCCAGGAGGCGCGAGCACGGCGAGCACCTGGCCTTCGTCGACCTCCGTGACCACACCGGTGTCGTCCAGTGCGTGGTTCCCGGATCCGTCGATGTCCGCAGCGAGTACGTGCTGAGGGTGACCGGTACCGTGCGCCACCGCCTCGAGGGCACGGTCAACGCCAAGTTGGCCACCGGAGAGATCGAGCTTCAGGAATGTCAGGTGGAGGTGTTGGCCGAGGCCGAGCCGCCGCCGTTCCCGCTCGATGACCGGGCCGACGACGTGGACGAGATGGTCCGGCTCCGCTACCGCTACCTGGACCTGCGCCGCGAGAGGATGCAGCGCAACCTGCGGGTGCGGGCCCGGGTGAACTCGGCGATCCGTCGGGCCATGGAGGACCAGGGCTTCATCGAGGTGGAGACCCCGATGCTCATGCCGTCCACCCCCGAGGGGGCACGGGAGTTCCTGGTGCCCAGCCGTCAGCGTCCGGGTGACTTCTACGCCCTGCCCCAGAGTCCCCAGCTCTACAAGCAGCTCCTCATGGTGGGCGGAACCGACCGGTACTTCCAGATCGCCCGCTGCCTGCGCGACGAGGATCTTCGGGCCGATCGCCAGTACGAGTTCATGCAACTCGACGCCGAGGCCAGCTTCGTCACCCAGGACGACGTGCTGGCCTTCATCTCCGAGGCGGTGATGGCGGCCGCCGAGGCGGTCACCGGAGAGCGCCCGCCGGCCATCGAGCAGATCACCTGGCACGACGCCATGGACCGCTACGGAATCGACAAACCCGACCTGCGCTTCGGCATGGAACTGGTCGAGCTGACCGAGATCTTCGCGTCGACCGACTTCAACGCCTTCAAGGCCTCCTGCATCAAGGGGATCAAGGTCCCCGGCGGGGCTGCCGAGTACGGGCGCAACAAGCTCGACGGCCTCACCGATCGGGCCAAGTCCCTGGGAGCCAAGGGCCTGGTGTGGATGAAGGTGGAAGACGGCGGCTCCCTCAACTCGCCGGTGGCGAAGTTCCTCTCAGATGACGAGCGTGCCGCTCTCGTGGCGGCGTTCGCGGCCGAGTCGGGCGACCTCCTGCTCATCGTGGCCGACGCCTGGCACCAGACCTGCGAGGTGCTGGGGACCCTGCGTAACGACCTCGGACGTCCCCCGGTGCACGAGGGGCCCTACCGCTATGTCTGGGTGGTGGACTTTCCGATGTTCGTCGGAACCGACGACGCGGGCAACCCCAAACCCGGTCACCATCCCTTCACCCATCCCCATCCCGATGACATCGACCGGCTGGAGTCCGAGCCCATGTCGGTCCGCTCCTTGGCCTACGACCTGGTGCTCAACGGTTGGGAGCTGGGATCGGGTTCGATCCGAATCCACGAGCCCGAGTTGCAAGCACGGATCTTCCGGCTGTTGGGGATCTCCGAGGAAGAGGCCGACCGGCGGTTCGGGTTCTTCCTCACCCCGTTCCGCTACGGCGCACCGCCTCACGGAGGTTTTGCCTTCGGGATCGACCGTCTCACCGCCATCCTGGCCGGGGAGGAGAACATCCGCGAGGTCATCGCCTTCCCCAAGCCCCAGTCGGGTCTCGACCCGATGACCGGTGCGCCGACGGCGGTGGATGCGAACCAGCTGAGCGATCTGGGCCTACGTCTCCTTCCCCGGTCGAACTGACGCTCGGCCCCAAGGGCGGTCCGAGACGACAGGTTCTGCCGGTGAGCTCCCGTTCGCCGGTGCCATCCCACCTGGCCCGGCCTGAACGGCCGCGGTGGCGCGAAAGGCGAACGGTAGGCTCGTCCGGTGCGTTTCGAGCTCAGGGGTCGTGGCGGTGGAGAGAACCTCTCGGTTCCGCGCGCCGGTGACCGCTTCGGTTCGTACTACGACCCTGAGGGGTTCGGCCGGTTCAGCGAGCGGATCGCCCACACCATCGGAACCGCGAAGTTCCTCGTCATTCAGACGGTGGCGGTCATCGTGTGGGTGTCGTGGAACATGGTCGCCCCTGACGGATGGCAGTTCGACGCCTTTCCGTTCATCCTCTTGAACCTGGCTTTCTCGACCCAGGCCGCCTATGCGGCCCCTCTGATCCTCTTGGCCGAGACCCGCCAGGCTGACCGGGATCGATCCGAGGCCTCCGAAGACCGTCGCCGTTCAGCCGAGGTCAAGGCCGATCTCGACTATCTGGCCCGTGAGCTGGCAAGCCTGCGGATCCGGGTGGCCGATTCGGCCGACATCGCCCGCATCGAGTCGAAGTTGGATCGGCTGCTCGCACACATGGATGACCGGGACCCCGGTAGTTGAGCCGCGCCGCGTTGGCGGGGCCGGGGCAGATCTCGGCGGGGTTCAGTGGACCCAGTCGGCGGCCATGGTCGTGGTCACCGGTGTGATACCGACCCGTTCGAAGTAGCCCTCGTCGAGGGCCTGTTCGAATGCGTGCTTCTGGTATCCGACTGGTGCCGAAGCGGGGACTGGCGGGGCACCAGGGTCGAGGTCGGCGCCGGGGTCGGTGGCGCACTCGACCGAGGGCGGATCGATAGCGACACCGAGGTCCATACCGATGTCGACGGTGGGCGTCTGGACCAGAGCCGCGCCGAGGTTGTTGGCCCAACGGTCGCGGCTGGTCAACCACCAGTTGTCCCCGTCGGCGCCGACTCCCAGAGCCGGTGCTCCGAGGAACCTCCACTCGAGGAACCGCAGGATCGAGGTGTGGTCATAGACCGTGTGATCGACCGCTCCCACCTGGCTGTAGGGGCTAGCGATCACCGCGGGGACGCGGAATCCCCGCTGGGCGAAGTTGTCGGCGTCGGAATAGCTGCCCCGGTCGTCCATCGCCATGGTCGGCGCCACGTGGTCGAAGAACCCGCCCCACTCGTCGTAGGTGAGGATGAAGAGCCCGTTGGACCACTGGGGGGAGTTGGCGAACGCGGCGAACACGTCGCGCAGGAAGGCTTCGCCCGCCCGAATGTCGGCGTGGGGGTGGTTGTCGGTCCGGGACCCGTTGAGGAAGCCGGGATCCACAAAGGTCACCTGGGGGAGCGTGCCCTCCCCGCACCGGGTGAAGTAGTCGTCGATCGGGTGGTTGAAGGGGTTCAGGCGCTGGCCGAACAACGCGGTTACCGGCAGGTCGACGTAGTAGTACTCGGCGGTGACCCCGGCCCCGCTAAGGCGTTCCCAGATCGTCGGCCATCCGTATCCACCTTCGTTGATGGGCAGGTAGTTGGTCTTCTGTCCGCCGGACTGGGCCGAGTGGAGGTAGAGGCGGTTGGGATAGGTGGGACCGAGGAGGGCGGCGAACCACTGGTCACAGACGGTGAAGCGCCGGGCGAGTCGGCTGGAGAAGGGGACGTCGTCGGCCAGGTAGTACCCGGTGGCGAACGGATCGTTACCCGACCCCGAGGCCAAGAAGCCGAGATCGCGCTGGATGCGGCCGTGGTTCCATCCGTGTCCGGGGTCGGGGTGGTCGCAGCCTCTCCAGGGGTTGCCCGAGGCCAGGTAGTCGAGCAGGTGGGCGGTAGGAACCGGGTTGCCGGAGGGGTCCAGATAGGTCTGGGTCTGGGACCCGTTGACGGTGGCGTCGGGGCCGTAACGGCTCACCGCGTTGTCATGCCATGCGTCGTCGGTGCCGAGCCATCCCAGCCAGTGGTCGAAGGAACGGTTCTCCATCATCACGATGACCACGTTGTCGATCGGGCTGGAGGTGGCGGGAAGGTTGAGGATGGAGTCTGCCGGGGGGCGACAGGCGGTCAGCCCACCGGTGAGTGCGAGCCCGCCGAGGGCTCCGGAGCCGATGAGGAATGTGCGTCGATCCACGGTGTGGAACCCCCGTTGAGCATCCCGCTGGCGGCAGGGCCGCGGGGCGGCGGATCCGACCCCGCCATTGGTCATCGTAGGCACCGAGAGTGAATGTTGCAGCGCGGTGGGTGGTCTGGCCGGGGGAGGGAGACAAGGCCGTCCAACCGGACCACGTCCACCGGGTGGAGATGGCGGCGCGGCGCGGCCCAGCGCCTACCAGCGCTAGCCTGCCGCGGTGATCCGCCCCGGTGACCCCCCACCCGGAGACACCGGTCGGGAACCCACCTTGAGACGCCAGGGCGGCGATGGTGTCTGACCTGTTCGCGGTGGCGGCCGCTGATCGTCTCGCCGGTCGTGCCCCGTTGGCTGAGCGGCTTCGGCCGCAGTCCATCGACGACGTGGTCGGCCAAGACCACCTGCTCGGTCCCGGTCGTCCCCTCCGGGTACTGATCGAGGCCGACAAGCTCTCGTCGGTGGTGCTCTGGGGTCCGCCGGGAACCGGCAAGACCACCCTGGCCAAGGTCATCGCCCGTCACACCGCCAAAGCCTTCGAGGTTCTCTCCGCCGTGACGGCCGGGGTCAAAGACGTGAGGGAGGTGACCGCCCGGGCGGAGCAGCGTCTGGGTGAGAGAGGCCAGGGCACGATCCTGTTCCTCGACGAGGTCCACCGGTTCAACAAGGCACAACAGGACGCCCTCCTTCCCGCGGTGGAGTCGGGCTTGCTGGTCCTGATCGGTGCCACCACGGAGAACCCGTACTTCGAGGTGAACCCGCCGTTGCTGAGTCGGTCCACCCTGTTCCGGCTCAACTCCCTCGACGACAGCGCGGCCCGAAGGCTGATCGACAGGGCTCTCGAGGTCGAGGGTGCCACCGCGACCCCCGAAGCCGTCGCTCACCTGGCGTCGAAGGCAAACGGCGACGGTCGCCATACCCTGACCAGCCTGGAGGTCGCCATCGCTCTGGCCCGGGCCCGGGCCGAACCGCCGTTGGTGACCGAATCAGACGCCGAGGACGCGCTGGGGACGAAGGCCGTGCGCTACGGACGCGACGAGCACTTCGACGTGGTGTCGGCGTTCATCAAGTCCATTCGAGGGTCCGATCCTGACGCCGCCCTC
Organism: Acidimicrobiales bacterium; assembly: GCA_020439505.1. Lineage (GTDB taxonomy): Bacteria > Actinomycetota > Acidimicrobiia > Acidimicrobiales > Iamiaceae > Aquihabitans. The sequence goes on from JAGQSO010000098.1 coordinate 8,010, forward strand.
TACTGGCTGGCGACGATGCTCGAAGCCGGTGAGGACGCCCGCTTCATCGCCCGGCGGATGATCATCGCGGCATCAGAGGACGTGGGCGAAGCCGACCCGACCGCCCTGGTGGTGGCGGTGGCCGCCGCCCAGGCTCTGGAGCACGTAGGCCTTCCCGAGGCTCAACTCAATCTGGCTCAAGCCGCGGTTCACCTCTCCACCGCTCCGAAGTCCAACCGGACCGCGCTGGGCATCTGGGGAGCGCGCGACGTCGTTCGCTCGACTCCGACCTCGGGTGTTCCTCCCCACCTTCGTGACGGCCACTACCAGGGCGCGTCCCGGCTCGGCCACGGGGTCGGATACCGCTACCCTCACGATGACGCCCGCGGCTGGGTCGAACAGGACTACGTGCCACCCGAGGTGGCCGACCAGCGGTTCTACCGGCCGTCATCCCACGGTCACGAACGCGAGATCGCCGAGCACATGTCCCAACTTCGCTCAACCGCTCCGGCCGCCGAGAGGCCGCAACAGCCATGAACCGGTCGTCGGTCGTGCTGGCCGAGCTGTCGGCGAGTGATGTCGTGCTGGTGGTGGTGACCATGGTCAGCGTGGTGTCCGTGGTGGCGATGGTGATCGCCCTCCAGCAGATCTTGACCGTGCTCCGCCAGGTCCGCACCACGCTGGACGAGATAAACGCCCGAGCGGTCCCGCTGGTCGACGACCTGGCCCGGAGCCTGGCCGAGGCCAACGAGGAGCTCGCCCGAGTGGACCGGTTGGTGGGTTCGGCCGAGTCGATCTCGGCCACCGTCGATGCCACGTCGAAACTCGCCTACCGCGCCCTCTCGGCCCCGGTCATCAAGACGGTGGCCGTCACCTCGGGGGCGTCGAGGGCGGCCCGCCGACTGCGGGGTGACGGACGGTCATGAGGAGGTAGCGGTGTTCAAACGGATCACATGGATGGGAATCGGGATGGCGGTGGGCGCCACCGGTGCGTTCAGGGCTAAGCGCAAGATGGAGGAGACCATCGAGCGCTACCTCCCCGAGCAGGTCGCGGACCGGGCGGTCACCTCGGCTCGGGGCGTGAGCCAGGTGGTCAAGGCCGCCGCCACCGAGGGACGCGAGGTCATGCGGGCCACCGAGACCGAGCTCCGGGCCCGGGTGGAGGCACGGACGTTCGTGGGTGAACGGCCCGACGCCCCCGCGGCGTCGTCGCCCCCGCCCGACCCGCCGGGACCCCGTCGCCAGAGTCGCTCCACCACGCCGACCACCCACAGCTCGACCGGCCGGCGACGAGCGCGGCGCTGAACGCTCGGCTCGGCTGGCTCCTTTCCGCTGCCGGAGTAGGGCCGCCCCGTCGGTAGTGTGGATGGACCCACCTACGGTCCGGAACCCTCCGACCCGAGAGACCTGGAGGCTCAGGAATCATGGACGCCCACGAGCTGCGGCGGGCTTGGACCGACTTCTGGACCGCTCGTGATCACACCGACGTGGAGTCGGCCGGGCTGATTCCGCATCATCCCTCCGCTCCGATGTTCACGAACTCGGGGATGATGCCCTTCGTTCCCTACTTCGTGGGGGAGGAGCAGGTTCCCTTCGTCCCGCCGCGGGCGTCGTCGATCCAGCGCTGCGTCCGGGCGGGAGGCAAGCACAACGACCTGGACGCCATCGGTCGTTCGCCTCGACACCTGAGCTTCTTCGAGATGCTCGGCAACTTCGCGTTCGGGGACTACTTCAAGGCTGACGCCATCCGGTGGGCGTGGGAGTTCTCGACCGAGGTGCTGGGCCTCGACGGCGATCGGATCTGGGTGACCTGCCACGTCGACGACGACGAAGCCGCCGCACTGTGGGTTTCCGAGGTCGGCTTCCCGGCCGAACGGATTCAACGGCTCGACAAGGACAACTTCTGGGAGATGGGTGAGACCGGTCCGTGCGGGCCCAGCTCCGAACTGTTCTGGGACTTCGGCCCTGAGCACGGTCCCGAAGGGGGTCCGGCGGAACCGTCGGCGGAGAACCGCTACGTGGAGTTCTGGAACCTGGTGTTCCAGGAGTTCTTCCGCCAACCCGATGGTTCGCTCAAGCCGCTCGATACCCGCAACATCGACACCGGGGCTGGACTCGAGCGCATGCTGTGCGCCTCGCTCGGATCGCCGTCGGTTTTCGACACCGACGAGCTGCGGGCGCTGGTCGCGGTGGGCGAGAGCCTGACCGGTACCCGCCTCGGCACCGATCCCGGGGCCGACGTCGCCCTCAAACTCCTCGCCGATCACGCTCGAACCATGACGTTCCTGGTGGCCGACGGCGTCGTCCCCTCCAACGAGGAACGCGGGTTCGTCCTCCGACGAATCATCCGCCGGGCGATCCGGTTCGCCTATCTGCTCGGGGTGGACAAGTCCGTGACGCCGACGTTGGCGGAGCGGACGGTGGAGTTGATGGGTGAGGCCTATCCGATTCTTGGCGCCAACGCTGACACCGTCGTCGGTGTCCTGGCCCGAGAAGAAGAGCAGTTCCGTCGGACCTTGCGCAGCGGCCTGGGAATCCTCGACTCCGCGCTGGGCGACCTGGCGCCGGGTGAAGAACTGGCAGGCGCGGTGGCCTTCCAGCTCCATGACACCTACGGGTTCCCCTTGGAGGTGACGAGCGAGATCGTCGCCGACCGGGGTTTCGGTCTGGATCGGGCCGGCTTCGACTCGGCCATGGCCGACCAGCGCCAGCGGGCGCGGGAGGCAGGCAAGAAGGGCGGGCTCGAGGTCGGTGAACAGGCCGACGCGTTTCAGGCGATCCTCGAGGCCCACGGCACCACCGACTTCGTGGGTCGCGACCGCCCGGAGGTCGAGGCCACGGTCGTCGGGGTGGTCCCCGCCGAGGACGGCACGGTGTCGGTCTTCTTGGACCGGACACCGTTCTACGCCGAGTCCGGCGGTCAGGTGGGCGACACCGGTGTCCTCACCGGCGTTGACAGCGGATTTGCGGGCGAAGTGCTCGACACCGTCAACGGCCTGCCGGGCCTCCACCGTCACGTGGTGCGTGTCACCGAGGGTGATCTGGCGGTCGGAGACCGAGTCAGGGCCACGATCGACGTCGACCGGCGGCAGGCCATCAGGCGCAATCACACCGGCACCCACCTTCTGCATTGGGGTCTGCGCGAGGTGCTCGGGCCTCACGTCAAACAGCAGGGATCCTGGGTCGGGCCGGACCGTCTGCGGTTCGACTTCAGCCACTACGAAGCGGTCAACCCCGAACAGATCAGCGCCATCGAGGATCTGGTGAACGCCGACATCCTCGCCAACGACTCGGTCACCCACACCGAGATGACCAAGGACGAAGCGACCGGTCGGGGTGCGATCGCGTTCTTCGGGGAGAAGTACGGCGACGTGGTCAGGGTCCTTGAGGCCGGACCGCATTCCATCGAGCTCTGTGGTGGAACCCACGTCGCTCGAACCGGAGACATCGGTCCGGTCAAGATCGTCTCGGAAACCTCGATCGGTTCGAACCTGCGGCGTATCGAGGCGGTGACCGGTACCGGTCCGATCGATCGCATCCGTCGGGACGAGGCCGATCTGGCCGCGGCCGCGGAACGGATCGGCGTACCCCGGGGAGAGTTGCTCGACGGTATCGACAAGCGCATCGCCGAGCTTCGCGATCTACGTTCGGAGGTGAAGGCGCTCAAGGCCAGGTTGGCCAGTGGTGGAGCCGCGGACCTGGCCGCGGCCGCGGTGGACGGCGTCGTGGTCGCCCGGGTGGACGGGCTCGCTCGGGAGGATCTCCGCAGCCTCGGGGTAGCGGTGCGCGACCAGGCCGGGGTACGGGCCGCGGTCCTAATCGGCTCTCCCGAAGGCGGGGGTGTCGCGCTGGTGGCCGCGGTGGTGCCCGACGCGGGCCTCGACGCGGCGACGCTGATCGCCGACGCGGCGCGCACGGTAGGGGGCGGCGGAGGCAAGGGGGCGGAGCTTGCCGTGGCCGGTGGACGCGACGCCTCTCGCATCGACGAGGCACTCGATCAGGCCCGTGCCGCCGCGGGGCTCGGGTGACGTGAGGGTGTTGGCCCTGGATCTGGGGGCACGCCGAATCGGAGTGGCGGTGTCCGACAGCGACCAACGTGTCGCCACCCCGGTGACCGTTGTGCCACGGCATGCCGACCGTCCCCGCCTCCACCGCGAGCTGGCCGAGTTGGTCACGGAGTGGGAAGCGGGTCAGGTCGTTGTCGGTCTGCCGATCGACCTGGAGGGCAGGATCGGGCCGGCGGCCAGTTCCGTGTTGCAGGAATGTGAGGAGCTCTCGGGCGTCATGGGCGTTCCGGTGGTGACCCACGACGAGCGTCTCACCACCCGAATAGCGGACCGTGCCCTGCGCGAGCGGGGCGACATGGACGGCCGCGACCGTCGCAAGGTGGTCGACATGGTCGCGGCGTCGGTGATCCTCCAGGACTGGCTCGATCGCAACCGGGCGTCCTCCTCGAGCGGCTCCGAAGGCGGCGAGCCATGAACGATTCTGAGGACCTGAGGCCCGGCGCGGACCCGAGCGAAATGCCGTATCGCCAGGGGCCGGCGGTACCGCCCCGACGTCCCGGTGCGCCCGACGACGACGATCACTACGACGACGATCACTACGACGACGACGATCACTACGACGACGACGATCACTACGACGAGGACGATCACTACGACGAGGACGATCACTACGACGAGGACGATCACTACGACGAGGACCGCCAGCGTGGTCGGGCCAGGCGTCCTCTCCTCGTCGGCGTAGTCGCGGTCGCTCTCACGCTCCTGCTCGTGGTCGGACTGGTGTGGGTCTGGTACGGCCGTCAGGTCAGTCCGCCCGGTGGTCCCGGAGAACGGGTGACGGTGGAGGTCCCGACGGGTGTGTCGGTGCGGGGTATCGGGGCGATCCTCGAGGACCGCGGGGTGATCACCAATGCCGGCGTCTTCAACTTCTACGCCGGTCGCCGTGGGGCCGGGCCGTTCCAGGCCGGGGTCTACGAGATGCGCCTGAACTCCGACTTCGACCTGGTGCTCGACACCCTCGACGCCGGTCCGACCACGCCGGTGATGGCCGAGCCGGCCGATACCGTCTCGATCCCCGAGGGGCTGACCGTGGCGCGGATCCTCGACCGGTTGGTGGCCAAGATGCCCGGTACCGACCGAGCGGCGTTGCAGGCGACGCTGGACCGGGGTGAGATCGCATCGACGCTTCGCCCCGGGGACCAGCCGAGCTACGAGGGCCTGCTGTTCCCCGCTACCTATGACATCGGCGATGACACCGACGCGAAGGTGCTTCTCCAGGACATGGCAACCGAGATGGAGACCCGCCTCGACGGCCTTGACCCGGCAGCCGCTCGGTCGGCCATCGCCCAGCGCTGGGGTCTGGAGTTGAGCGACTACGACCTGTTGAAGGTGGCGTCGATGATCCAAGCCGAGGCCGGCAATCCGGGGGAGGCCCCCAAGATCGCAACGGTGATCTACAACCGCCTGGCCAGGGGAATCCCGTTGGGGATCGATGCCGTCGACCGGTACGGGGCGGAACTGGCCGGAACCGAGGTCGACTTCACCAACGGAGACCTGCCCTTCAACACCCGTCGGCGTCGCGGTCTACCGCCGACACCGATCTCGGCGCCGGGTGACTTCGCGCTCAGGGCCGCTCTGGCCCCGGCCGAGGGGGAGTGGCTCTACTACGTCCTGGCCGAGGAACGGTCCCACGTTTTCCTGGTGACCGATGCCGAATTCCTCGAGGCCAAGCGTCGCTGTCGTGAGAAGGGACTCGGTTGTGGATGATCACGCTGCGCGCTGGAGTCCCGCCGGATCCACCCGTCTGGCGGCGGTGATCGGGCATCCCGTCCATCACTCGCGGTCACCTCGCCTGGCCGACGCCGCCTTCCGGGCCGCCGGTTTGGACTGGACGATGGTGGCCTTCGACGTGGCCGAGGGGGCTGCGGCCGAGGCGGTGGCCGCGGTCCGAGTGCTCGGCATCGGAGGGCTGATGGTGACAATGCCCCACAAGGCGGCGGTGATCGGCGCCCTCGATTCCCTCACCCCGGCGGCCCAGGCGCTCGGCGCGGTCAACTCGATCTCGTGGGTGGGTGATGAACTGGTCGGGCACAACACCGACGGCGAGGGCCTGGTGGCGTCGCTCCACCACGACAGCGAGGTGATCGTGGCCGGCCGGCGCTGCGCGGTGCTGGGGGCCGGGGGAGCGGCACGCTCGGTGGTCCACGCGTTGGCCCAAGCAGGTGCGTCCGAGGTGGTGGTGATCAACCGGACCCCCGAACGGGCCGAGGTGGCCGCCCGTCTCGCCGGTCCGGCTGGTCGAGTCGGGTCCAACGTGGACCTGCCCCGGGCCGACATCGTGATCAACGCGACCTCGGTGGGAATGGGGGCCGGGATCGGTGACACCGGGCCGCTTCCATGCCCGGAGGACTCGTTCCGTCGCGGTCAGGTGGTGGTGGACCTCGTCTACCAACCGGTTACGACCCCGTTGCTGGAAGTGGCCGCCGCCAACGGAGCCCACGCCGTCGATGGCCTAGGGATGCTGGTACATCAGGCGGCCATCTCCCTGCGGCGCTGGACCGGCGTCGACCCTGATCTGGCTGTCATGCACCGAGCGGCCCGATCGATCTGACCGATATGGGTCGATCGACTCGGCCCGACACCAGAATCCTTGATTCAGCGGCATCGGTGCCGATCTTCTTCACGGCAACACTGCTCCACCGTCTGAGGAGGACCCCGTGGCCCTGCAGGGTGACCTTCAATCGTTCGCACTCAACGACGTGCTCCGGCTGCTGGCTGGCACATCCAAGTCCGGCCGCCTGGCCGTAGCCGGTTCCGACCGCAAGGGGGACCTGTGGCTCGACGGTGGGCGTATCGCCGGTGGAGATGTGTCCAGTGCGCCCTACGCGACCGAGGTGGTCGACGTGGTGCTGGAGCTCCTGCGCTTCGGTGACGGCTCGTTCGCCTTCCACGATGACGAGACGGCGCCCGACACCTCGGCCTCGACCGAGGTGGAGGAAGCACTGGCCCGAGCCGAAGAACTGCTGGCCGAGTGGCAGGCGGTGGAAGCGGTGGTTCCGTCGATGGATTCCTGGGTGATGTTCGCCCCGGAGATCGATAGCGAGGAGACCACGGTCTCTGCCGCCCATTGGAAGGTGCTTGCCGCCCTCGGGGGTGGATTGACGGTAAGGGAACTCGGATCCACGTTCGAGCACACCGACCTGGCGGCTTCCCGACAGGTCAAGGAGCTCGTCGAGGCCGGTCTGGCCAAGCTCGGCGACGCACCGGCCGAGCGTCCGGCCCCGGTCCAGGCGCCGGTCAAGGAGGCAGAGCCGGTACCCGCCCCCACCGCCCCGGTGGCGACGGCAGACCCGGTCGAAGCGACAGAGCTCTCGGTGCTCGAGGCCGAGGACGGTCCGGTGGTGATCGAGACCAGCGAGGACGCCCTGCTGCCGGAGCCGCTGCCGAGCGAAGGCACCAGCTTCGCCGGCGAGTTGGACGATATGGCTTCGGTGGACAGCCCGGCTCCCGAGGAGGTCGCCTCGGCAGATTCGGACGACAGCCCGGCCCTACCGGCTGAGGAGACTGAGTTCGACCCCCATGCCGATGACGCCCACGGGATCGAGTTCGGTGATCCCGAGCCCCCGGTCACCCGCCGCAGCGACGGCACCGTCGTCGGAGCTGAGGATTCGGAGCCGTTCGCGGATGCCGACGACTTCTTCGGCGCGGCCGATTCCAACGAGGAGGTCGGTGACGACCCTTTGGGCTCGACGCCCTCGACCGGAAACGACGCCGGCTCGGGCGGCGGCGATGATACCGATCGCGGTGCGCTCTTGGACTTCCTCTCCTCGGTGAAGCCCTGACCTCCGTCCTGGTCCTCATCCTCCTGCTGGTCGTACCGGCCCTGGCGGTGGGGTCTTTTCTGAACACCCTCATCGTCCGTGCCCCGGGCGATGAGGGGATCGTGCGCCCCGGGCCTCATTGCATCGACTGTGACGCTCGCCTGGGCCTCGCCGATCTGGTGCCCGTGTTCTCCTGGGTCGCGTCACGGGGCAAGTGCCGGCACTGTGGGGAGCCGATCCCTGTCGGCTATCCCGTGGTCGAGGTGGCGAACCTGGTCCTGTGGATGCTGGCCGCGGTGCGCTTCGGTGCGTCGTGGGATCTGGTCCCGTACCTGGCCTTCTTCTCGGTGCTGCTCGCTCTCTCGGTGATCGATTTGGAGCTGTACCTGCTACCGAACCGCATCACCTACCCGTCGATCGTGGCGTCGGTGGTCGCGATCCCGATCCTGTCGTTGGCCCTTCGCCACGACCCCGCACTGTCGATCAAGTCGGCATATCTGGGTGGCGTCGGCTACGCCGGATTTCTCCTGGTCGTGCTTCTCCTTTGGGAGCTGATCGTACGGCGCGAGGGCATGGGCATGGGTGACGTGAAGCTGGCGATACTGCTCGGGTTGTGGGTCGGGTGGATCCACCTGATGCTCGTGGTCTACGCCCTGGTGGTTGCCTGTGTGATCGGGGTGGTCGTCGGTCTGGTCATCCTCGTGGTTCGACGTTCGAGCCGGGCCTTCCCGTTCGGGCCGTGGCTGGCGATCGGGGCGATCGCGGTGATCATGTACAGCGACCGCATCCTGGAGTCACTGAATCGCCTGCCCGCAGCCTGGTGAGCTTCGTCCACCCGCTGGCACACCGGTAGCGTGGTGCCGTGCTCCGTTACCTGACTGCAGGCGAATCCCACGGTCCCGCCCTGGTGGTGGTGATCGAAGGCCTGCCCGCCGGGCTCGAGATCAACACCGACGAGATCGCCCACGAACTGGCGCGACGGCGTCTCGGCTACGGCCGGGGGCCACGGATGCGCTTCGAACAGGATGTCGTCACGCTCGTCGGCGGGGTCCGCCACGGACGGACCCTTGGCTCCCCGGTTGCGATCGAGATCGCCAACTCGGAGTGGAACCGGGACCCCGACAAGTGGCAGCGCGAAATGTCGCCCCGCGCCGAGGACGGCCCGACCGCGATGCCGCTGACCCAGGTTCGCCCCGGCCACGCCGATCTTGCCGGAATGCAGAAGTACGGCTTCGTCGACGCCCGTGATGTCCTGGAGCGGGCATCGGCCCGGGAGACGGCGGCACGGGTGGCGGCCGGCACGGTGGCCAAGAAGCTCTTGGCGGCGCTCGGCGTCGACATCGTGTCCCACGTCATCCAGATGGGCTCGGTGCGTTCGGTCGGTGGCCGTCGTCCCGGTCCGGGTGATCTCGATGCCGTGGACGCCAACGAGGTGCGATGCCTCGACGACGACGCCGCCCAGGCCATGGTCAACGAGATCAAGGAGGCGGCCCGCGACGGGGATTCGCTGGGGGGAGTGGTCGAAGCCATCGCCTACGGCGTCCCGGTGGGTCTGGGTAGCCATGTCCACTGGGACCGCAAGCTCGATTCCTCGCTGGCTCAGGCGGTCATGAGCATTCAGGCCGTCAAGGGCGTGGAGATCGGCGACGGGTTCGAGGTCGCAGGCCGTCGGGGCAGCGAAGCCCACGACGCGATCACCTGGTCGCCCGAGTCCGGCTACCAACGGGCCTCGATGCTGGCCGGTGGCGTCGAGGGCGGCATCTCGACCGGTGAGCCGATCGTGGTGCGTGCCGCCATGAAGCCGCTCGCCACCTTGAATCGTCCCACGCTGGCAACGGTGGACACCGCCACCAAGGAGCCCGGCGTCTCGTTCAAGGAGCGCACCGACGTCACCGCAGTCCCCGCCCTCGGTGTGGTGGTGGAGACGATGGTCGCGCTGGTGCTGGCCCAGGAGGCGACCCGCAAGTTTGGTGGCGATTCGATGGCAGAGCTGGTGAGGAACCACGAAGCGGCGGTCACAGCGCTGGCCGCCGGTCCTGTCGGTGCCTGAGCGCGCGTCCACCCCCGCCGTCGTGCTGGTGGGCCTCATGGGCTCGGGCAAGACCACGGTCGGCCGCAAGGTGGCCAAGCTGTTGGGTTGGCGTTTCGTCGACTGCGATGTCGAGCTCGAAGCGCGGAGTGCAATGCCGGTCGCAGACTGGTTCTCAACTCGCGGCGAGGAAGCGTTCCGTGCCGCCGAGGCCGACCTTCTCGCCGACCTGCTGGCGGGCGCCTCCCGCGAGCCGCTGGTGATTGGAGCCGGGGGAGGGGTGGTGGTGACCGAAGCCAACCGGGAGCGGCTGAGCGCTGAGGCTGTCGCAGTGGTCTACTTGCATGCCGACCCGGCCTTTCTGGCGTCGCGGGTCCAGCGCAAGGCCCACCGACCGTTGCTGACCGAGGACCCCTCCGCAGTTCTCACCGCCATGTACTCACAGCGTGACCCCTGGTATCGCCAGGTCGCCGACGCGGTGGTCGAGGTGCGACCGGCTCACGAAGCTGGCGAGCGGGCGAAGTGGCGCCTGGCCGAACAGGTGGTGGAGTCACTGGCCGGCCTGGGCCTGGAGGTGGCGGTGACAGCCGTCGAGGCGGGCACAACGGGCTCGGGCCCAAAGAGCGGAGTGGGAGGACAGCCATGATCGAGATCGAAGTTCCCCTAGCCGACCGGACCTATCCGGTTGTGGTCGGAGAAGGTGCACGACACCGACTGGCGGAACTGGTACCCACCGGGGCCCGAAGGGTCGCCGTCGTCACCCAGGAATCGATCCCCGTCGTCGTCGATCCCGGTCGAGACCACCGGGTTTTCGTGATGGGTGAGGGAGAGACAGCGAAGGACCTGTCGACGGTCGAGGACCTGTGCAGCCAGTGGGCCCGCTGGGGCCTCACCCGGGGCGACTGCGTGGTGGCCGTCGGCGGGGGTGTGGTCACCGACACCGCCGGGTTCGCCGCCGCCGTGTACCACCGGGGAATCGCGGTGGTACACGTCGCCACCACCCTGCTCGGCCAGATCGACGCCGCCATCGGGGGCAAGACCGGGGTGAACCTGGCCGAAGGCAAGAACCTGGTCGGATCGTTCTGGCAGCCGAGCGCGGTCCTGTGCGACACCGAGGTCCTCGCCACCCTGCCACCTCGGGAGTACCGCAACGGGCTGGGAGAGATGGCGAAGTACGCCTTCCTCGGCGTCGATGATCTGGCGTCGCTGCCCCTCGACGAGGCGGTGGCGGCCTGCGTGCGATGCAAGGCCGAGGTGGTCGGATCCGACGAGCGCGAGGCGGGCCGTCGCGCCATCCTCAACTACGGCCACACGCTCGGGCACGCGCTCGAGACGGCGGGCGCCTATGACCTGCGCCACGGTGAGGCGGTCTCCATCGGTCTGATCTACGCCGCCGAACTGGCCCACCGATTGGGTCGCATCGGGGCGGACAGAGTTGCTGAGCACCGTGCCGTGGTGGGTGGCTACGACCTACCGATGAATGTGCCCGCCGGGCTGGACCCCGATGAACTGATAGCCCTCTTCTCCCGGGACAAGAAGGCGGTCGACGCCATCACGTTCGTACTCGACGGTCCCGACGGGGTCGAACCGGTTGCGGTCGAGGACCCTGCGCTGCTGCGGTCGGCCTTTCAGCCCCTGCTTTGAGTTCCAATTTGGCGAGGTAGGTGCTGCGCCATGGGGCAGGATGCGGGTATGTCCGATCCAGTCCCGTCCAAGCGGATCCTGCTCCTGTCCGGACCAAACCTGAACCTTCTGGGCCAGCGGGAACCCACCATCTACGGGTCGGACACCCTCGCTGACTACGTCGCCACCGCCGCCGCCGCGGCGGCCGAACGCGGCCTCGATCTCGAGCATCTGCAGACCAACTTCGAAGGCGAACTGGTCGAGGCGATCCACCGAGCCCGGGGAACGGTTGACGCCATCGTCATCAACCCGGGTGCCTTCACCC
>JAGQSO010000099.1 GCA_020439505.1 Acidimicrobiales bacterium
CGTAGGACAGGTCCTGTTCGAACCCTTCGAAGAGCGCGGCCAGCGCCTCGAGGCGTTCTGCCGCCTCGGCGAGAACGGCGTCGGAGGCGTTGGTTCCCGCCAGCCGCGACGTCAGCAGCCGCGACGCATCGGCCACCCGTTTGAGAGCAACTCGACGGGGCGAAAGCGGGATCGAGCCCGAACGCAACCGCAGGGTCACCATGGCCAGCCTCTCCGGGTCGCTCTCCTCGACCGGGCGGGGACGCCAGTCGGTGACGGCGGCGAGGCGTTCGGCCCGGGTACGCAGGTCCGAGGTAGCCGCGGTGGCCGCCTCCGGATCCGGCTCTGGGGGCCGGGACACCGCGGAAGGTTCGGTGGGTGGATTGTCGGGTTTGTCGGTCATGAGGTCTCGACGAAGTGTCGGCGGGTGGACGGTCAGATGTCGAAGTCGATGATCACCGGGGCGTGATCGGAGGGTTGCTGGCCCTTGCGGGCGTTTCGGTCGATGGTGGCGAAACGGACCTGGCGGGCCAGCGGCGGTGTGGCCAGGACCAGATCGATCCGCATGCCCTGGTGCTTGTGGAAGCTTCCGGCCCGATAGTCCCACCAGCTGTAGAGCGCGGCTTCACCATGCTGCTGGCGGAACGTGTCGACCATCCCCCATTCGACTAGGCGTTCCAAGGCCTCCCGTTCGGCGGCGCTGGTGTGGGTGGCATCGGTGAACCTGGCCGGGTCCCACACGTCGATGTCGGTGGGAGCGATGTTGAAGTCACCCGCCACCACGACCGGCGAGTCGGCCGACTCACTCGCCTTCAGCCTCTCCAGCAGCCTGGCCATCCAGTCCAGCTTGTAGCGGTAGTGGTCGTGGTCCAGGGCACGGCCGTTGGGCACGTATGCGCTGGCCACCCGGACCCCTCCACAGGTAGCCCAGACGAGGCGGGCCTCGGGGTCAGGGGCGTCGGGACCGAACCCGCACACGACGTCGTCGATGCCCAGACGCGAGAGAACGGCGACGCCGTTCCACCGGCCCTCGCCGTGGTGAACGCTGTCGTAGCCGAGGGCCTGGAAGGCGAGGGCCGGAAACGCTCCGTCGGCGAGCTTGGTCTCCTGGAGGCACACCACATCGGGCGCGACATCGACCAGCCAGCTCTCCACCCTTTCCATCCGGGCGTTGAGAGAGTTCACGTTCCAAGTCGCGAGGCGCACCACCATGACCCTAGGCCCCCTGCGGATAGGTCCAGTCCTCATCGCTGCAAGGGTGATCAGACCGAGGCTTCGCCTCGGCTTGACCATGCCGTGCTGATGGGTCGGCTCGCTCCTTAGCGGTCGTTCCTCAATCCGATCGCAGACGCCACGACCGGCGGGTCGGTTACCGGGACCAACCCAGCACCGGTGGGAGGGCGCAGCCGCACCTTCCCACCGGTGTCAGTTCGAGGAGGCGAGCTGACTCAGCGAGCCTTCTTGGCCGGAGCCTTCTTCGCGGGAGCAGCCTTCTTGGCCGGAGCCTTCTTCGCGGGAGCAGCCTTCTTGGCCGGAGCCTTCTTGGCCGGAGCGGCCTTCTTGGCCGGAGCCTTCTTCGCAGGAGCAGCCTTCTTGGCCGGAGCCTTCTTGGCCGGAGCCTTCTTCGCGGGAGCAGCCTTCTTGGCCGGAGCAGCCTTCTTGGCCGGAGCAGCCTTCTTGGCCGGAGCGGCCTTCTTGGCCGGAGCGGCCTTCTTGGCCGGAGCCTTCTTCGCGGGAGCAGCCTTCTTCGCGGGCGCGGCCTTCTTGGCCGGAGCGGCCTTCTTGGCTGGGGCCTTCTTGGCTGGGGCCTTCTTGCTTGCTGCCATGCTGGGTGCCTCCTCGGCGGGTTGTTGTCCCCCAACGGGGGATCCGTCTTGTTGACGGGCAGATGCCGAGTTGGTCACCTCGTCGGACACGACCACACCAGGAAGTGCGACGTCGATCCCCCGGAGCGGGGTGTCGAAGGCGGTGACGACGAAGGTTCGTACCTCACCGACGGTCAAGACCTCACGGGCCTTGGTCGGAGCGGGACTAGCCATCGCCCTCAGCGGGATGTAGCAGCTGGCACCGCCTGCCGTGACGGCGTAGGCACCATGCGATGAGAACCGTTCCACCGTTGCCTCGACCTCCGAACCAACGGGGTACTCGGCCACGAAGGCCAAGAACGGCATCGGTTCGTTGATCGGGTTGGCCGGCTTGGACGCCGAGCGCTTCTTGCGGTTGCGGGAGGAGCCCGATTGACCGGCGCCCGCTCCGGTGGACGCGCCACCCATGGCCGCAGATCCACCGGCGGTACCCCTACCCCCGTTGGGCCCGGTCTTGGCCGGGGCCGATTTGGCCTTCGCCTTGGCCGCCGAGCCGCGTGCCGCTCTAAGGATGCTGTCGCGGTCGGGAACCGGCGGCGGACCCAGCGGAACCCCGCTGACGGTCGGACCGTCCGCGGCGCCTCGGCCCGAACGACGACCTCCTCGCGCTTCGCGCACGGCGCGCTTGCTGGTCGGGCCTCTCACCGGGGTGCGCATGACGAACACCCACCCGACCGCCGGCACCGGCTTTCCGCCGATCAGTCGACCTTCGTCGAAGAGCCACTCATAGGTGCCGTGGAACTCTTGGAAAGAGTCGTTGGAGAAGATCGTTGCGCCGGTCTTGTCGGCGATCTGGAGAACGAACGCGTCGCCTCGACCGATCGCACCCGCCGGGGGCGTCACCAATTCGCTGTTGACGATGCCCGCGTCGAAGGCTTCCTTCTCTGAGGGGTCGATCCGGTGACCGAACGTCGCGTCGACCACCACGGTGAGTTTCAGGTCGGCGCCGTACTCCTCGAGGAACGAGCGAACCGCCTCGTCCAACTGGGCGAGGCTCGGCGCCGTGCGGCCCTCGGTTGCGATGTTCGATCCGTCGACGACGACGTGGGTCATGGCCATGTCGTGCATCAGTCAAGCAGCTACGCCAAGTTCGGGGAGGGATACAGCCGGAGGCAGTCCCACGATCCGCGGTTTTCGGTGAGCTGCGGCCGAGAGACCGCGCTACTTCGCTTCGGCCCAACTGGCGCCGAAGGAGAGGTTCACCTCCAGCGGTACCCGCAGATCGGCGGCTCCGCGCATCACGTCGAGGGTCAGTTCCGCCACTGCGTCGCGTTCGTCGGGGGGTACCTCGAGGATCACCTCGTCGTGCACCTGGAGCACGAGCCGACTCCGGTTGGCACCGTGTGACAACCGGGCGTCGAGTCGGACCAGAGCGACCTTGAAGATGTCGGCCGCCAAACCCTGGATGCCCGCGTTCATGGCCTGGCGTTCACCCGCCTGACGAATGCCGCGGTTGGTCGAGGCCAGCTCGGGGATCGGGCGGCGACGGCCGAACAAGGTCTCGGTGTAGCCCCTCTCACGGGCTTCGGCCACGGTCCGTTCCATGTACTGCTTCACCGCCGGGAACGCCTCGAAGTAGGCATCGAGGATCTCGGCCGCCTCACCCCTCGAGATGTTCAACCTGGAAGCCAGACCGTAGGCCTCCATCCCGTAGGCCAGCCCGTAGGAGACCATCTTGGCCTTGGCTCGCTGACCACCGTCGACCTCCTCGGGGGAGACGTGGAACACCCGGGCCGCGGTGGCGGTGTGGATGTCGTCGCCGGCTTCGAAGGCGGCGATGAGCCCTGGGTCCTCGGCCAGGTGGGCGATGCAGCGCAGCTCGATCTGGTTGTAATCGGCGACGAGGAGCGTGAACCCGTCCGCCGGCACGAATGCCCTCCGGAAGGCCTTGCCTTCCTCCGAACGCACCGGGATGTTGTGGAGGTTCGGGGCATCAGAGGACAGGCGACCGGTTCGCGCCACGGTCTGGTTGAAGGTGGCGTGGATCCTCCCGTCGGATCCGATCTCGGCCAGCAGCCCCTCCCCGTAGGTGGAGCGCAGCTTCTCGACCTCGCGGTAGCGAAGGAGGTGGTCGATGATCGGGTGCTGGCCCTGGAGCTTCTCGAGGGACGCCGCGTCGGTGGAGTAACCGGTCTTGGTCTTCTTGGTGGGGGTCAGCCCGAGCTTGTCGAACAGGACGGTCCGCAACTGGGGGGTCGAGTTGACGTTGAAGCTCTCGCCGGCGTCCTCCTGGATGCGGGCGGCCAGATCCTTCACCTCGGCGGTGAACCGATCGTTGAGGTCCTGGAGTTCGGCCCGGTCGACGCCCACCCCGAGGTGCTCCATACGGGCCAGCACCGCCACCAGCGGGGTCTCGATCTCATCGTTCAGGGCCCGCAGGCCTTGAGCTGACAACGCATCTCGGATCGGGCCGACCAGCCGGGCCACCGCAAGGGCGGTCCGGCACGACGCCAGTGAGTCGTCGGTCGAGTCGCCGGCGAGATCGAGCTGGCCCTCCGGCGCAGCAGTCGCGTCGGGAAGCTCGAGGCGGGCATAGCGCACCAGTACGTCGCCGATCGAGTAGCGGGTCTCGGCGGGGTCGAGGAGGTATGCCGCCAACATGGTGTCCAGGGCCAGAGTCGGCAGGGGCCGCTCGGGGTCGTCGTCCAGCAACGCCCTGAAGAACGCCTTGGCTCCATGGGCGGCGACCGGTCGCGCCCCCAACAGCGCGTCGAGGGCGTTCCGCACCGTCCCCTCCCCCAACAGATCCCCGGGGATCCATGCGACATCGCCCGCTTCGTCGTCGATCACCGCGGCCAGGCCGGCCAGCGGACTACGGCCGTCGGCGCCCTGCCAGCTGACGGCAATGGCGACCGGACCGGACCCCTCCGTCAACCGGGTGAGCACATCGACGGCCGCCGCCGCCGATGTGGCGGCAGAGGGCTCGGCCTCGATCACCTCGTTGCCACTCGGTGGCGCCCCGAGGTCCTGACCCAGCGCCTCGGACAGCCGGTCGTAGAGGGACCGGAACTCCAAGAAGTCGAACAGTTCCCGCAGCTCCTCGGTGTCGGGCACCGGGTAGCCGAGGTCGTCGAGCCCCACCGGCAGCTCGACATCTCGAACCAGCTCCATCAGCCGGACGTTGCGCCGGGCCTGGTCTTGGTTCTCCTCCAGGTTCTGGCGGAGCTTGGGCGTCTGCTCGGCGGTGTGGGCGAAGATCCCGTCGAGGTCGCCGTAAGCGTTGACCAACTTCGCCGCCGTCTTCTCGCCCACGCCGGGGACACCGGGCAGGTTGTCCGAGGTGTCCCCCCGGAGGGCTGCGTACTGCACGTACTGGCGAGGCTGCACCCCGGTCCTCTCGACGATTCCGGCCTCGTCGTAGAGGGCGTAGTCCGAGACGCCGCGCTTGTTGTAGAGGACCTTGACGTGGGGGTCCTCCACCAACTGGTAGGCATCCCGGTCGCCGGTGACGATGATGACGTCGTCACCCCGGTCACGGGCGTGGGTGGCCAGCGTGGCGATGATGTCGTCGGCCTCGATCCCCGCCATGTCGACCGCGGTCACCCCGAGGGTGTCCACCACCTGGCGCACCAGCGCCATCTGCTGACGCAAGATGTCGGGTGCCGCCTCCCGCTGGGCCTTGTACTCGGGGTTCTCCCGATGCCGGAACGTCGGTTCTGGCCGGTCGAAGGCCACCGCCACCGCATCGGGCCGGTGGTCGCGCACCAGGTTGATGAACATCGACGTGAACCCGTACACGGCGTTGGTGACCTGACCTGACGCAGTCACCAGATCGGTGGGAAGAGCGTGGAACGCCCGGTAGGTCAGGGAGTTTCCGTCGATGAGCATGAACCGCATAGGCCCCCGATCGTAGGAGCGCACCGTGCGGTCGCTTCGATCCTTACGACACCGGAAGGTATTCGCAGAGGTAGGCGGTGGGTCCGGCCACCTTCAGGTCGAATGCGCTCGACCCCTCGACCTCGAACACCGACCCGGCTGGGTGGGTGTCCCAGGTGTCCTGGCCCGGCTGACGGACAACAAGCTCCCCGTGGACGACGGTGACCCGCTCGGGGGCGTCGGTTCCGAAGTGGTAGTCACCCGGAAGCATCACCCCGGCGGTGAACCGGTTGCCATCTTCGAAGCCCAGGCTCTGAACGGTGCCGTCGAAATAGGTGTTGTGGGAGAGCGACATGGGGGCAGGTTCGCACAGGCGACCCCGCCCGAGCCACCGGAGCCCGTAGGCAGGTGTGGGTCGCCGCTCGATGCGGCTGACCGCTCGCCCGGTTCCTCAGGAGGGTTGGAGGTCCCCGTCGAGCACCCGCTGGGCGATGTCGCGCATGGTCGCCCGTTCCTTCATGGCGGTCTTTTGGATGAAGGCGAAGGCATCGGCTTCGGACATGGCGTTCGCATCCATGAGCTGTCCCTTGGCCCGGTCGACGAGCTTGCGGGTCTCCAGTTGTTCCTCGAGCGAGGTCGCTTGTTCGTGCAGGGCCTTCATCTCGCGGAACCGGCCCAGGGCCACCTCGATGGCGGGGAACAGGTCGGACTTCTGGAACGGCTTGACCAGGTAGGCGAGCGCCCCGGCGTCTCGGGCCCGTTCGATCAGGTCGCGCTGGGAGAAGGCGGTCAGGATCAGCACCGCCGACCAGCGCTCACCAGCTATCTCGCGGGCCGCGCTGATCCCGTCCATCCCCGGCATCTTGATGTCGAGGATGGCGACGTCGGGCCGGTGCTCCCGCACCAGGTCCACCGCCTCGTCGCCCCGGCCGGTCTCGGCCACGACTTCATAGCCCTCTTCTTCGAGGGTTTCCTTGAGGTCGAGGCGGATGATGGCCTCGTCCTCTGCGATCACTACACGGGTGGGCACCGTTGCTCTCCAGTGTTTGGGGTTTGAGGGTTGGTACGTGGATTGGTCAGGGGGCGGAGGCCACCAGCCGGTCCAGCAGGTCGTTCTGAGTGTGGTCCAGCTCGGCTAGTTCCGCCACAAGGGCGTCGCGGTGGCGTTGCATGGCGTCGGCGTGACGTTGGGCCTCGTGGTGGTCCTGGCCGGCCAGCGGCGTCTCCGAAACCAAGGCCCGGATCCGGGCATCGTCGGCGTCGTCGACGAGCTGGGCGAGTTGCTCCTCGACCACCGAGAGCTCGCGGCCGACCTGTTTCATTCTTTCCGACACGTCGCGGAGGCGTCGTTCGATCAGGTTCCGACCCACGGTGTCGAGTCTAGGTCTGCACCGCTCGGGCACTCGACCCCCTCGAGCATCAGGCGACGGCGACCACGGTCGACGCCTGCCGGTACATCGAGGAGCAGCGAGCACGGCCGTGGGCCACGATGGATCGGTGAACGACGAGGGGACCGGGACCGACGGTACGGACGGGGCTGGGGTCGTGTTGTCCCACCTCGACGGGTTCGGCCGACCGTGCCGTCCGTCGGACCGAACGATCGAGGCGGTTCACCGCGCCATGGGCCTCGATCGCCCAGACGACCTCACGGCGACGGCCTCCATCGTGATGATCACGGGAGAACAAGGACCCGAGGTCAGTTCGGGCACCGAGTTGCACCTCGAGGACGGGACCACCGTGTCGCTGGTGTGCACCGCTGGTCCTACTCGGAGCCCGGAGCGACGGCCGATCGTCCCCCCCGACATCCCCATCGGGTACCACCAACTGATCGGGCCCAACGGAACCGCGAGACCACTGCTGGTGTCGCCGGGGCGTTGCCCCCTGCCGGTCGACCTGCCCATCTGGGGGGTGACCGCCCAGCTCTACGCCGCCCGTGGATCTCGCAGCTGGGGAATCGGTGACCTCGGTGACCTCGCAACCCTGAACGGTTGGGTGACCCGTCGGGGCGGAGCGGTGGTCGGGCTCAACCCGTTGCACGCCCCCACTCCGTCGCCTCGCCCTCCCGACAGCCCGTACTCCCCCAGCACCCGGCTCTGGCGGGATCCGTCATCGATCGACGTCGAGGCCGTTCCAGGCTTCACGGCGCTGACGGATGCCGAGGACCTTCGACGTCACGGCCGGTCACTCGGCGACCGTCGGGACCGGGCCGGTCGGCTCCTCATCGACCGCGGGGCGGTCTGGGCGGCCAAGCGAGCTGCGCTGGAGTCCGTGTGGCACCAAGAACGCGGGCGTAGCGACCCCGACCTGGAGCGGTTCCTTCGTGACGGCGGAACGGACCTCCACCTCTGGGGCACCTATTGCGCGGTGGCCGAGTTGATGCAGGAGCGCGGGTTGTCACCTCGGTGGACCGACTGGCCCGTCGAGTTCCGCCGGCCCGATAGCACCGCCGTCAGCGCCACCGCGGCCGACCGGGCCGACCGTGTGCGGTTCTGGTGCTGGCTCCAGTGGCTGATCGACCGGCAGCTGACGGCGGCCGGCTCCGACCACGTCGTGCTCAACGATCTGGCCGTCGGGTTCGCATCCGATGGATTCGACGCCTGGCGGTGGCAGGACGTCACCGCGACGGGGGTTCGCATCGGTGCACCACCGGACCCGTTGGGACCTGACGGTCAGGACTGGGGCCTGCCACCGTTCGTCCCCTGGAAACTCAGCGCCGCCGGCTACCGACCGTTCGCCGAGACGGTGAGGGCGGTGCTTACGAGGGCCCGGGGGCTCCGCGTCGATCACGTGATGGGCCTCTTCCGCCTCTTCTGGTTACCCGAGGGGCTCGACGCCCATCAGGGTGCCTACGTGCGTTTCCACCGTCACGATCTCCTCCACGTCCTGGCCATCGAAAGCACCCGGGCCGGAGCGGTAGTGGTCGGCGAGGACCTGGGGACCGTTGAGCCCGGGATCCGCGACGTTCTTGGCGAAGCCGGGGTGCTGTCCACCCGTCTGCTGTGGTTCGAGGAGCAGCCTCCGTCGCAATGGCCGGCCCAGGCCATGGCGGCGGTCACAACCCATGATCTCCCCACCGTCGCCGGGGTGTGGAGCGGAGTCGACCTCGATGACCGGCGCGCCGCCGGACTTGCTGTGCCTCCAGAGGGCGACGAGGGGTTCCGTCATCGGCTTCGGGTGGCGGCATCGTGTGATGACCGTGCCCGCCTCGACGACGTCGTGGTATCGGCCTACCGGCAGATCGCGGCGTCTCCCTGCCAGATCGCAACCGCGGCCCTCGACGATCTGACCGGGGCGGTCCACCGGCCCAACATCCCCGGCACGATCGACGAACATCCTGACTGGCGCATCCCCCTACCGGTGCCGGTCGACCAACTCGAGGGCCATCCGCTCGCCGAGCAGGTCGCGGTCGCCATGGCTGACGGACGGTCCCTCCGGCCCTGACGGAAATGACCGACGCGGTTCGGGCCGCCAGGGCTCTACGGTGGTCCCATGGCTGATGCTCCCTCGGCCGGCGACAAGGCACCCGCCTTCAACCTCGCCGACCATACCGACACCAAGGTCCGTCTGTCGTCGTTCAAGGGCCGCAAGGTCCTCGTCTACTTCTACCCCAAGGCCGACACACCCGGCTGCACGACCCAGGCCTGCGAACTGCGCGACATCTCCGACGACATCGGTGACACCGTGGTGCTGGGCATCAGCCCCGACGCCCCCGCCAAGCTGGCCAAGTTCCGCGACAAGCACGACTTGGGGTTCACCCTGCTGTCCGATCCCGACCATGCGGTGGCCGACGCCTACGGCGTGTGGGGGGAGAAGTCGATGTACGGCAAGAAGTACTTCGGCATCATCCGCTCCGCGTTCCTGGTCGATGAGAGCGGCAAGATCAGCCACGCCTGGCCCAAGATCAGCCCCAAGGACACCCCCAAGAACCTCCTCAAGGCTCTGGCCGAAGGCTGACCCCCGCTCGCCATCGCTCTAGGATGGCGACTCGTACCACCCGCCCGGGTGGCGGAATGGCAGACGCGGTGGACTCAAAATCCACTGTCCGAAAGGGCGTGCGGGTTCAAGTCCCGCCCCGGGCACCGATCACCTTCTACGACCCCTGTCGGGGGATGCCCCCGACAGGGCTACGGTCGGCCCGATGACGTCGAGCGGATCAGCGGGGAGCGGCTACGTGGTGGTTCCCGATTCGGGGACCGGCCCCGGCATCTTGGTGTTGCACTCCTGGTGGGGCCTCACCCCGTTCTTCCACGGGGTTTGTGACCGGCTGGCCGATGCCGGCTTCGTCGCCCTGGCCCCGGACCTCCACGGCGACGGGCGGACCGCCGACACGCCCGACGAGGCCCAACTGCTGCTGGCTTCCACCGACGCCGACCGCACCGCGGGCCTGGTGGTCTCCTCGCTGTCCACCCTGGGCCGAATGCCCGCCACCACCGGCGGACAGGTGGGGATCCTCGGCTATTCGATGGGCGCGTCGTGGGCGCTCTGGGCGGCGACCCGATTCGCCGAGCAGGTCGGTGCCGTCTCGGTGTTCTACGGAAACCAGGACCTCGACTTCTCGCCCATGAGCGCTGCGGTCCAAGGACATTTCGCCGAGCACGACGAGTTCACCTCCGACGACGACGTCAACTACCTCGAAGCCCAACTCCACCTGGTCGGCCGGGAGGTCGAGTTCCACCGCTACGCCGGAACCGGGCACTGGTTCGCCGAGTCCGATCGTCCCGCCGCCCACGACCCGGCGGCGGCGACGCTGGCCTGGGACCGAACCGTGGACTTCTTCCGCTCCCACCTCGAACCGCCCACCGCCTGACCGCCTGACCGTCTGCGCCGCGGCCGTCGGAGCGGTCGCGGCGCGTCCCTAGACTCCCGCCGATGGAACCACTCACCACGTTTCGCCGTGGGCGCTACACCTTCGACGTCGACGACAGCGGGGGGACGGGCACCCTGGTGGTCCTGCTCCATGGGTTCCCCCAGTCGCGCTCCATGTGGCACGGCCTGACCCCGGCGTTGACCGCGGCCGGCTACCGCGTCGTGGCCCCCGACCAGCGCGGCTACTCCCCCGGTGCCAGCCCTCTGGCCCGACGCGATTACACGCTGACCACCTTGGCCGATGATGTGATCGGCCTGGTCGACGCCGTCGGCACCGACCGGTTCCACGTGGTCGGCCACGACTGGGGCGGCGCCGTCGCCTGGCAGCTGGGTGCCGCTCACGCCGACCGGGTCCTCTCGGCCAACGTGATGTCGACACCGCACCCCCGGGCGATGATCAAGTCGCTCGTCACCAGCACCCAGCTCCTCAAGTCCTGGTACATGCTCGCCTTCCAGCCTCCGTGGCTGGCCGAGCGGTTCCTGGCCTCGCCGTTCGGGCAGAACCGTCTCCGCACCGACCTGGCCGCCACCGGCATGGCCCCCGACCAGGTGGAGGAGAGCCTGCGCCTGCTGGCCTCACCCTCGGGTCGCACCATGTTGAACTGGTACCGGGCCCTGCCCCTGAGCCCCGGCGGCGGACCGGGGAAGGTCACGGTGCCAACGCTCTACCTCTACGGGGCCAAGGACTTCGCCTTGGGTCGCAAGGCGGCCGAGGGCACCGCCGAGTTCGTCACCGGCCCCTACCGGTTCGAGATCTTGGAGAACGCCGGTCACTGGATGATCGACACCGACCAGGGCGAGGTGACCGCCTCGATCCTGGACCACCTCGCCTCGATCCAACCCTGACGGCGCGCCCTCTCAGGGCCGCGGTGGTCACCGACCGCGGTCGGGTTAGTTTTCGATGACCATGATCGTTCGACACCGTCCACCTCTCACGCCGACCCGTTCACAGCGGTTCCTGGTCGGCGCAGTGGCCGCTTCGACCTTGCTGTTCACCGCGGCGTGCACCGCCGACACCCCCGAGGAGGGCAGCGACGTCACGGCCCGGATCGGGGAACCGGCGGTGGTGGAGCGACCCAGCACCACGACGTCCGCCACCACCGCTACTTCCTCAACCGTCTCGGTGACGACGACGTCGATCGTTCCGCCCGGGCTTCCCGCCCCCGACCAGGCAGCCGACGCCCTGTATGCAGCGTGGAAGGCAGGCGACCGCCAGGCGGCGGCGGCGGTGGCCGAACCGACGGCCGTCGATCAGATCTTTGCCGCCGCCCCCGGCGACTATGCCCTCTACAACAAGTGCAACACGGGCGAGTTCGGCCAGTCGTCGTGTCTGTTCAGGGGCGACGCCGGAACGATCCAGTTCAACATGCGACAGCACGGCGCCACCTGGGTGGTGTCGATGGCGGTGTTCAGCCCGGCCTGACCCCATGGCCCGGCCGGGCCGAACGCTCAGGTTTCGTCGAGCGCCTTGCGGAGGCTCGAGATGAAGCGGTGAGCCTCCTCGGCCCCGCCTCCGTCGAGCAGACGGCGCACCAGGGCGGTACCGACGATCACACCGTCGGCAGAGGCCGCGATCTGAACCGCGTGTTCGGGCGTGGACACCCCGAAGCCCATCAGGACCGGCTTGTCGGTTGCCGCCTTCAGCCGGGCCGCCAGCGTCGCCGCCTGCTCCCCCAGCGACGTGCGCTCGCCGGTGACCCCCATGAGGTTCACTCCGTACACGTAGCCCCTCGAACGGTCGCACAAGGCCTGCAACCGCTCATCGGGGGTGATGGGTCCAGCCAGCAGCACGGTCTCGATCCCCGCGCTGTCGGCGGCCTGACGCCAGGGGCCCTGCTCCTCCATCGGCACGTCGGGCAGGATCATCCCCGTGAACCCCGCTTCGGCCATCTCGCCCGCGAAGCGCTCGTCACCCATGTGGAAGACCAGGTTGTAGTAGGTCATCGCCAGGATCGGGACCCCGGCGTCGATGCCCCGCAACCCGCTGAAGACGGATTCAGGGGTGGTCCCCTCGGCGAGGGCCCGCTCGGAGGCGACCTGGATGGTCGGTCCGTCCATCACCGGATCCGAGAAGGGGATGCCGATCTCGACCGCGTCGGCGCCGGCGTCGGCGACGGCCCGGACCACGTCGGTCCAGTTGCCGAGCCCTCCGGTCAGGTACGGGACCAGGAGCTTGCGACCCGCGTCGCGCCGGGTCCGCAGGTGGACCTCCAGCGGTCCGGGAGCCCTGGTCTGGACAGGTGGCAGGTCGAGGGTCACAGCTGGTCCTCCAAGATCTCCATCATCTGGGCGACGTCCTTGTCTCCCCGGCCCGACAGGTTGATCAACACCGTCCGCCCGGCCAGCACCGGCGCTTCACGGATGACCCAGGCCAGAGCATGGGCGGGTTCGAGGGCGGGGATGATGCCTTCCGTCCGGCTCAGGACCTGGAAGGCGTTGATCACCTCATCGTCGGTGACCGGGTGGTATTTGGCCCGGCCGATGTCGGAGAGGTGGGCATGTTCGGGTCCCACGCCGGGGTAGTCGAGCCCGGCCGAGATGGAGTGGGCCTCCTCGACCTG
This sequence comes from Acidimicrobiales bacterium, assembly GCA_020439505.1. Lineage (GTDB taxonomy): Bacteria > Actinomycetota > Acidimicrobiia > Acidimicrobiales > Iamiaceae > Aquihabitans. Next base: position 13,088 of record JAGQSO010000099.1, read on the forward strand.
CCCCCACTCGTCCTGCATGAGGAACGAAGCCATGCCGTGCACGACGCCGGGAACACCGGCGCCGACGGCGGCACCACCGGCCGGTTCCACCCCGACCAGCTCGGCCCCGGTGTCGGCGAAACCCGAGAAGATCCCCGCCGCGTTCGACCCGCCTCCCACGCACGCCACCACCACGTCGGGGTCGGCACCGCCCAGCAGGGCCCGCGACTGTTCCCGAGCCTCGTCGCCGAGCACCCGGTGCAGCTCACGAACCATCCACGGATAGGGATGAGGCCCCATCACCGAACCGAGGCAGTAGTGACTGGTCTCCACCGTGGCTACCCAGTCCCGCATCGCCTCGTTGACCGCGTCCTTGAGGGTTCGACTGCCCGACGACGCCGGGCGCACCTCGGCTCCCAGGAGCCGCATGCGGAACACGTTGAGCTTCTGGCGCTCCATGTCCACCTCGCCCATGTAGACGGTGCACTCGAAGCCCATGAGTGCCGCGGCGGTGGCGGTGGCGACGCCGTGCTGGCCGGCGCCGGTCTCGGCCACCAGGCGACGCTTTCCCATTCGACGGGTCAGCAGCGCCTGCCCGAGGACGTTGTTGATCTTGTGGGATCCCGTGTGGTTCAGGTCCTCCCGTTTGAGCAACACCCGAACGCCCAGCTCGGCCGACAGGCGGTGGCACTCGGTCAACGGCGACGGACGGCCGGCGTAGTCACGTAGAAGGCCGTCCAGTTCGGCCCGGAATCGGGGGTCAGCCCATGCCTCCCGGAACGCGGCATCGAGTTCGATGCAGGCAGGCATGAGGGTCTCGGGTACGAACCGTCCTCCGAACCGGCCGAATCGGCCGGAGGGGTCGGGGTCGCCCATCACCGACGGGGTGAGGGGTTCGGGTGGGGCCGACGACGTCGGCTCGACGGGTTGGGACATGGTGGTTCCTAGAAGGTCAGGTTTTGAACGACGGGTGGGCATCCCCGAGGGGATGCGGAAGGCCGCGGTCCGGGGACCGCCGTGGCTGGCCTGGCGTCGGCCCGTCACGGCGTGCGGTACCGACGTCAGATGCGCCGCTGGCCGTTGCCGGGCACCCGGGAGAACCACCGCAGGCGCGGGTGACGCCCGGTGGGCCGACGCCCCGCGATCACAGGGCATCCTCCTCTGACATGTCGTCGCTCATCCAGTCGTAGGGGACGATCGGCTGCTCGCTGTCGGCCCCCTCGGGCAGGGCGGCTCCGGCGGCACGGGCCCGGTCGACGAAGGCCTTCATCTTGATCCCGTCCTTCTGACCCGATTCACCCCAACTGGCCTCCACCCCGGTGGATACGTCCACACCCCAGGGCCGCACCGCCGCCACGGCCTCGGCGACGTTGTCGGGGGAGAGCCCTCCGGCCAGGATCAGCCGACGGTCACGGGGATGTCGGGCCGCCACCGACCAGTCGAAGGTGGTCCCCGAACCCGGCCGGGTCGAGTCCAACAGGACCGCCGTCACCGGGAAACGACCCGAACGCGAACGGGCGGGATCGTCGGCCCCGAAGGCCTTGACCACGAACGGCACCCGCTCGGCCACCCAGGCCACGTCCTCGACCGACTCGTGGCCGTGGAGTTGAACGGCCTTGACGCCGGTGGTGTTGACGATGTCGATCACCCGGCTACGGGCCTCGTCGCGAAACACGCCGACGGTGAGGATGTCCGACGGGAGGCGTCGGATGATGTCACGGACCAGCGTCGGGGCCACCTGACGACGGGACGGGGCGAACACGAAGCCCACGGCGTCGGCTCCGACGGCCACCGCCAACAGGGCGTCCTCCTCCCGGGTGACCCCGCAGATCTTCACGAACACAGCGTCAACGATAGATCCGCACCGGTGTCGGGTAAGCGACCATTCCAGCGACGGGGCGCATCGTCGCCTCAGAACATGGTGCCCTGGGCGGGCTCAGCTGGTCCCGGCACCGTGGAGACGCCCCGAGCGGCGGTCGTCGTCGTTCACCTGGGCGTATCCCCAGCTCAAGAACCGGTAGGCGATCTGCACCCACAGCAGGACCATGCCGCCGACCTGGAGCACCGCCGCCGCGGTCTGCTGGTCGATCACCGCGTCGAAATCGGCGATCACCCGGGGGGCGAGCTCGTAGGTCGAATAGATCGGGTAGTCAGCCCAAGTCATGAAGAACCCCGGGAGCACCGGCACTATCGACTGGGCGATCAGGTAGCCGAGGGCGAAGGGCCCGGTGAGTCGACGGACGCCCGGGTGCGGGCATTGGACCGGCATCCACAGGACGAACCCGGCCATGGTCCACATCAGGTCCATGAGGAACGAGCTGAACGGTTGGGCGAGGAGGGGATCGACGACCGCGGGAGCGTTGACCACGATGAGGGTCAGCGCCGCCACCGGTACGGCAAAGCGAGGTCGGGCCGTCCACCGCAGTACCGCCAGGCGTCTGCGCCATCCCACCACCCCGATGGCCAGTGCCGGGGGGCAGGCGAACAGCAGGAGGGGGGCGACCACCATGACCATCAGGATCTGGCGGGCCATCTGAGCGGTGGCGAGGTAGCCCGCTCCGAGCGACGCCAACGGCCAATCCAGCACCAGCCACAGGCCCAGGGTTCCCAGCACCAGGGAGATCGAGCGGCCCCGGGGTGAGCCGGCCACCATCGTGTGCACCTCGCGCCCGTTGGCCTCGGCGTCCTCGATCCACTGTTCGGGGGTGGAACGGACCCACGGGGCGTGGCGTCCCCTTACGCTCCACCACAGCGCGACCCCGAACATCGACAGGACGATGATGAGCGCTCCCAGATAGGGCGACCAGCTCCAGGTCCACGGCTCGCGGGACGATGCACACCACCAGTTCATGGTCGATCCTCAGTCGTCATTTCCAGATCCCCTGGTCCAGCCTGGGCAGGTCGTTGGCCCACACCTCCATGCGGGTTCCCTGCTCCGCGGTGACCCCGGTCGGGTAGATGCGGTGGGCCTTGTCGTCCCGGGTGAACACCGTGGCGGTGGCCGGATGACCAACGACGTAGGAGCCGTCCTTCTCCGGTTCGCCCAGCACGACCGGCGGCATGTGGAGCTCGGTGATGAGCTTGTCGATCTCGGCCGGGTCACCGGTGAGACCGATGAAGGTGGAGTCGATCCGGTTCAGGTACTTCCTCATCACCTCGGGGGTGTCGCGGGCCACGTCCACCCCCACGAAGAGGACCTGGGGCCGACTGCCGGGCCCCGACCCGATGGCTTCGCGGGCCCTGGCGATGGTCTGGAGGAAGACAGGGCAGATGTCGGGGCAGTTGGTGTACCCGAAGAACAGGACCGTGAGCTGACCTGCGGTGTCCTCGACGAAATCGAAGTCCTTGCCGTCGAGGTCGACGAGGGTCACCTCCGGTTTGGTGAACGGCGGCTCCAGCAAGGTTCCCCCGAATCCCCGGTTGGGATCGGAGCGGTCGGGACTCGACTGCCGGTCCAGATCGCCGCACCCGGCCAGGAGCGAGCCCGCTCCCCCGACCACCAGAAGGCCCCCCAGACCCGCCCCGGCCCGGAGCAACGATCGGCGTGAAGGCTGACTGCTCAATTGGGATCCTCTCGGTGGTCGTGATCGTCGTCGTGGGTCAGTGCGGTGCCGGCCTCGGTGACCGTGGCATCCACCCGCAGTTGGCCGGCCTGGTCGAACTCCAAGAAGAGGGTGATGGTGTCACCGGGCTGCACCGTCCGGTGAAGCCCCTCGACCATCACGTGGAAACCTTCCGCCGCGAAGTCGAGTCGGGAGTGGGCGGGCAGGACCAGGTCGGTCACCGGCGTCATGGTGGCCCGCCCGTCGGGGTCGATGTCGGAGCGGTGGACGGCGGCGGAGTCGGCGTCGGGGCTGGAGATGGCTACCAGCCGGTCGTCGTGGTCGGTGGTGTTCTGGAGCTCGAGCCTCACCGCCGCCAGGTCCTCGCTGGCCGGTTCGTCGACGCGTGCGTCGAGGACCATCACACCCGGAGCATCCACCGCCTCGAGCGTCGACCCGGTCCCGGCGTTGTTCGCATCGTGCCCCCCACCATCGTCGGTGCACCCGAAGAGCCAACTCCCGGCCACCAGGAGCGACGCGACGAGGGTCGCAACACGAGGGAGTGAGGAACGGCGAGACATAGGAGCACGACTTGGTGACTCCAGTGTTGTCGGCCGGACCAGGCGGGATGTAGTCGACCTAAGGGACCTGGCGGATAGGTCCAGCCGTCGTCGCTGCGAGGGTGATCGGACCGAGGCTTCGCCTCGGTTCAACCATGCCGTACTTATGGGTCGGCTCACCTAACGGCTCGCCTCGTAAGCCCGCCCGGCACCAAGGGTAGGCCCCGTTGGTGGCCGTTTCCGCTGCCCGGGCCGCTCGCCGCCTTTCGGTCAGCCTGCCGCCCGTAGCGCCGCCACCCCGTGGCGCGGGTTGCCGGCGGTCACCAGCGACTCACCCACCAGCACCGCGTGGTACCCGGCCTCGGCCAGGATCGCGGCGTCGTCGCGTCCCCGGACACCGGACTCGGCCACGCGCACCACCCCGGCCGGCATCAGCGGCGCCATGCGGACGGCACGATCGGTGTCCACCTCGAAGGTGACCAGATCTCGCTGGTTCACTCCGACCAGGGAGGCACCGATCGCCAGAGCCCTCTCCAGTTCGGGTTCGTCGTGGACCTCGACCAACACGTCGAGGCCCACCTCCACCGCCAGGCGGTGGAAGTTGGCGAGCTCCCGTTGGGTCAGGGCGGCCACGATCAACAGCAGGCAGTCCGCCCCCATCACCCGGGCGTCGAGCACGTCGCGCTCACAGACGGTGAAGTCCTTGCGCAGCACCGGAAGCGTCACGGCACCTCGGGCGGCGGTCAGGTCGGCGGACGATCCGCCGAAGAACTCCTCATCGGTGAGGACCGACAACGCCGTAGCACCACCCGCCGCGTACTCCCGGGCCAGCGCCACCGGATCGAGGTCGGGGGCAAGCGGCCCCTTGGACGGCGAGCGTCGCTTGACCTCGGCGATCACCGCCAGGCCCTGGATATCGGCCAGGGCATGGCGAAAGCCCCGCGTCGGTGGCGCGCTGACCGCCTCATCATGGAGGTCCGCCATCGAGCGGCGGTCGCCAGCCGCTACTTCGCGGTGGGCGGAGATGATTCGGTCGAGGTAGGTGGCCATGGCCCCGCCGAAACTACTGCCCCAAGAGGCCGTGCAGTGCAGGTGACTCCCAACCCTTGCCAGGGATGCCGGCAACGGCACTGGGCGATAGCCCAGGGAGGCACCGTTTGCGCTGTTGCCGGTGCAGCCGGAGTCAGGTCCCGCCGAAGGGTGTTCGACGCGAGCCGGCGTTGGGCATTCCGCGGCTGCTGTGGCGGGTCATGGTCAGGAGTGGAAGCACGATGAACATCGCCGATGACAAGATCACTCCCCCGATGCAGGCCGCCAGCATGTGGCGGGATTCGACGGCGAGCCCCACGAACCCGGCCAGCACCGACAGGACGAAGATCGCGACCGGGGCGAGTCGTGCCGGGTGGCCACCCCCGTCGCGGACGTCTTCGTCGGGAAGGATCCGGTCTCGCTCGGCCGCCCAACCGGCATGGTCGTTCATCCAGCGGTCGTCGCCGGGCCGGGGGGTCCAGGTCTTTCCGGCGGGCACGGTCGGCTCGGGTCGTTCCCGCTGGCGTTCGACCGCGGTGGCCTTGGCCGGTGACGCGCGGCCACCTAGCAGGCGCTCGTCATAGCTCCGCCGCCGGGCGGTGTCGCCCAGCACGTCCCACGCTTCGGTGATCGCCTTCATGCGTCGTACGTGGGCCTCACGCTCGGCCGGCGGGTCGGCGACATGAAAGTCAGGGTGATGTTGGCGCGCCAGTTCGAGGTATGCGGCCCTGATCTCACCGGGGCGGGAGTCCTCGGGGACGCCGAGTACCTCGTAGTGGTTCACCGGTCCCGATGCTAGGTCCGCCCCTTAGGAGGCGAGCGGACAGGCGAGCCGACCCATGAGCACGGCATGGTTGAACCGAGGCGAAGCCTCGGTCTGGTCACCCTCGCAGCGACGAGGACTGGACCTATCCGCGGGGCGACTTGAACTCTGCTCCCCGTCAGGCCCCTGTCCACGCCGGAGGCGGCAGTACCCGGGCGGGGTGACCGTCGACCACTGCGTCGGCACCGGTGCCGTCCACCGTCACCGACCTCGGGACCCAGGCCAGCGCGACCGAACCGCCGGGTCGAGCCACGGCGGAGGTGATCGGGCCGGCCGAGTGTCCCTCGACCGCGAGCTCGGTGCCCGATGCGGGAGGCGGGCCTGAGATCTCCACCCGATGAAGGACACGGGGAACGTTTCCTCCCCGACTGTCGATCCGGGCCACGAGCTCCTGGCCGGTGTAGCACCCCTTGGTGAAGCTGACCGAGGCGTCTATCGCCCATTGGCCGATGGTGGCGGGGATGGTCTCGCCGTCGATCTCGCTCCCCCACGCCGGCACTCCGGCGGCGATGCGGACGGCCTCCAGATCCTCGGGGGTGCGCGCCGGGATCCCCTGGGAGGCGAGATCTGAGATCACCTGCTCCCCGTCGACGACACCGTCGGTGTCGCCGCCGACCGCCACGTCAAGCCCGACCACACCTGGCCATCCCGCCCACAGCCATGCCGTCACCCCCGTCGACTCGAGTGCGGCGACGACTTCTGCCGCCCCTCCACCCCGGATCGAGATCGTCTCCACCCCTGACAGGAGGGCCACATCGGCCCTGGTGCGCAGGAGGAAGCGCTTCAGGCGCTGCTCGAGAACCTCGCCCGCCCCCGCACCGACCATCAACTCGAAACGGTCCTCGGCCGAACGACGGATCCGGGCCCAGGCCTCGACCTTCCCCTGGGGAGCGAGCACGAACGTCCATGCCCCCCTGTCGTCGAGTGAGGTCAGGTCCTGGCTGAGCTGTCCCTGCAGGTAGGACGCCGCATCAGGTCCCGACACCGTCACCAGGTCACGGTGGGTGCGGACCACCGCGGGGGGAGAGCTGAGGATCTCAGAGACCGAAGGCATGATCGAAGTGTGGCCGAACCGGTCGACCGTTCAACCCTGGGTGGCGCGGCGGGCCGCCGACATCCGCCGGGCGGCCGGAACGGCGGCGAGCAGGGCCCGGGCCTTGTTTCGGGTCTCGAGCTCCTCGTGGGCGGGAACCGAGTCCACCACCACACCGGCTCCGGCCTGCACGCTGGCCCGACCGTCGGGGAGGCACACCATGGTCCGGATGGCGATGGCGGTGTCGATGTTGCCGGAGAAGTCCAGGTATCCGAGCACCCCGGCGTAGGGGCCGCGCTTGGTGGGTTCGAAGTCGTCGATGATCTCCATCGCCCTCACCTTGGGCGCCCCCGAGACCGTGCCGGCGGGAAGGGTCGCCCGCAAAACGTCGATCGGGGTACGGCCCGGCGCCAAGGCACCGCGCACCTCCGAGGTGAGGTGCATCACGTGGCTGTAGCGCTCGAGGGTCATCATCTCGGTGACGCGCTCGGTCCCGAAGCTCACCACGCGCCCGACGTCGTTGCGGGCGAGGTCGACCAGCATCACGTGCTCGGCCACCTCCTTGGGGTGTTCCCTCAGTTCGGCGCCCAGCCGGCGGTCCTCCTCCTCGGTCGAGCCCCGATAGCGGGTCCCCGCGATCGGACGCGAGATGACCTCACCCCCGAGCAGTTGCACCATCGGCTCGGGTGACGATCCCACCAGCGTCACCTCGGCCGCTCGGAACAGGTACATGTAGGGGCTGGGGTTGATCTGGCGGAGCACCCGGTAGACGTCGAACGGATCAGCGTCGAGGTCGAAGTCGAAGCGCTGGGACAGGACGACCTGGAAGATGTCTCCGGCGAGGATGTGTTCCTTGGACGCCGCCACCGCAGCCTCGTAGGCACCTCGTGGGAGGTTCGAGGTCACCTCCGGCAACGGTTCGGACGGGTCGGGTGGGGCGACGAGCGGTTCGTCGAGGGGTGAGGCGCCGTCGGAGGCCAGGCGGGCCAGCCGCTCCGCCGCGGCGTCATAGCGGGCGTCCAATTCCTCGTCGGACAGTCCGGGGGGCACGAAGGCGTTGGCCAGGAGGGTGACCTGCTGGCGCCAGTGGTCGAAGGCGGCCAGCTCACCGATCACGTACTGGACGGCGTCGGGTAGATCCTGATCGTCAGCGGGGATGTCGGGCAGGTGTTCGACCTCCCTCACCACGTCGTACCCCAGGTATCCGACCAGGCCCCCGTGCAGGGGCGGGAGCCGGTCGTGGTCGGGTGAACGGAACCGCTCCAACAGGGACTCCACCGCGGCGAGGATCCCGGCGTCTAGCGGAACTTCGTCGAGGGCGGCTCCCACGGTGGCGGCGGTGTCGTGATCGACATCGCCGAGCGACACCGTCACCTGCCGTCCCCGAGCCACCATGGTGGCGGCCGGCCGCCGACCAACGAAGGACCAGCGGCTCCACCGTTCGCCGTGCTCCACCGATTCCAGGACGAACCCGGGTTCCCCCGAACGGGTCAGGCGGGCGAAGGCCGCGACCGGGGTGATGAAGTCAGCCAGCAGTTCCGTCCACACCGGGACGACGCTGTGGGTCCGGGCTAGGACACGGAACTCCTCACGGGTGGGATGGATCATCGCGGCCGGCAACGCCGGCGCGGACGCGGCCTGATCGTCGGCCACCGCCATCAGCCGCCGAACGCCCGGTAGAAGCAGGTCTTCTCGCCGGTGTGGCAGGCACCCTTGCCTTCTTGTTCGACGACGAACAGGAGGGTGTCGCCGTCGCAGTCGAAATAGGCCCGACGGATGAACTGGCGGTCACCGGAGGTGTCCCCCTTGCGCCACTCCTCCTGACGGGACCGGCTCCAGAACACGGTGCGCCCCTCCTCGAGGGACCGCCTCAGGGTGGTCTCGTTCATCCACGCCATCATGAGGATCTCGCCCGTCCCGTCCTCCTGCACGATGGCGGGCACCAGCCCGTCTTGGTCGTACTTGACGGTGGCAAGGTCTTCATCACGGATGGCGATCGGCGTCACGGCGGGCATGACCCGATCGTAGGGGCCGACCCCGACCGGCCCGAAGCCGTTAACCATCCCACCGGCGTCCGGTTGGCTCGCCTCGTCACAGGTAGAGGCCGGTGGAGCCTTCCTCCAAGCGACGGGCGGCCACGGCGTGGATGTCACGTTCTCTCAGGATGATGTAGTCGGTTCCCCGAACCTCGACCTCGTAGCGGTCCTCGGGGTTGAACAGGACCTGGTCGCCGACCTCCATCGACCGGACGTTGGGGCCGAGGGCCACAACCTCGCCCCAGGCCAGGCGTCGACCGAGCTGGGCGGTGGCCGGGATGAGGATTCCGCCGGTTGACCGGCGTTCGCCATCGGTCTCGAGGTTGACGAGGATCCGGTCGCTCATCATCTTCACCGGCAGCTTGTCGGCGCGCGACGAGGCGAAGGTCCGGGGCCCGGGCTCGCCGTCCACGGACCCGTCGGCACGAGGGGCGTCCGCGGTCGATACCTCGTCCGCTTCGGGGGATGATGGGGCGGTCACGGGCCTTGACGGTACCGGGGCGGCGCCGTCACCCGTGAGCCGGGCGCACGGTTATCCCCGCCGCCGCCATCACCGCTTTGGCTTCGGACACGGTGTGCTCACCGAAATGGAAGATCGACGCCGCTAGCACGGCGTCGGCACCACCTTCGATCACGCCGTGCACGAGGTGGTCCAGGTGGCCGACGCCACCGCTGGCGATGACGGGGATCCCGACCGCATCTGACACCGCCCGGGTCAACTCCAGATCGAACCCGTCCCTGGTCCCGTCGCGGTCCATGGATGTCAACAGGATCTCGCCGGCTCCGAGGCGTTCGGCCTCGACCGCCCATTCGATTGCGTCCAACTCGGTTGGGTTGCGGCCGCCGTGGGTGAACACGCCCCACCCGCGGGCAGGGTCGTCGCCGACCCGCCGTCGGGCGTCGATGGCCACCACCGCGCACTGGCTGCCGAACTCGTCGGCGACGTCTCCGATGGTTGCCGGACGGTTGATGGCGGCGGTGTTGAGCGAAACCTTGTCGGCTCCCGCCCGCAACATGCGTCTGGCGTCGTCCACGGTGCGGATGCCGCCGCCGACGGTCAGCGGGATGAACACCTCCTCGGCGGTGCGGGCCACGACGTCGACCATCGTGTCGCGGTCATCGGAGCTGGCGGTGATGTCCAGGAACACGACCTCGTCGGCTCCTTCGGCGTCGTAACGGGCAGCCAACTCCACCGGGTCCCCGGCGTCGCGCAGATCGACGAAGTTCACGCCCTTCACGACCCGGCCAGCCGTCACGTCGAGGCAGGGAATGACCCGGGCGGTGCGCATCTGATCGACGGTACCGCCGGCTGGCAACCGGCCCCCAACCGATTGGGTCAGTCCGGCGTCGGGTCTTCAGACGACGGCTCGCCCGAAGTCGGGTCATGGGCATCGGGGTCGAAGCGATCGACGAGCTCGGCGAGATCGATGAGCCCCAGCCTTATCAGTTCGCTGGCCGGCCCTTCTGGTACCGCTTGGTCGGTCCCGGTGCTGTCAGGGCCGACCTTTGCCGGGCTGTCCGCCGACGGCACCAGCCGCCCCTCGGTGTCCACCAGTCCGAGGCGTTCCAGCTCGCTGGTGCCGTCCGGGTCGCCGGGCGTTCGGTCCCCGTCGGCCTCGGACCCGTCAGGGCCGTGGGTGAGGCGACCCGACGGCCAGGTGGAGACGACCGTGACCATCACCACCACGAGTCCGCCGATCAGCAGGGCGGTGTTGCGACGCGAAGCCCATTCGTCGGCGCAGCCCTTGCGGTATCCCTCCAGCATCTCCCGGCCGATCTCGCCGGGGATCTCGTCGAGGACCGCCCCACAGGTGATCGGCGTCGGTCCGCCGCTGTCGTAGGGAATGATCATCAGCCACCACGCCACGCCACCGATCATCAACATCCCGGCAAACACCACCGCCACGATCCGGCGAGCCTGACGGGTGGAGAGGATCAGTTCGATCTGCTCTCCCCGGGTCGCGTCCTGCCCGGAGGTGACATCGCGCTCCTCGTCGGCGCTTCGCCTCGAACCCATCGCCAGAGTCTGCCCGTCCGGAAGGACCGCCGCCGGTATCTGCAACTCCGATCGGTGAGGGACCGCTGTCGTCAGCTATTCGGCCTGGGCGGCGGCGAGGGCGTCGTCGATGGTGATCGAGCCGTCGTAGAGGGCCTTTCCCACTATGGCTCCGAGCAGGGGCTTGGAGTCCGCTCCGAGGGCGGCCAGGGTTCGCAGGTGCTGGGCCTCACCCACACCACCCGAAGCGATCACGTCGGTCTCGACCGTGTCGAGTAGCTCTGAGTACAGGTCGACGTCGGGACCGGTCCCCGCCCCGTCGACGTTGATCTGGGTCACCACGAAGGCGGCGAATCCCGCCCCGTCGAACTGGGCGGTTACCTCGGCCAGTTGGCGGCCCGAGCCTTCCACCCAGCCTCGTACCGCCACCTCGCGACCCCGCACGTCGAGCCCCAGGGCCACCTTGCCCGGGTGGCGTTCGGCCAGGCCAGCGGCCCAGTCCGGATCGTCGAGAGCCGCGGTCCCGACCACGACACGTGCCACTCCCGCCGCGAACAACTCCTCGGCCGATGCGTCATCACGCACCCCGCCCCCGGTCTGTACCGGTATCCCCACCGATGCGGCCACCGCAGCGATGACCGGTCGGTTCACCGGCTCGCCGGTGCGAGCGGCATCGAGGTCGACGACGTGGATCCACGCCGAGCCGGCATCGGCGAACAACCCGGCCTGGGCCACCGGGTCGTCGCCGTAGACCGTCTCACGGTCGAAGTCACCCTGGTAGAGGCGCACGCACTGGCCGCCGCGGAGATCGATCGCCGGGTAGAGGTCCATCCTTGGATCATCGCGCTCGGAGTCACCTGGCCGTTCATCGACTCGGGAGGGATCAGGTCTCGCCTCAACCGGAAGAATTCCTTGTACCGTCAACCAAATGGCGAGTTCTTCGGAACCGACGGTTACCGCTCCGGTGGCCTTCCTCGGACACGGGTCACCGATGAACGCGGTGGAGAAGAACCGATACACCGAGGCCTGGCAGGCATTCGGTCTGGCCCACCATCGACCGAGGGCAGTGCTTTGCGTGTCGGCTCACTGGTACACCGGCGAAACCGCGGTCACCGCCATGGAGCGTCCCCGGACCATCCATGACTTCGGCGGTTTCCCCGACGAGCTCTACCAGATGTCCTATCCGGCCCCCGGCGATCCGGACCTGGCCACCGAGGTGGCCGACCTCCTCGGCGCTTCGGTCAGTCCCGATGCCGTCGCCCTGGATCGCTCCTGGGGCCTGGACCACGGCGCCTGGTCGGTGTTGGTCCACTCCTGGCCCGAGGCCGACGTTCCGGTCCTCCAACTGTCGATCGACGCCCGCCAGAGCTTCGACCGCCACCTGGCGCTGGGGGCGGCACTGGCACCGCTTCGCCAGCGCGGCGTGATCGTCATCGGCAGCGGGAACGTGGTCCACAACCTGCGGGCCCTGGCCTGGGGGCAGCCCGACGCCGCCTTCGACTGGGCGGTCCGCTTCGATCGGGCGGTGACCGAGGTGATGAGGGAGGATCCTGCCTCGTTGCCCCGGCTGGCCGGCCACCCCGACTTCGCGGCGGCCCACCCCACCCCCGATCATTTCATCCCCCTGCTCTACGTCGCCGGGCTCGCCGCCGCCGCCGGACAGCGTTCCCACGTCCTGGTGGACGGCATCGAGATGGGGTCCGCCGGCATGACCAGCTACGCCCTGGACCCGGTCGCCTCGGCTACCTGACCCCGGCACGGGTCTCGGCGACGAAGTTCTCCAGGATCCGCAGCCCGTTGGCGGCCGACTTCTCGGGGTGGAACTGAGTGGCCCACATCCGACCCCGCGCCACCGCGGCGGTCACCTCGATCCCGTAGTCACAGGTCGCGGCCACGTAGGACGGATCGTCGGGTTGGGCCCAGTAGGAATGAACGAAATACACCCAGGGGTCTGGCTCCAGCCCATCGGCCATGGAGGTGGGCCCACTCCAACGCAGGACGTTCCACTGCATCTGGGGCCTCTTGACCCCTTCGGGCAGCAGGTGGACCCGACCCGGAACGACTCCCAGCCCCGGCACCTCGGGGTTCTCGTCGGATCCGTCGAACAGCATCTGGAGGCCGACGCACACCCCGAGGAAGGGCCGTCCGGTCCCGTCGGCGGCGACCGAGGCCGCCTCGTGGGCGACGTCGGCCAGGCCGGCCTCACCCAAGGCCTCCACGCACCGGCCGAAGGCACCGACGCCGGGAAGTACCACCCCGGCGGCATCGGCGATCAGTGCCTTGTCGGCGGTCAGTCGAGCGTCGGCCCCGACGTGCTCGAGGGCTTTCTGGGCCGATCGCAGGTTCCCGATCCCGTAATCGAGGACCGCGATCAGCGGTCGGTCGTCGCCGCCGGAACCGTCAGCCACCGGTACCGCCCGACAAGGTGCCCTTGGTCGAGGGGATGGCGGAACCTTCGACCCGGACCGCGTCGCGCAGACACCGCGCCACGCCCTTGAAGGTGGCCTCCACGACGTGGTGGGTGTTGGTGCCCGCCCGCCGGTTCACGTGCAGCGTGATCCCCGCCGCGGTGGCGAAGCTCTGCCAGAAGTGTTCGGCCATCTCGGGGTTGAACGGCGGGTCCCCCAGCGGCAGCACCTCGCCGAAGGGAACGTCATATGCCACCCAGGGCCGCCCCGACAGGTCCACCGCTACCTCGATCAGCGCCTCGTCGAGGGGGAACAGCCCCGACGCGAACCGGCGCACTCCGGCCTTGTCACCCAGGGCCTCACGAAACGTCTCGCCCAGCAGGATGCCGACGTCCTCGACGGTGTGATGCCCATCGACCTCGATGTCCCCCTTGGCGTCGATGCTGAGGTCGAAGCCCCCGTGGCGGCCGATCTGGTCCAGCATGTGATCGAAGAACGGCAGCCCGGTGGAGGCGTGGACGGTTCCGGTGGGGCCGTCGACGTCGAGGCTTATGCGTATCGACGTCTCCTTGGTGGTGCGCTCACGGGATGCGGCTCGGGCGGGTCGGGTGGTTTCGGTCATCGGAGAATCTCCCCCAAGGCGGCAAGAAGACGGTCGTCCTCGTCACGGGTACCCACGGTCACCCGCAAGCATCCGTCGAGACGGGGCCACGACGAGCAGTTCCGGACCAGGATGGAGCGGTCCACCAGTTGACGCCACACATCACCGCCCTCGACGGTGCGGGGACGGAACAGGACGAAGTTGGCTCCTGACGGCCACACGTCACAGGGCAGGTCCGACAGCGCGGACTCCAACCGTCCCCGTTCCTCGTTGAGCTGCGCGACCCGTTGTTCCATCTCACGACGGAACCCGACCGCGGCGATGCCGGCCGCCTGCTTGAAGGCGTCGAGGTGGTACGGCAGGACGACCTTCTCCAGTTCCGCCACCACCCACGAAGGTCCGACCAGGTAGCCCAGGCGGGCAGCCGCCATGGACCAGGTCTTGGAGAAGGTCTGGGTCACCACCAGCGGTGTGTCCTCGTCCACGAGTTCCAGCGCCGACCAAGGAGCGAACTGGCCGTAGGCCTCGTCGACCACCAGCAGTCCGGGGGCCAGGGTGAGGACCTCCTCGACCGTGGCGCGGGTCTCGACCATCCCGGTGGGGTTGTTGGGGGAACACAGATAGGTGATCGCGGGTCGGGCTTCGCCCAGCACCCGACGAACCTCGGCTAGGTCGAGGGAGAAATCCTCGGCTCGCTCCCCTTCGGCCACGTCGGTTCCGGTGAGGCGGGCGATGTGGGCGTGGAGGGCGTAGGTGGGCTCGAACACCGCGACCGATCGGCCCGGTCCCCCATAGGTGAGCGACAGGGTCTGGAGCACCTCGTTGGACCCGTTGGCCACGAACACCTGCTCCGGGCCGACGCCGTGGAGCTCCCCGATGCGGGCCCGCAGTTCGGTGCAGGCCCGATCTGGGTAGCGGTGCCACGCCACCTCGGACGCGGCCTTGGCTACCGCCTCGGTGAACCCGGGGGGCGGAGGCACCGGCGACTCGTTGGTGTTGAGACGGACCTCGACATCGAGTTGAGGCGAGTGGTAGCCCTCCATGAGCGCGACGCTGGCGCGGGGCTGAACCCTGATCACGACGCCGACTCTCCCGCCGGCTGGCCGAGGCGACGAAGCACGCTCTCGGCGTGGGCGGCCAGGCCCTCGGCCCGGGCGATGGCGGCCACCGTCGGCGCGGCGCGCTCCAGTGCCGGTCGGTCCAGCGTGATCACGTGCACGTCCTTCACGAAATCGGCAACGGTCAGGGCCGAGCCGAACCGGGCGGTCCCGTCGGTGGGCAGCACATGGCTCGGCCCGGCCAGATAGTCACCGACCGATGCCGGCGACCACGGTCCACAGAACACCGCGCCGGCGTGGCGGACAAGGGGAACGAGCGCCTCGGGATCCGCGGTGATCAGCTCGAGGTGCTCGGGAGCGATGGTGTTCGATACCGCCAAGGCCTGTTCGGGTGAGTCACACAGCACCGCGTACCCGCCGTCGGAGAACGTCGAGGTGATGTCATCGCGCCGGGGGGCCACCGCCACCTGGGCCGCGATCTCATCACAGATGGCGTCCAGCACGGCCTCGTCCCAGCCGATGAGCCAGGCCAGTCCGCCCGGTCCGTGCTCGGCCTGGAGGATCACGTCGACCGCCGCCAGTTCCACCGGGGCGGTGTCGTCGACGATCACCACCACCTCGGAGGGGCCGGGGAACGACGACGGGACGCCGACCAGCCCGGCGACCTCCCGTTTGGCCAACGCCACGAAGACGTTGCCGGGACCGACTATCACGTCGACGGGACGGATGGTCTCGGTCCCGTAGGCCATCGCCCCGATGGCCTGGGCACCTCCGACCGCATAGACCTCGTCCACGCCGGCGATGGCCGCGGCGGCCAAGGTGACCTGGGGAACCCGCCCGGTCGAGTCGGGGGGTACGCACAACGCCACCTCGCCGACCCCGGCGGCCTTGGCGGGGATGGCGGTCATGAGGACCGTGCTGGGGTAGATGGCCCGACCGCCGGGGACGTAGCACCCGGCACGGTCGACGGGGACCTTCAGGCCCCTGACCACGATGCCGTCACGCCGGTAGTCGTGGTCGGCCACGACCTGGGTCTGGTGGAAGTCGGCTATGCCGGCCGCCGCCTGCTCGAGCGCCGCCCGGAGGTCAGGATCGAGAGCGTTTAGCGCCTCGGCGATCTCCTGGGCCGGCACCCGCAGGGTCGGCCTGACCCCGTCGAAGCGTTCGGTCAGGTCACCCACCGCGGCGTCACCGCCGGCGCGTACCGCGGCCAGGATCTCCTTGACCGCTGCCACCGGGCCTTCGGCCGCCTGGGCCGGTCGGGGCAGGCGACCCCGCAGGTCGGTTCCGGCACCACGCAGGTCGAGACGGTTGAGCACGGTCGCCGAGGCTACCGGCCTCCCCCGACCGGCCCGAAGCCGGTTACCGACGGTCGGCCCGACTCAGCCCGACACGACCTTGCGGGCGCGGTCCACAGCCCGGGCCGCCATGGCCAGGGACCGCTCCGCCTCGAAGAGCGCCACCGCGGCCTCGGCGTAGAGGCCACCTTCGAAATCGGCGGCAAGCTCCGCTGCCCGCCGGGTCAGGTCGTCGATTCCGGCGCCGAGGGAGGAAAGTCGGGCAGAGTCCAGGGCCATCGGGTCTTCCTAGCCGGGACCGGCATCGTTTGCCACGTGTCCCGGCATCTAGGCACCTAGCGGGTAGGTCCAGTCCTGGAACACACCGGGGCAAAAACAGCGCCGGCGCCCCGAAGGGCGCCGAGCGCAGCGACACCAGGCGGCGGATCCCGGTGTCGCGACCAACCAGGTGGCGGGAACCTGGTCTCCCGAGAGTATACGCACACCCAGTGCAGAAACACACCCTCGAAGTGACGAACTCCACGGAATTCCTGAACGGCCGCTCAGATCGGGCCTGCCGCCGGGTCGGCATATGGCGGCCCGGCCAAAGGGGCGGCGGGGCCGTTAGCGTTCGACCGGTGTCCGAGCCACCCCTCCCCCACTATCCGGTGAACGAGCCGCCAACGCTGGCCCCCGCCGCCGGGGCCTGGCGGTCGACGCGCTCACCTGAGGGTCAGGTCTCACTGAACTGGACGGTCCGGGGCGACAACGCCGAGGTGGTGATCACCTGGACCGGCGATCCGTCCCCGGATCAGGCGGACGCCGCGGCCGACGAGATCGGACGACTGGTCGCCGAGCTGGAAGGTGGGCTCCGGAGGGATCCGGTGAGGGTGATGCTGGTAGCCGATCATCCCGGTGACACCGACCACCCCCTGGCCGGGGCTGTCGCCAATTCCGCCGGGCTCAGCGCCCACCGGGATCTGTTCGAGCTGCGTCGCCCCCTGCCGATCCCGACGGAGAGCCCCCTCCGCAACGGTTCACCGCCGCTGGAGCTGAGGCCCCTCAACGTCGGAGCCGACGACGAGGCGTGGATCCGGGTCAACAACCGGTCCTTCGCCGGCCACCCCGATCAGGGGGCGGAGAACGTCGACACCTTGAGGTCCCGCATGGCCGAGCCCTGGTTCGACCCTGGCGACTTCCTGGTCCTCGGAGACGCCGATAGCCGGGGTGAGCTGGCGGGGTTCTGTTGGACAAAGGTGGAACGAGACGTCGATCCGACCTTCGGTGAGATCTACGTCATCGGCGTCGACCCCCGCCACCAGGGCCAAGGTCTGGGACCCGCCCTGGTCCTGGCCGGCCTCGACCACCTCGCCTCGACCGGCGTCACCACCGCGGTGCTCTACGTCGACGAGTCGAACCGAGCGGCCCGACACCTCTACGACCGCCTCGGTTTCACCGTGCACCACCGCCGTCGAGTCCACACCAGACCAACCGAACGGGGGCAGCGCCCGTGACCGTCGACGCCGCCCCGGCCCGGGACCCCCAGCCGCGTTCGCGCTACGACTTCACCCGCGTCCAACTCGGCGAACTGCTCGCCGACCAACCCCGCTACCGCGTAGACCAGGTGTGGCAGGGCCTCTACGGCCCCAACGGCGATCCCGAGAGTTGGACCAACGTTCCCAAGGCACTGCGGTCCCGGCTGAGCGACGTTCTGGCCCCGGCGCTCACTCCGCTCACCGAATCGGTGAGCGACGAGGGCGACACTTCCAAGTGGTTGTGGAGCCTGCATGACGGGCGTCAGATCGAGACCGTGCTGATGCACTACCCCGACCGGTCGACGGTGTGCATCTCCTCCCAGGCCGGCTGTGCCATGGCCTGCGGCTTCTGCGCAACGGGCCAGGCCGGCTTCGACCGGCACCTGAGCACGGGCGAGATCGTCGAGCAGGTAGTGAGGGCCCGGGCCCGGGCGGCCGAGACCGGTCGCCGACTGTCGAACGTGGTGTTCATGGGCATGGGCGAACCGTTCGCCAACTACGACCGAACGTGGGCTGCTGTGGAACGGATCAACGACGACCTTGGCCTGGGTGCCCGCCACCTGACCTTGTCGACCGTGGGCGTGGTACCGGGGATCCGTCGCCTCACCACCGAGTCCCTTCAGGTCAATCTGGCGGTGTCGCTCCACGTCGCCAACGACGACGAGCGCGACGTCTTGGTGCCGATCAACCGGCGGTATCGGTTGGCCGAACTCGCGGAGGCCTGCGCCGACTACGTCGAGACCACTCACCGGCGACTGTCGTTCGAATGGGCCCTCATCCACGGCGTCAACGACACCGACCGACACGGCCGTGAGCTGGCCGACTACGCCCGCCCCCTACGGGCCCACGTGAACCTGATCCCGCTGAACCCGACCCCGGGTTACCGGGTTCGGGGGTCGACGCCCGACCGGGTCCAAGCCTTCGCCCGGCACCTGCGCGACCTCGGCGTCAACGCCACCATCCGGCGGACCAGGGGTACCGACATCGACGCCGCCTGCGGCCAGCTCCGCGCCACCCACTCCGGTTCTTCCCCGGTGGAGCTGATCTGACCCCGTCCATGACCCGATCCCCTGACGACGACCTGGCCGGAGTGGTGCTCGCTGCCGGGGCCGGTACCCGCCTGTCCCCCCTGACCCGCCTGCGACCCAAGGCTCTGTGCCCGGTGGGCGGTCGCCCCCTCCTCGACCACGCTCTCGCCCGACTCTCAACGGTAGGGCTGGCGCCATCGTCGGTGGCGGTGAACCTTCACCACGGCGCCGAGGCGATCGACGCCCACCTGCCCCTATCGGTGCACCGCTCCCGCGAGACCCCGGTTGCCCTGGGCACCGCGGGCGCTCTGGGCGCCATGGCCGGCTGGCTCGGCGGACGGTCGGTGGTGGTGACCAACGCCGACGCCTGGCTGACCCCCGAAGACCACCCCGACCAGCCCGTGGACCTCGCCCGATTCGTGGAGGAATGGGACCGCACCCGGGTGCGCCTCCTGTGCGTCCAGACCCGACGCCAAGCGGACTTCGGCACCCTCCGCTACTGCGGGGTGGCGCTGCTCCCGGCCGCGCTGGTGAGCGGCCTCGCCCCCGAGCCGTCGGGCCTCTACGAGGTGATGTGGCGAGCCGAGCTCGATC
>JAGQSO010000100.1 GCA_020439505.1 Acidimicrobiales bacterium
GACCAGATGGCGTGGGCCTCTTCGTCCTCGACCCGGCGGGCCCACGCCCCGCAGGCCACCGCGATCGGTGTGGCGACCAACATGACGGTGAGCCACATGGCGATGTCCAGTCGGTCCTCGGCACCGGCCAGAGCCAGGTGGGCGGCGGTTCCCGCCCCCAGAGCACCCAGACCCGCCCCCCAGCACTGACCGATGTAGAGGAGGCGGTGGCGGTCCGAGGCCCGCAGGGACCGCAAGGAGAGCTGGGCGGCCGAGTCGGCGTCCATGCCGCTGTCGACCAGTTGGGCACAGATCTCGTCGGGGGTGGCGCCGTCGTTGCGCCGTTGGACCAGCCACTGGCGCAGGCCGGGGGCGACGGGGAACTGATGACCGGGCTGGCCGGGCTGGCCGGCCCGGCCCGGCTGGGCCGAGGACCCCGCCCCTGCCTGGGCGGTGGTGGCGTAGCCGGGACGAGGGGCGAAGGGGCCCTGGTCGCTGGGGAAGGTGGTGGACATGGTGGTGCTCCGGTTTCCCGACGGACCCGGTGCCCGTCGTCTCAGCCAGAGTGCGCCGGGCCCGGCACCGTCACCATCGGGCCGATCCCCCATTCGCCCTTGGGGAACCCCCAGGGTCAGTCGGCGTCGGGGGCGTTCCTACGGCGCCTTACCCACACCGCCGCAACCCCGACGGTGGCGAGCGCACCCCCGAACCCCAGGATCGACCCCAGAGACGACCCGGACTCGGCCGCCTCGGTGACGGTGACACGGCCTCCGCCCGCCGTCACCGGGTCGGAGGAATGGCCGGAGGGTTGATCGGAGCCGCCCGGGACGGTGCTCGACGGTTGTTGGGGCGACTCGCCGCCGATCGAGGTGCCGTTCGTCGATCCCGCCGATCCCGTCGTGTCGGGCCCGGGGACGCTGGAGGACGGACCCACTCCCGAACCCGGGGGCGGCGATGTTCCCTGGTTGCCCGCTGCTCCGGTGGTGGATGTCCCACCCCCGGGTGACGACGGGTTCGGACCGGTCGAGGGCGGGGCGGTGACGGGCGGTGACGGCAGTGCCGAGGCTGCCACCGCCTCCGAGCCTCTGGTCGCGGGCCGCGGGGGCTTGCCCCGACTGAACGACCAACCCTCCACGTCGCCGTCGGTGACCGTCGAGGCCCCGGGGCCACCTCGGGCGTAGGACCCGTTGCGGAAGTAGGACCAGTACTCGACGGTCTTGGACAAGCAGTCCGGTGGGTCGTTACCGACGCCGAGCAGGCGGCAGACCGCCTGACCCTGGCCGGGATAGGGCTCGAACACCGGGTCCAGGCCGGGGATCAGGTCGGCGGCTAGCGCCAGCGCCTCCGCCCCGGTGATGGTCCCGGCGAAGGAGATGCAGGCCGACCACACGTCTCCGCTGCCGGGGTCGACGACCACGGTGGCCCGGTGCGGTCCCCCCGTCACCGAGGGGGTGCCGCCGACGGGGCGACAGCCGCCGCTGGCCTCGGCCCCGACCGGGGCCGAGGTTGCGACCACCAGGCCCAGCAGCCCGAACAGGGCGACCAGACCAGCGGCAAGGTAACGACGCATGATCCCGCCCCCCGGCCGACGGCCGGTTGGCTCCACGACCTACCTGACCGATCAGGTGTGGATGCGGTAGAACTCGGCCGACCCGCCGATCCCGGCCAGGATGGCCTCGACCCGGGTGGTGGCCAGAGCCTCGGTCC
>JAGQSO010000101.1 GCA_020439505.1 Acidimicrobiales bacterium
ACCTGCGAGGTGTGATCGACCCCGAGCTCGGGTCCGACATCGTCGATCTGGGCATGGTCCGCTCCGTGACCGTCACCGATGAAGGCGAGGTCACCGTCACCGTCGCCCTGACCACGTCGGGTTGTCCGCTGCGGGCACAGATCCAGCGGGACGTCAGGACCAGGGTGGGTTCCATACCGGGGGTCACTGCGGTCAAGTTGGACTGGACCGAGATGAACGACGCCGAGCGGGCCCGCGCCATGGACCGCGCCCGGTTCAACGTGTCCCAACGTCCCGAGGACACCTCCATCGCCCCCACCACCAAGGTCGTACTGGTGGCGTCGGGTAAGGGAGGCGTCGGCAAGTCGTCGGTCACCGCCAACCTGGCGGCGGCCCTGGCCTTGCGGGGACTGCGCGTCGGCGTCCTCGACGCCGACGTGTGGGGGTTCTCCATCCCCAGGATGTTGGGCGTCGGCGGGAGGCTCTCCGGCCACGCCACCGGGGACCGGCGCGAGATGGTCCCCTTGGAGCGGACCATCGGTCCCGGCGTCCTCCGGGTGGTCTCGATGGGTCTGCTCGTCGACGACGAGGAGACGGCGTTGATGTGGCGAGGTCTGATGCTCAACCGAGGCGTGCAGCACTTCCTCCAGGACGTGAGATGGGGCGATGACCTCGACTACCTGCTGGTCGACATGCCTCCCGGGACCGGTGACGTCCAGATGGGTGTGGCCAAGATGGTCCCCCGGGCCGAGGTCATCGTGGTGACCACCCCGGCGGTGGCCGCCCAGAAGGTCGCGATCCGGGCGGTGTCGATGGCCCGCAAGTCCTACCTGCGGGTGGCCGGGGTCATCGAGAACATGTCGGCCTTCACCTGTGCCCACGGCGACAGCTACGCCCTGTTCGGCCAGGGTGGAGGGGAGACCTTGGCCGAGAGCGCCGGGGTGCCCCTGTTGGGACGGGTTCCCATCGAGCCGGCCGTGTCCGCCGGTGGCGATGCCGGCGAACCGGCGGTGCTGAGCGGTGGCCCGGCGGCGGAGGTTTTCTCCCAGATCGCCGAACGGATCGTCACCGAAGCCGTCCCACCCACCGCGCTGGCCGGTTGTTCAGCCCGGATGATGGAAGCAGCGATGGCCGCCCTCGACGCCCTCGACGCGGCCGAGGCCGATCAGCCCGCCAGTGGCCACGCAGCCGAGGCCAGCTGACTCCAACGTCGGCCACCGTTGCCCTGTCCAAGAACGTTTGCGCTGTCGCGAGCCTGCGAGCCACTGCGCAAACGCCGTCGAGCCCCCGCAACGAAGTGAGGACCGGGCTTGACGGAACCAGACATCGTCCGCCGAAGGCGGGCCACGAGAACCGGACCGGGTGCAGCGGAGGCAACTCCCAAACTCCGACAAGGGGTGCCGGAACGGCACTAACGAATTCGAAGGTTGCGAAGGTCCTCCGGTAGCTCGCCGACGACGGGACGTAGGACCTTCTCGCCCGCGGTGACCGAGGGCGCTACCGCGCACGTCTCGGACTCGGCGGAGGAATCGAAGTCGGGGCCTCGCAGGATCAGGCGAACTCCCAACTCGGTCTCCACCGACAGCGACTCGGCCAGCTCCTCGCTCACGTCGAGCACCACGCCGTCGCCGTCGGGGTAGTTGGCCCGCAGGTACTCAGGAGCGAACACCGCTACTCCGGCCACCTCTCCCACCTGCTCCTGGTCGGGGCCGGGCCAGAAGTCCTCGTAGAGGAACGGTGCGGTGGATTCGCAGCACCCGGTTCCGATCGT
>JAGQSO010000102.1 GCA_020439505.1 Acidimicrobiales bacterium
TCGTCGGAGGCCAACGTCTCATAGCACGCAACGATCTCGTCGGCCTGAGCCGCGTCTCCCAAGATGGTCAGCATCGTGGTCACGCCGCGCTGGGCTTCGTCGTAGAAGCCCTTGGACCGAGCCGTCGGGGTGACGGCATCCAGCCAGATCTTCGTTGAGCGAAGGCCTTCCACGTCGCCACTGGCCGACTGGGCTATCGCCAGCCGTGCTCGTCTGGTCAGCTCGAGCACTGAACTGCTGCTGGCGTCGAGGGCGTTGAGTCGAGCGATGGCCGCTTGGTGATCTCCAACCGAGAACTCCTCCATTGCCCGCATGAAGTCGGGCTGTGAGGGAATGTCGTCCTCCGGTGGCTGGGCCTCGGCCGTTTCGACCCGTATTTCGCGGACGGCGTGAGTCGAGTTGGTTGGCGCTGGTGAGCTCTCTTCCTCATGGATGACCAAGGCAAAATGCCGCCGTCGGCGATTGAGTCTCACCACCACATCGTCCGAAACGCCGGTTTCGATGATGCTGGCCAGCTGTTGCGTTGCCCGCTCGTGTTCGTCTGGTTCAAGGAGTGTGAGTTCGGTGAGGTGGTTCAGGAGCAGGGCCCGTTCGTCGACGGCATCAGGGGGCAGCGAGTCGAGTGCTCGCCAGCACCGCGCCCTGTGTTCCTCCGAGCCACGGAACCTCATTTCGAACGTCGGGTACAACCCGTCGAAGATGTGCGATCGGACGATGAGCTCGACATCCTCGGACCGCAACGCCGATTCCTGGGCGACCTCGGACAGCCGCAGGAACTCATCATCGAACACATCGTCGATCGTCTCAAGATGGGCGATGGCATGGAGCGTCGAGAGCTTGGCAAAGAGCTGAGGATCAGATCTCTCGGAGATGGATCCGAGGGCGACGGTGGCGTAGCTGATCGCGCTCAGTGGGTCGGTCCGGATTCTTGACTCGGCAGCATCGGCCAGAAGCTCGGCTGCTCGGCCGGGCGGTGCGGCCAGCATGCCTTCGATCGCGTGGTGAGCGATCTCGTCGTGGTCCCGGTCCGGACTATCGGACAGGGATTCAGCCAGCCGCCAATGGGTCTGGACTCTCCTCGTGGTCGAAACCTGGTTGAGCACGATGTTTCGACCCAGGTCATGTTCCCAGCGCCATCGGTCGAAGCTCTCCTCCCACACGAGTCCATTCAGAGCAGCGGTCTCGATGGAGTCGATAGCGGTGCCCGAAGGCAGACCCGCCACCTCAGCGATGTGGGTCAGCGAGAAGCGAAGCCCTCCGACCGCCGCGGTCTGTAGGAGCTTCACCGCATCGGCGGGGAGGTTGTTGACCTGGTGATCGATCAGGTGTCTCACCCCGGCCGGTATGGACTCCAATGCGCCCGGTGCCAGCTCCCAGCGATTGTTCCTGCGCACTACCACCTCGGCGTCGGTCAGGTGTCGCAGGGTTGAAACGATGAGGTACGGGTTTCCGCCTGTAGTCATCTCGATCTGCTCGGTTAGCTCGTCCGGCACATCGTGGCCGGCCGAGCGCTCGATCAGTTCGTGAAGTTCCTCGTGGGTGAGGCGGTCCAGCCGTAAGGCGGTACAGCGGGGATCGCGGAGAAGTGCGGGAAGAACTGCGCTGAGCGGACTGGAATCGGCAAGATCTCGGGGTCGGTAGGTGGCGATGACACAAATGGGCGCGGGAGTGTGGTTGTCGATCAGGTGGACTAGGAGAGAAACGGTCGAGGCCGACGCCCAGTGGAGGTCATCGAGGATGAGCACCACGCCCGCTTCTCCGGCAACCTTGGTGAGTAGCGACTGGATGGCGGCGTTGACGTGGTGGTCACCATCGGTATGGAGGTAATCTGGCAGGTCTGCTGGGTCGCACCGGTCGGCGATCGCTGGTGAGAGCGACGCCAGGTTGGCGAGCGTTGCCGGTGAGATCTGTTCGACCTCGTGAGGATGGTTGGTCACGAACCGGTCGATGGCCATGGCGATGGCGCGTCGCGTATTGGTCACCGAAGGGTCACACGCTCCGTAGAGCACCCGGGTGCCGGTCTGGGCCGCGGCATGGGCGGCTTCACCGGCCAGTCGGGTCTTGCCTATGCCGGCATCACCGTTGATCAGGATCAGATTGGGTGTGAGGTTGAGGTTGAGCTTGGACCGAGCGATGAGGGCACTGACGGTTTCGAGCTCGGCCTTGCGGCCAGTCATGGGGACCGGGGTCTGATACCAGGAGTAGTCACCGGGCTCTGGTGGTAGATCACCGTCCACCGGTGGAGCCGTTGACACTCCGTCACCCATTCCCTCGTCCACTTCGACGACCCAGGGAGCGGCCGGAGTGGTTCCGGCCGTCATCGTCTGAGGGGATCGGCGCAGCAATGACCGATCCTGCTCGAGGATCTGGAGTTCGATCTGTCGCAAGGCCGGCCCGGGCTCGATTCCGGCCCCGTCGATCAGCGCGGTGCGCGCTCGTTGGAACGCCCCCAGAGCGGCAGCTTGGCGGCCCGAGCGGTAGAGGGCGACCATCAGCATCTCCCACCCCCGTTCGGCCAAGGGATCAGCGGCCACCTTGGCCTCAAGATCGGTGATCAGGTCCTCGTCTTCGCCTGCGGCTGCTCTGGCTTCCAGCAGGAGGTCCCAACTCCGGGACCTGAGGTCACTGAGCGCACGGCTGCAGGTGAGCCCTTCAGGGGTTGCATCCAACGCCTGGGAAAAGTCACCGCGAAAACGGGTGTGGGCCTCGCGGGCCGAGGCCAACGCGGCGGCTGGGTCGTCGATGCCGAGAGCATCACGGCAGGCCTGCATGGCCTTGAGAACCTGGGCGTAGTCGGTCTCGACGTTCTCTCCGAGTTGGTACCCGGCGGGCGCGGTCTCGATCACGTGTCGCCCGTATCGTCGTCGGATCCGGTGGACCAGAGCCTTCAGGGCTCCCGATGCGCTGGGCGGCGGGTCGTCGCCCCAGATCAGGTCGATGAGCCGGCCGGAGTTGACCGACTCCGGTCCCGAGAGAGCCAGAGCGGTGAGGAGCATCCGCTCCTGGGTTGATCCGACGCGGGAGATAGCCCCGTTCCGATCCACTGACACTGGGCCCAAGACGTTGAGCTCCAATGGCTTGTCCACCATCGCTGACAATCCCTCCGGTCAGAACGGTAGCTGACCGTGACGCTGTGATTGACGTCACGGCCAGCTACCTGCGCTGTTGCCTCTCGGCCCAGCGGTAGGAGCTCGCGGTAGTTACCGCACCTCGGCATCGAGTTCACGGCGCCCGGCGATCACGTCGTGCAGCGACCGGTTGGCGTGGACGTAGGCGCCGAAGGTGCTCTCCTCGGGTTGACCCTCCAGCGCGGGGTGGTCCGAGGGGGTGACGCCGATGGTCCAAGGCTTTGCCACCTCCGACGAGTCGTGGTCCTGGTGCTGACCGGCAGCACCGACCATCACCTGATCCTCCGCTGGGACTGTGATCTCTCGTAGTTCCACCGCATCTTCGAGGTCGACCCTCTCCGTGGCCTCGGCCTCGGCCTCGGCCTCGGCGCCGGGCTCGGGATGCGCGGCGGGTTCGATCACCGGAGCCGGCTCGGTGGTGGGGACGGGCTCCGCCTTTGGGCGAGGAGCGGAGATGAGCGCGGCCGGTATGACCACCTTGGCGCTCACGCCGTCGTTGTCGTTCTCGGCCAGGTCGACGGTGATCCCATGGCGCTGGGCGAGGTGTCCCACCACGTAGTGGCCGAGGTACTTGGACGGGGTGGTGTTGAAGGCCTCGAGACCGTGGAGACGGGCGTTGGCTTCCTCCATGGCCTCAGGCCGAAGGCCGATCCCGGCGTCATCGAGTCGAATCTGGTAGCTGCCGTCCTTCAAGAGACGTCCACTGACCGCCACGTCGGTCGTCGGGGGTGAGAAGGCGAGGCCGTTCTCGAGCAATTCGGCGAGAAGGTGGGCGACGTCCTTGGCGACCTGGCCCGATACCTCGGAGGTTCCCAGGTCACCGAGAACGACCCGCTCGAACTGCTCGACCTCGGTGACCGCAGATCGGACCACGCTCTCGACCGCGACCGGGGGACCGAAGCTGGTGCGGCGCTGAACCTTCGTGGAACCGGCCAGGACGATGAGGGATTCGGCGTTACGGCGGATCCGGGTGGCCAGGTGGTCCGCCTGGTACAGCTCGTTGAGCCGTTCGATCTCAGGCTCGGTCTGCTCGAGCTGGTCGAGGACCTCGATCTGGCGACCGACCAGGCCCTGCACCCGCCGGCCCAGGTTGACCAGCGAGTCCGCCGAGTTGTGACGCAGCCCCGCTTGTTCGACGGCAAGACCCAGGGCGCTCGACTGCACCGAGTTCAGCGCCGTGGCCAGCTCCGCCACCTCGGTCACGCTCGACGTCGGCATGGGTGCCAACTCAGGGATGGCGATGTCCTCGCCAACCGGGGTCTCCAGCACCGAAGCAACGGTGGCCGGAAGCGTCTCGGTCGCCATCAGGTGAGCCTCCTCGGTGAGCTGTTTGATGGGACGGGTCAGTCCACGAGCCACCAGGAAGGCGCCGCCGAGCGAGCCAACGATGGTCACTGTGAGCAGGATCAGGTTCCACGTCCGGTCGGCCTCGGCCGCCGCGATCAGCTTGTTGCTGCGGGCCTGCATGGCCTCGACGGTTGCATCACCGGCATCGAACGAGTTGGGGTGGCTCTCGTCGCCGGCTACGTCCACCACACGCATTAGACCGTCGAACGTGACTATGCCCGATTGCAGGATTGTCTCCAGTTGCTGGGAGAACACCTTCTGCAGCGGGCGATTGATCCAGCCTTCTACGACCTTCTGGGTCGACGGGGATTCAGCGAGGAGATCGATCGAACGTTGTTGGAAGTAGTCGTGGTTGGCCCGCTTCTTTGCGATGTCGATCCGCGCAGCGATACTGACCCATTTTTCGTCATCGGCTGGCGGAGCTTGGTCATCGGCTGGCGGAGCCATGTAGGCCACGGCTACGTCACGGGGGATCTGGGCCTGGAGGTCTGAGGCCCTGCTCTGAAAGGCGAGCGATCGCCCCATACTGCGTAGTTGGGTATCGGCGATGAGCTCCAGCGACCGATCGTTGGCGTTGTGGAATGCGACGATGAGGTCGGAGTAGTCGTCGAAGACTCCTTCAGCCTTGGAGAACTGTTCTTCTTTAGCCTTGGGGGACTGTTCTTCTTTAGCCTTGGGGGACTGGTCACCGCCTCGATCTGTGGAGTCGACTCTGGCCCGAATCTGACCGATCAGTTCCTCCGTTGAAATGAGCGCCCCTCGGTAAGCCTGTCGAACCTCGGGTTCGGTCGCCTCGAGCCGGCGCCTGAACTCGCTCAACAGTTTGTCGGTGGTGGCCCGAGCGCTGGAATTGTCCTTCGCCCTGAGGTCGGCAAGGCCTTCCCAGCCCAGCATCCAAACTGCCGCGTAGTTGCGCTCATCCTGTAGGGCGCCAACCAGGCTGGCCGGGCCAGCCGTGATCTCGGCCTGTTCATGCTGTCGGCGGGCCATGTCGAGCTGGTCGCCGGCGCGTCGCACGTTTATTCCAGCCGCCACGGCCAAGGCCACAACCGGCAAGGCCAACATGGCCAGCAGCCGAGTTCTGATCGGAACGTTCTTCATGGCTTCTCCCTCAGACGAACAGGTGTTGAGGAGAGTGTCGGCGGACCCGGTAGCGGCAGGGTCGGCATCCGGTAGCGGCCGGCCTTGGCCGGTAGCGCGGCGGTAGCGCGCCGCCTGTGATGGGTCGCGTTCGGCAGGTGCGGTGCACTACGTCGGGCCGACGGCTGGCTGCCGATTGTTCTCAGGTGACGGTGATGATCGGCCAGGCGGCGCCGGCCAACGTCACGCCGGTGTCTGACCCAACGGGTTCGAGCGCCTCGGTCACCTTGACAATGGTTTGCCTGCTCGACTCCCTCGACCTCGGTCTACATGGCAGCAGAAAAGTTCATGGCAGGGGTTGCAAATGCTCCAGAGGCATGGTTATGATCGAACATGTGTTCGCTCCACCGGTTTCGAAGGGGTCTTTCGAGGCGCTGGACGCTTTGGAGGGCGAGCTGGCCGAACTGTGTGGCATGGCCAACGCGATCCACGGGCGCATGGTCGAGTTGATGGCCGTTGCTTTGGACCGCAATCTGTGGTCGGGGTGGGGGATCCACTCACCCGAGCATTGGTTCGGGTGGAAGACGTCGATGGCTCCGGCGTCGGTGCGCGGGGTTGTTGGTTTGGCGCGCCGGCATCATGAACTGCCGTTGACGACCGCAGCGTTGAGCGAGGGTTCCATCTCGTTGGCTCAGGCGGCGTTGATTGCCCGTCATGTGCCGGCGTCTTATGAGGCGTCGGTGATGGAGTTCGCTCCTCATGCCACGGTCTCACAGTTGCAGCGCACGCTGCCCA
>JAGQSO010000103.1 GCA_020439505.1 Acidimicrobiales bacterium
CTGGCGCGCCGGTTGTCTCGCTTGCGTCGGTTGCCATCGCCTCGGGTCGTAGTTCGACACGGCGCAGGAGCTGGGCGTTGGCGGCGACGACGATGGTGGAGATGCTCATCAAGATGGCGGCCAGTGCGGGGGGCATGGTGATACCCGCCCATTGGAGCGCTCCGGCTGCGATGGGGATGGCCAAGATGTTGTAGCCGGCGGCCCACCACAGGTTCTGGAGGCTCTTGCGGTACGCGGCCTTGGACAGCTTGATGATGCCGACCACAGCGCGCGGGTCGGAGCTGGCGAGGATCAGCCCGGCCGATTCGATGGCCACGTCGGTACGCGGCGTCGCGAAGTTCGGGCCCGTGTCAGGAGACGCCCAACATGTTCCTCGCCTTGCGCGAACTTTCCTTCGCCAAGGGCCGCTTCGCTCTGATGGGTTCGGTGATCGCGCTGGTAGCCGTGCTAACCGTGTTGCTGTCGGGCCTCGCGACCGGCCTGGTCGATGACGGGATCTCAGGCCTACGGGCACTGCCGGTGACGCACCTGGCGTTTCAGAGCGGGGCCGACAGCACGTTCTCGCGTTCAACGGTGGACGGTGACTCGGTGGCCGCTTTGAGTGCCGTGCCGGGCGCCACCGCCGAACCGTTCGGGCTGACGCTGGTGAACGCCACGAGCAACCACGACCTGAACGTCGACCTGGCCCTCATGGGCTTGGCCGAAGACGGGTTCATCGCCGCCGAGATGTTCCCCGACGGCCCCCCACCCGCGAGAGCGGCGGTCATCAGCCAGGGACTGATCGACCAGGGCGTGAACGTCGGCGACACCCTTGCCATCGATCGCAGCACGGTCACCCTCAGCGTTGTCGGGGTCGCCCCGACGGCGACCTACGGCCACGTCGACACCGTGTACGTCACCTTGCCGGATTGGCGTGAGGTCTCCCATCTCGCCCCCGAAGACGGCGCACTCACCGCATCAGTAGTCGCCATCGACGGCGGCAACTCGGACGAACTCAAGCGAGCCGGAACAGCCGCCGGACTCGACATCGTGACCCGCTCCGAGGCCTACGCCGGCTCACCTGGCTACAGCGCAGAAACGTCGACGATGTCGCTCATCCGAGGCTTCATGTACCTGATATCGGCCATGATCCTCGGTTCGTTCTTCACGGTGTGGACGATCCAGCGAAGTAGCGAGATCGGCCTGCAGAAGGCGCTCGGTGCCTCGACGGGTGCAGTGCTGCGCGACGCGCTCGGGCAGGTCCTGATCGTGCTCACCGCGGCCACTGCGGTCGGCGCCGCTATCGGCTTCGGGCTAGGAAAGCTGATCGAGGGCGGCGAGGTGCCGTTCGCTCTCGACCTCGCCACGGTGCTCAGCGCAGCCGCGATCCTGATCGTCTCCGGCGCCGTCGGCATGCTGGTCGGCGTTCGCAAGGTCACCTCCGTCGATCCCATCATCGCTCTGGGAGCGGCAGCATGAACGCCCTTGCCCTCCACAACGTGTGCTTGTCCTTCGCCGACGGTGACGAGCGCGTCCACGCCCTCGACCACGTGTCGCTCACCATCGCCGCCGGCGAGCTGGTCGCCGTCAGCGGCGCATCAGGGTCGGGGAAGTCATCGTTGCTCGCCGTCGCCGGTGCGCTACGCACGCCAGAGAGCGGGCAAGTCGTGATCGGTGACAGCGACATCACGGCCGCCTCACCACGAGAGCGCGCCGCGATCCGCCGCCGCGATCTCGGGTTTGTCTTCCAGCAGTCGAACCTCTTCGAAGCACTGACCTCCACCGACCAACTGCTGTACCAAGCCCAACTCGCCGGGATCCCCCGGGCAACGGCACGCGTCACGGCAGCCGAGCTACTGGCCGCGGTCGGGATATCCGACAAAGCCGACCGACGACCCGGCCAACTCTCCGGCGGCGAGCGACAACGCGTCGGGATCGCCCGAGCGTTGATCAACTCACCACGAGTGATCCTCGCCGACGAGCCCACCTCGGCCCTCGACGCCGCTCGCGCCCGCGAGATCGTGCAACTCCTGCGCGACCAGACCCATCAACGCCAGGTCGCCACCGTGATGGTCACCCACGACCGCGACATCCTCGCCGAGGCCGACCGGGTGGTCACGATCCGCGACGGCAGAATCGTCGACAACGGCGCGCCATAACCATCACCGGGGCAATGAAGCCATGAAGGTGACAGGCGTAGCGTGGCGTTGGGCCTTCTGAGTTGGTTACCGCCGCCCCATCAGGCCGACGTCATCAGTGCTGGAGAGTTGCAGACCGGCGCTGCGGTGCGGCGGCGCGCTGAGCGTCGCGGCGGTGCAGCAGCCACCGACCACCCTCGAACGCGAGGAGGCAGAGGGCGAGCAGCGCGACCAGCGCGATTGCGCCGAGTTGGACGTCGGCGACCTGGAGCATGACCAGCGCGCTGACGATCAAGACGACGTGGATTGCGTGCTTGGCAAGGTGGTGTGCCACTGGGGCCTCCCTGGATACGTGTGCGTATACACATGTCTACCACTGGATGCGACACGTGTCTATACTCGTGTGATGGCAAGTGGTGCACCCGCGTGGGGACGAGCTCGACGAACCAGTGGCCGTGACGAGACTCGGACCGCAATCCTCGACACCGCCCTGCGCCTCTTCGACGAACGCGGCTACGTCGGCGTGCGCGTTGAGGACATCGCGCAGGAAGCGGGCGTGTCTCGGGCGACGTTCTACAAGCACTTCGCCGAGCGCGAGCAGATATTGGGCGAGCTGTTCGAACGCCTGATCGGAGGGTCCGTCCCCCCCGAGGTCGCTCCACCCGCCGCCGAGGACATCGAGCAGCACGTGCTGGGGGTCCTCGCTGCGTGCATGGAGCGCATGCTCGAGGACGAGCGCCTAGCCAGGTTCGTATACAGCCTTCCCATCCGCCATGACGCCGTCCTGCCAGGGGGATCCGCCGTGCCGGCCGTGTTCGCCCAGGTCCAGGGCTGCCTGACCGAAGGCGTGGGCGCAGGGCGCGTCCGCTCTGACATTCCGGTGGAACGGATGGTGGAGGTGCTCGGCCGCACGTTCGAGGCGTCGATGCGGGCCTGGGCCGACGGCACGGTGAGCGATCCTCGAGAGCGCCTCGGCGAGCTGGCCCGAATCGTCTTCGGCGGGATCACGACCGCCGGCCGATCTACTGGATAGGAGCTCGCTCCGATCGGCAGTTCGAAAGCAAGGCATTCGTCGATGTCGATGATCGACGCCAGTCGATTCTCGAGGACCGTGTCGATGAGGTGGCCTCTCAGTTCCGGTCTTCAAGATCCATGGCCCGACCCAACGGATTGATGGGTCACGGTGGGGTGAGGCCGCTGGCGAGTTGGGCGAAACCGTGTTGAACCAGTTCCGGTAGTGCGGGTGCGTTCGGCGTGATGAGCCAGTGCTGCAGCGAGACGCGCATGATGGCAAGCGCCATCGCTGCCAACAAGCGGGGTGTGGGGTCGTCGACGCCGGTGCCGGACCGTGCCGCCAGGCGTTCGGCGAGCGTCTGTTCCCAGCCGGCCTGGAGGTGCAGGCTTCGGGCGATCACTGAAGGGCTGTTCGCCATGATCGTGAACCGTCGTCGGATGCGGTGTTCTTCGGATTCGTAGTCGGAGGCGACCGCGGCGAACGATGCCCGCAGTGCGTCCCAGGCGGGTTCTTCCTCGGGGTGCTCATCGAGCTCGGTGAGTATGCGATCGAGACGTTCGCTGTAGTCGCCGAGAACGAGATCATCCTTGGTCGCGAAGTACGAGAAGAACGTCCGGGGCGCCAAACCTGCTTCGGCCGCTATCAGTTCGATGGTCGTCTTGTCGAAGCCGTCCCGTTCGAACAGGTCTAGAGCGACATCTTCGAGTCGACGGCGCCGCTCGTGCTTGTTTCGTTCCCGCAGTCCGGTCGGTTCGGCCATCTCGGCATCGTACTTCGATTTCGGCATAGGTTGCATTATTGCAGTGACTGCACTTACCTTGACCAAAGGAGGTGCGTCATGTCGAACGGGCTGTACCGGTTGGGTCGTTGGGTTGCCGCTCACCATCGGCTGGTGCTGGTGGCATGGGTGGTCGGGGTGCTGGGCTTGGTGGGATTGAACCGAGCCATGGGAGGCGATGCAGTCGATGACTTCCGGGTGCCTGGCGTCGAGTCGCAAGCGGCCGTCGACCTGCTCGAGGAAAGGTTCCCGGAACGTGCCGGGGCCACGGCGATGATCGTGTTCAACGTCGCTGAAGGCTCCGTCACCGACCCGACCGCGGCCGCAGCGATAGACGCATCGATCGCGGAGGTCGCGGCCCTCGAGCGTGTTCTCACGGTGACCGACCCGCTCGCCGGTCCACGTTCGATCTCTCCGGACGGCTCGACCGCGTTCGCCGCCGTGCAGTTCGCCGGCTCGACCGCCGACCTCGGGCGAACCACGTTGGATGACCTGTTCGAGACCGCTGCTCCTGCCGAACAGGGCGGGGTGCAGGTCGAGTTCGGCGGCGAATTGCCGACCGTGTTGAAGGAACGTTCCGAGGGCCCCGCCGAGATGATCGGCATGCTCGCCGCACTGGTCGTGTTGTTCGTAGCCTTCCGCGCCGTCCTCCCAACGGTCACGCCGATCGGCGTCGCTGTTGCCGGGTTGGCAACCGGGCTGTCGATCGTGGGCCTGTTGAGCGGCCAGATCGACATCCCGTCCATCGCGCCACGTCTAGGGACCATGATCGGCCTCGGCGTCGGCATCGACTACGCGCTGTTCGTGCTGAGTCGCCACCGTGACCACCTCGCCCACGGGATGGACGTCGACGAGTCGATCGGCCGCACCAACGCCACCGCGGGCCAAGCCGTCGTGGTTGCTGGTGGCACGGTCGTGGTCGCGATCCTCGGCCTTCAATTCGCCGGGATCCCGTTCGTCGCCGCTCTCGGCTACTCCGCTTCGATCGTCGTCGCCGTTGCCGTGCTCGTCGCGATCACCCTCCTGCCGGCACTGCTCGGCGTTGCTCGCCACCGCGTCCTGCCCAAGCATGACCGCACGGTCCGCGAGTCGACCGAGACCGCTCACAGCGGCTGGGTCAGTTGGGCCCGATGGGTCGCCCACCACCCGTGGCGCACCGGTATCGCCGCCACCGCCGTGCTCGTCGCCTTGGCGATCCCGATGCTCGACATGCGCCTCGGCCAAGCCGACGCCGGCTCCGACCCGACCACGACCACCCATCGCCGCGCGTACGACCTACTCGCCACCGGTTTCGGCGACGGGTTCAACGGACCGCTGCTCATCGCCGTCGACCTCGGCACCGACCCGGACCCCACGGTGCTCGACCGCCTCAATGCCACCGTCGCCGCAGACCCAGGTGTCCGGGCCGTCTCACCGCCCGAACTGAACGCCTCCGGCGACACCGGACTCATCACGGCGATCCCAACCACCAAACCACAAGATCAGGCCACCACCGACCTCGTCCACCGACTCCGCGACGACCTGCTCCCTACCGCAACGGGCATCTCCGGAGCCAACGCACTTGTCGGTGGACCCACGGCGGGATTCATCGACCAGTCCGACAAGATCGCCGCACGCCTGCCCTGGTTCATCGCAGCAGTCGTGTCGCTGTCGTTCCTCCTGCTGATGATCGTGTTCCGCTCGATCCTCGTGCCCCTCAAAGCAGCCGTCTTGAACCTGCTCTCGATCGGTGCCGCCTACGGCGTCGTCGTGGCCGTGTTCCAATGGGGATGGGGACGGTCGCTCATCGGTCTCGACGAAGCCGTCCCGATCGCCTCGTTCGTCCCGATGATGATGTTCGCGATCCTGTTCGGCCTGTCCATGGACTACGAGGTGTTCATCCTGTCGCGCATACGCGAGGAACATCACCGAGGTCACACCAACATCGACAGCGTCGTCCAAGGCCTCGGCGCCACCGCCAAGGTGATCACCGCCGCCGCCCTCATCATGATCAGCGTCTTCCTCGGTTTCGTCGCCAGCGACGACCCAGTGGTCAAGATGATGGGCATCGGCCTCGCCACCGCCATCGCCGTCGACGCCACCATCGTGCGCATGGTCCTCCTGCCGTCCACCATGGCGCTCGTCGGCGAACCGAACTGGTGGCTCCCACGATGGCTCGACCGAATCCTGCCCCGTCTCGACCTCGAATCCGAACCCGACATCGACGCCGCCGACCCTGTCATGGAAACACAGCCATGACTCCACCAGGCCCGAGCCGCACCGAGAGCCCAAGCCCTCGCGTAGACCAGGATCACCTGTGCGACCCTCGGACGGCTCGCCCGCGCTCCTCCGCCGGTACCGGTACCGACACCCAACATCACCGCTCTTCAGGCTGACCGGAATCAGGGCGACAGCGGTGGCAGGTAGTCGTGGTCGTAGGAAGACGGATCGCCAATCGGCTCCACGTGCACGAATGTCTGCGCTCCGGGCAGAGCACCGTCGATCTCGGCCGACAACTCGTTGGCGAGATCGTGGCCGCGCTTCACCGTCCAGTCGGCAGGCACGAGCAGGTGCACGTAGATGAACCGCTGACGTCCTGCCTCACGAGACCGCAGGGCGTGGAAGTCGACCGACCCTCGGGTGCGAAACTCGGTTAGCACCCGCTCGACCCGGTCCAGTTCGTCGGCGGGAATGGACGCGCCGAGCAGACCGGTCGCAGACCGCCGGAGCAGTCCGTAGCCGGTGTAGAGGATGTTGATGCCGACCAGGAGAGCCACGATCGGGTCGAGGACGTACCAATCGAATATCGCCACCAGTCCGATGCCAACAAGCACCCCGACCGAGGTGACCACGTCGGTCAGCAGGTGACGCCCATCGGCTTCGACGGCGATCGACCGCGACCGTCGCCCCGCTCGCACGAGGATGGCACCGACGATGAGGTTCACGACCGCGGCGATCGTCGACAGGCCGAGTCCGATGCCGGCCTGCTCGATGGGCACGGGATCGAACAAGCGAGGCACCGACGTCCACACGATCGCTGCTGCGGCGACGAAGATCAGGCCTCCCTCGACTGCCGCTGAGAGATACTCGGCCTTGCCGTGCCCGAAGTGGTGGGCGAGGTCAGGTGGTCTGGCAGCGAGGCGGACGGCCCACAGCCCCACCAGCGCGGCCACCAGGTTCACCATCGACTCCATGGCGTCAGAGAGGAAGCCCACCGAGCCGGTCAAGGCCGCTGCTGCAACCTTGAGCGCGATGGTGACCACCGCGGCGGCCACCGAGAGCAGCATCAGCCGGACGAGTGTTCTTTGCTGCGCGTCCGGGTCCACCGTTGGAGTTGTGCCGGGCATGGCGCCGAGCGTATCCACCGTCATCGGCCAGGGGTCCCGACGTCCCGGTACGCCACCAAGCGCAACCCCTCGGGGCGATCGGCCAGCACTAGGGTGACGCCATCCGGGCAACACCACCGCGATAAGGAGTCACCATGGATCTCTTCGACTGCCTCGCTGGCACCGCCCGATCCCTGACTGCCAGGCTGATCCAGCCCGCCTCCGCCCACTGCGACACCGAGGAAGGACCTGCGGTGCAGGATGCTCGGCGAGCGCTGGAGACCGGCAACGTGAACCATGCCCTGAAGTGGGTGCACGCCGACGGTGAGGACGAGGTGCGCTCCGCATTCGACGCCGCCCTGGCCGCCAGCGGCGAAAGAACTGCGCTGGCCGAGCGAGGGTTTCTGGAGACCCTCGTACGTGTCCACCGGGCGGGTGAGGGCGCCGGCTTCGACGGCATAAAGCCGACCGGCACCGAGCTACCGCCCGAAGTGGTGGCCGCCGATGCCGCTCTGGAGGCCGGGACGATCGAACCACTGCGCGGGCTCATTCCCGACGACCGCTGGACCGAGTTGGAGAAGCGCTTCGACGCGTGCCAGGGCAAGAAGTCGTTCGACGTCGACGATCTCGAGTCAGCCCGGGACTACGTCGCGGCCTATGTCCACTTCTACAAGTACGCCGAGGGCGAGGACGAGCACCACCACCAGGGCGGCCACGCGCACCACCACTGATGCCACACCAGCCTTTGTGGCTGACTCGCATCCAATCGGATTCGATGGCGCCGGGCCTGCGTGACGGGCAACTCGTGTGGACCATTCGGCCCCGCCGGGGGCATCGGCCCCGTCGCGGTGCGGTGGTCGCGGTCGACTCGCGAGAGCTCGAACGTCGCATCGTCAAGCGGATCGTCGGGTTGCCGGGGGAACACCTGCGGCTCGAGGGCGGCCAGGTGTGGGTCGACGGGCATCTCATAGCCGAGCCGCACGCCACCCCCTCGACCTATCGGGGAACCTTCGACGTGCCAGAAGCCCACTATTTCCTTCTCGGCGACAATCGCGACGCCTCCAGCGATTCACGCGTCTGGCGCAATCCGTACGTGGCACGGGCCGAGATCATCGGCCTCCTGCTCCGGCGACTCCCCCCGAACGGCCCGGAATAGCTGATTCGAGCACCCGGACGTTCGTCCAACCACGGAGGACGAGTCGGGAGAAGTCGTTGCGACACGACTCCCGCGGCTGGGCGACGTTCCGCCATGGACCTGGCACGAGGCGAATGGGCGCTCTTCAGGGCGCCGGTGGCGACGCGGCCGGTTCTGGTGGGTCTGCTGCAGGCAGGTGGACTGCGACTCGGAGTCCAGTGCCTGATGTATCTGTCATCTCGATCCTGCCGCCGGACCCGGCGACGAGGGCCCGAGCGATCGCCAGGCCGAGACCGGTGCCCGGCGTCGAGGCATCGCCACGCCAGAAGCGGTGGAGGGCCCGTTCCTTGTCGTCATCGCTGAGCCCCGGACCCTGGTCAGCAACGGTGAACACGTGCTCGGTGCTCCCCGAGATGAGCTCGAGCTGAACGACAGCGAGGTCGGGGCTGGCGTTCAGCGCGTTGTCCAACAGGTTGTCGAGCACTTGGTCGACGGCGCCCGGCACAGCACGAGCCAGAACCTCCACACCCGGCGTTCGCACATCGATCGTGATGTTGCGCTCGTCGGCCACGGCGGACCACATGTCGGCTCGGTCGGCGACAAGCTCGCGTAGGTCGACGACTTCGACCGGCGAGTGTTCGTCGGCTCGGGCGAGCTGGAGCAGGTCCGATACCAGTGTGGCGAGTCGGGCGCTCTCCTCGATCACGGAGTCCAACTCGGCAGCATCCTCGGCGGAGAGGCGGGTCTGGAGGTTCTCGAGTCGGAGCCGGAGGGCGGTGAGCGGGGTTCGCAGCTGGTGTGAAGCGTCGGCGACGAACGATCGCTGCTCGGCGATCAAGGCCTCCAGGCGAACGGCCATCGTGTCCATCGTGGCGGCAAGCTCCCGGATCTCCGGCGGGCCGAGCACCGGTCCGTCCTCGGCGGACAGGTCTCCGCCCGAGTACCTCGTGGCGGTCTCGCGGAGCTGGCGGATCGGCCGGGTGACCGAGCGTGCGAGCGCCCAGCCGACCAGCGCGACGACGGCTGTGATCACGACCGCCATCCCTGCCAACCCTGCCCAGAACCGGTAGATCCGGGCGTCGACCCTGCTTGCATCGAGGGTGATGCGCAAGGCACCGTGCACCACGCCGCTTGATGCGACGGGCACGGCCACATAGAGCAGCGAGGTGTCGAGGGTGTTGGATCGGCGGATGCCGGTGGCGTGCGCCCCCGTGAGCGCCGTGGCGATCTCCGGTCGAGTCGAGAAGTCTCGAGGTGGGGTCGCTCCGGTGTCGACCACGGAGATGCCAGCGGCATCGACGACCACCACCCGA
Source organism: Acidimicrobiales bacterium (assembly GCA_020439505.1). Lineage (GTDB taxonomy): Bacteria > Actinomycetota > Acidimicrobiia > Acidimicrobiales > Iamiaceae > Aquihabitans. Next base: position 9,664 of record JAGQSO010000103.1, read on the forward strand.
GCGCCCGTGCGGTCGCGGTAGCGCTGGGCGGCGGTGGGGTCTGGGATCCGCCTGAGCTCGAGGTCGTCCTCGTAGATCGTGGCGATCA
>JAGQSO010000104.1 GCA_020439505.1 Acidimicrobiales bacterium
CAGCGTCGGGCTGTCGCTCCGGTGGCCGATGCCACCACCTTCACCTTGACCCGAGCCGCGCTGATCGGGGCGATCACCGGCACGCTCGACGTGGTCGCAGCCCTCGGTGATGGCACGGTGCAATGTGCCGGTGACCCCGGAGTCCTCGGCACCCTGGTCGGCCTGGTCGACCGCGTCGACCCCGATTTCGCCATCGTCACCCCCTGACCAGACCTACCGACGAGCCCTGTCGTGTCGACTCGAGGGTGACGGCCTCCGCGCACTGCTGGCTCGAGGCCAGATCCCTGAGCGCCTCCGGCGCGCTGAGATCAGCCTTTACGCCCCATGCTTGCTCGAGCGGGCGACGATCTTGGTTACGGTGTCCCAGGTCCGAGTGGTCACGTTCTTGCCGAACGTCTTCTCGATCAGGCGCATGAACGCGGGGTCACCGGGACGGGGGAGGTAGCTGACCAACGCTTCGGTCCCCGCGGCCTGCCAGATGGTCGCATCGTCGACGGTCACCGGCAGGGTCTCGGCCAGGGCAGGGTCGACGGGTTCGTACAGGAACGACACGACCCGCTTGGACCCTTCCGGGACATCGAACCCCGCCAATGGGTCCCGGTCGAGCAACCCCTGGAGTTCGTCGATGGTGCGGTAGGTGGTCTCGAAGGTCCGCCCCAGGTGTTCGGCCATCGCCTTGTCGGCCATGGCCCCGATCTCCGAGGTCGACTGCGAGCTAGTGGTGAACACCACGTTCCCACTGGACAGGACTGTAGCCACGTCACTGAACCCGGCAGCGGTGAAGGCCCTGGTGAGCGCGTCCATCTTGCAGTTCATCGGGCTCACGCCCCGGAGCAGCGCCGCGTACCGGGTCATGGCCGAACAGGGTAGGACCCCGTCGCCGGTCACGTCTCTGGACTGAGGGCCCGACATCTGGGGCGGTGGGACAAGCGTTGAACGGCGGCCGCGCCACGCCGCTAAAGCTGCGCCGGGCCCTTGCGGACGACGGTGAATGAACGCTGTGTCGACATGCTGCCTCGGCGTGACATTGCAATCTCGGAGCAGGACGGCCTATGTCAAGGTGGAATGACCCCCTTGTAGTGGTCCAGTAGTTGTGCGGTCTGAGCGTCTCCGTCATGGTGGCGGGGACAGGAAAGGACCCACAGATGGCTCGACGACGGCATACGCCAGAGCAGATCATCCGCAAGCTCGCCCACGGCCAAAAGCTCCTGGCCGGCGGTATGGACCTCGAGGAGGTGTGCCGCCAGCTCGAGATCGCTGAGTCGACTTGGGCGAGGTGGCTCAACCAGTACGGGGGCATGAAGGCCGACGACGCGAAGCGCCTCAAAGAGCTCGAGGGCGAGAACGCCCGGCTGAAGAAGCTCCTTGCTGAGGCTGAGCTCGACAAGTTGATGCTCAAGGAGATCGCGGCGGGAAACTTCTGACCCCGAACCGCAAGCGTGCAGCCGTTGCGATGTTGCAAGCCCGGTTCGGGGTATCCCAACGACGAGCGTGTGAGGTGGTCGGCCAGCACCGCTCCACCCAACGACTCGACCCCCCAGAGCCACCAGATGACGAGGCGGCGATACGTGAGTTCCTTCGAGCGTTCGCCCGTCGTCGTCCCCGGTGGGGATGGCGACGAGCCGCCACCGAGCTGCGTCGTGAGGGCTGGAAGATCAACAACAAGCGGGTACGGCGGCTGTGGCGTGACGAGGGCCTTCAGGTCCCGACCAAGACCCGCAAGAAGCGGCTCAGTGGTGTCGGCGTCCACGTGGGTGCCATGTCGTTGATCGCCCCGAACGCCCTGTGGGCGCTCGATTTCCAGTTCGACCACACCATCGATCACCGCCAAGTCAAGATGCTCAACGTCATCGACGAGTACACCCGTGAGTGCCTTGCGATCCGTGTCGATCACTCGATCACCGCCGACGACGTCGTAGCCGTGCTCGAGCGGCTCGTCATCGAGCGGGGCCGACCACCAGCGTTCTTGCGCTTCGACAACGGCCCCGAGTTCGTCTCGATCGTTGTCGCCGAATGGTGCGCCAACAACCGCACCCAATGCGTGTTCATCGACCCGGGCTCACCATGGCAGAACGCCTGGATCGAATCGTTCAACTCCCGGCTACGCGACGAGCTGCTGAATCTGTGGCAGTTCGACAGCCTGCTCGAAGCCCGAGTCCTTATCGGAGACTGGCGCATCGACTACAACGAGAACCGCCCCCACTCGGCCCACGGTGGCCTCAGCCCCACCGAGTTCGCTACCGCCTGGACCACCAACCAGATCAGACAACCCAAAGCCGCATAACCCCTGGACCAGACATGGGGGCCCTTCCAAAGGACCCGAGGCGGGGAGTACTGCCCGGGGAGTGCTGCCGGTTACGTGAACGTGCAGGTCGCGGTTGAGTGACTTCTGAGCACGGGAGCGGATGGTCCGCACCGGTCGGATGGAGTCGAGATGGACATGACGCAGGTTCGAAATCAGGGTCGGGCCACGGCTACGGGGTTTGGCGCCGGGCCGGTCTTGGATGGTCAGGGTTCCAGGTCGAAGCGCTTGGGTCACGGCGGTCTCCGCGTGTTCGGCCTGGCCGCTGCGAGTGTGGCAGTGCTGGGTGCCATGTCGAGCCTGGCGTGGGCTTCGGTCGGTGAGACTGCTGGAAAAGGGCCGGCGGTCACCGTTGAGATGGGCCCGGCCCGGGCGGTGTCGGCCCCGACGAACGACTCGGCAGGCGGTTCTGTCGGGTTGGGGCAGGCCTTGCCGCCGGAGCCAACCGAGGCGGTGGTCACGACTGCGCCTGAATCGCACGACATCGAGCCCACGTCAGTTCCTGTGAACGAGGAGGGCACAGCTCAGAGTGCTGGGGGTACCACGGCCATGGTCTCGTCCGTTGAAGACAAGGTGGTGCTGCGGACGGACGCTGTCGGTCCGGTGGCATTCGGTACGAGCGTTGACGACACCATTGCGGCTCTCTCGGCGATGTTCGGTGCGCCGAGCGAGCCGCTGGTGTGGCATGACATGGTGGTCTCCGATGAGAACGATCGGCCCTACCAAGCCGGTTATGTCACCTGGGGTGCACTGACTGTGCAGTTCTTCGGGGTCGACGATGTGCCGGTCTTCAATGGCTGGAAGGTGTCGGGTTTCGATGCCGTGGTGGACGGGCCGAGCGCGGACCGGTTTGTCACCGATGAAGGTCTTGTTGTGGGAATGACCGTGGGCGACGTACAAGGGCTGCGCGCTGATGCGGTGTTCGGGTACAGCGAGATCTGGCAGCACTTCGAGTCACATCTCGAGGTCGCCGGTGGTCACTACTGGCTCAGCACCTTGGATGAGGGGCCCTCGGCGGTCATCGACTGGATGAGCAGCGGGATGATCACCAACGCCTAGACCGAAATGCCGGCGTGCGGTCGGCTGAGCCGGGCGGGGGAAGAGGCGGAGACATCAGTGGGGCTGGCCGGTTCGAAGCGGCGGTTCTTGGTCCCACACGCTGGCGAATTCATCGGCCACCTCGAGCCACATGCGTTTCTGGCCCTCCTCGAGGGAATTGAGCCCGGCAGCCCAAGACCCGAACAGGACGAAGTCGTGAGGAATGACTCTGCCGGCGGCGTCTTGTCTTTGCAGCGGATCCGAAAAGCGCAGGGCCACCATGTCGCCCGTTCGATGCCATACCTCGGGGCGGTCGGCAACGTCGGTGAAGGCTTCCTCGTAGGTGCCGAGAGGATCGTCGAGCCCTCCGCGGCGCAGGAACCGGAATCCCCAGTTGCGTCCGCGGGTTGCCCAGATGAACCCGGATGGTGGGGGAGCGGAGGGAGAGCTCATCTCTTGCTTCTGAGGAGGACTCGCTTCTCCTCTCCGGCCTCGAGGTCGAGGCGAAATCTGCTCAACGTGGCCGACTGGTAGTCCCGCTTGGCCAAGGCGTCTGCATTCATCGACCTCAGCTGGTCACTGGTGGCTTTCACCGCGGTCCGCATCGCAGCGTTCAGTTCGTCGCCTTTGAAACCCAATGGAGCGAGGAGCGAGATGACCCTGCCGAACTTCCCGGTCCTTCCGAGCAGGGCGACCGCGAGGGGTCCAAGGCCGTCTAGCAGCTCTGCTGCGACCTTCGCCGGCATGTGCATCCGGTCCACCCATTTGATGTGTCGCTCGAAAGGCAGCATGGCGGCCAGCGGCAGGATGAGATCAACCCCGATTCGCTCGGCGACCTGGATCCGGTTGGGCTCGAACTTTGCCGATGAGAGCATCACGAAGTCCTCACCCGCCGAGAGTGCCTCTGGACTTTGGACGAATCCGGCGAGTACGTCACGAAGTGCGGTCAGGTCATCGGATGCCTTCTCGATGATTAGGTCTCGGAACGCGAAGACGTCGCCCTCGGGCAGAAGATCGGCCTTCGAGAGGGCGATGATCCAGATTCGGGGGAACTTGACGAGAGGCTTGCCGCCCTCCAACAGATCCCCCTTCAGTTTCAGTAGACCCGTGCGGTAGCTGGCCAGCAACGACCTCAGGTACCGCTCCTCTTCACCTGCGTTGTCCAACATGCGTTGACCGTCGACCAAGAGCAGGGCGACATCCGAGCTGAGCAGAGATCTGAACGTGGCGATGCGACGTTCAGCTTCCTCGGGGCCACTGACGTCTTGCTCGAACCACTCTCCTGGGTAGTCGTGCCAAACAAGCCGTAGGGCATCGAAGGATTCTTGCTTGCTTACCTTGGCGCCGGTGTCTCGGAGCTTCACGGTGAAGGCGTAGGGCGTGGAGGAGAACCGGGTCGTGTCAGGGCGACGGGCGGAGTCCCTCATTCCCAGGTAGTTCTTATGTAGTCGGTGGCCTTGGCCGGTGTCATCGGCCGTAACGTCGAAGAGGCTCGAGCTCAGGAAATCGGGCTCCTGTGTAGCCCCGTAGAAGCTGGAAACGAGGACGGTCTTGCCGCTGCCGCTCTCGCCGAACACCGCTATGTGCTGGTCTACAGACCGATTGAACTTCATGCGGGAACCGTAACGCGGCCCCTGACAGGCAGGGTGCGGCTCGGACCGCGTTCCGAGGCCGGCGTGATCGTTTGAGGGTCCTCGGTAGGCGCTACGGCAGTAGCACGAACGCATCCACGTGGCGGTGTCGCACGACCGTGAAATGGCGGCGGTCCAGGGTCGCCGCGAAGCGATGCTCTGCGAGTCGCTCGTCGGCCTGGTCACCCCAGAGCACGTCAGAGCTGCCGGCGTCGAAGAGGTCGAACGGATCTTGGCCGGCCGCTTCCGTTAGCAGCCGGCGCGCCAGCTCGGCAGGCGTCACACTCTCCTGTTCGGCCTAATGGCGCAGGCGTTCAGCCGCCGCGTCGTCAAGGTCAACGGTGAGCGAAGTCATGGCTCGACTCTACGACTCAAACCCCCTAGCCATCCGAGACTTGCTGGTTGAACAGCCTCGGTGGTCCGGTACCAGCGGTGCGGTTGGCCTGCACGCCCCATGGCCGCTTTCGGGAATTTACGGGTCTCGCTTGGCCCGTGGGCCAACGCTCGGGGCTACGTTCGAGCAATGCCGCTGGCTTCTGCGACACCTTCAACGGGGCGACGGTGGCCGAAGACTGCTGAACGGCTGATGAGGTCGAGGTTCGAGGCGTTCCGGTCCGGGGATGTGGAATGGCTGCTGGCTTCCTGGCATCTATCCACCCGGCCTGTGTCGGTCGACCTCGGCCAGAACCCCGACTGGCAGGGGCTCCAGATCGTCGACACCGTCGACGGCGGCCCGGACGACGACATCGGGATCGTCGAGTTCCGGGCCAGCTACAGCACACCCCACGGTGGCCTCGGCGTACACCACGAGCGCTCCCGGTTCATCCGCGAGGACGGCCGCTGGTACTACCTCGACGCGATGTCGTAACGGCCCTCGAACACGTTCTCGCTAGCGCCGTCGACTCACCCATCACTCGCCAGGTGTGGTCGATGTACGGCTCGCCCAACCTGTCGACCGGGTGGGCGTGGGCTTCCCGGGTGATTCAGGAGGTATCCGCAACGGGGCTGGGCCGCGAGGTACAGCTGTTCGCGTTCTAGGCCATGGCCACTGCTGGCTGCCGGTATGGTGCTCGTCGCTCGGCTGATCGTTATGTCATGACATCGGGCGCTGGGGACGAGGGGAGAGCCGTCGTAATGCCACAACCAGGGGTGCAATCTGCCCAGGGCTTTCCGCCTCCGGTCGTTGACGGATTCAGGTGCGGGCATGGCATGCGAGGCCGAGCCCGGAGATGGCGGTCGCCGGGGGCCGTGTCACCTGTGGGCGAGGCTGCCCGATCTGGCGGAGTGGCCCTCCGAGCCGGACTGTCCCGGTGGGGTCACACCGGCGCCGTAATTGGTGGTACCCGGGGTGAAGCGCTCTCACGAACTCCGGTGACCTGCGGACAGGGTGTTCGCGGTACCCGGTCGTGCGGGTTGGATGGACCGAGAACGGGGGTCTGAAGATGGATGTCTTCGAGCTTCGCAACTCGTTGATCGACGACTACCGCCGTTACGTGACCAGCTTCATGTCGATCCGAGATGACCGGAAGTCGGTCGATGATCCGCACGGAAAGCCGCTGGTACTGCTCCGCCATCAAGCTGATAAGGTCTTGTTCAACGACGTAGATCGACCAGGCCGGTGAAGGAAGGCGCAGCCATGGGAGGGCCGGTGCCATGACGCTCCTTGGGCTGTCCGACAGTGCCCGCTTCGATCCACGAGAAACCGAGAGGTTGCTTCGCCGTCAGATGAGCGGCGTCCGGCTGGTGTCCGAGGTCGACCTCTGGGGTGAGCCGTTCGAAGCAGCCAAGGCGGTGATCGAGTACACCGTTCAGAGTCGGTCTCAGACCTCGGCTGGCCGCCACTTCCCGGCCAGCACCGTGATCTACCTGGTGGGAGAAGGTGTCAGGAACTACGACGGCGGCTTCTGGGACCGACTTTCGGTACCCGGGGCTGAGCCGCAAGTGCTCCGCCCGGCGTGGCGGGAAGCCATCGATGTTCTCGGTCTGGACGATTTCTTGTGGGCGTTCGAGGAGACGGCCCGTCCGTACGTGACCCCGATCCTGTTCCACGGCGGTATTCCCGCCCATTGCGCTCGTGATGTCTTCGATCTGATCATCCGCGAACTCCGTCGCGGAGCCTTCGACGCCATCGACCTGATCGCTGGCTGGCGATCCCAACCGACACGGTTCGACCGGCTCGACAAGCCGGCTCGTCGATTCCTGATGCGAGGAGGCGACGCGGCGGTCGACCTGCTGGACCGGTTGATCGAGCTCGTGGTTTCCGATTCAGAAGGCCGAGACAACGATCCACACGAGATCGGAGTACCCGCCTACCTGGTAAAGGCGTTCCAGGACATGGCGGACCGGGACCGGGCAGTAGATCACCGTCGAGAACGGGTGCCGCGTCCGCTTGTCGTACTCGACCCGTGGAGCGGAGTTGGCCCGACCCTGGTGTTGCCAGCCCTTGCCGACCGGGCATTGGGAAGGCGATGGACAGTGCTCGGCGGTGGAGTCATTCGGTCCTTTGATGTTTCCCTGCGCGTATCTACCTCGATCGAGCTCGATGCTCACGGGCCATGGGAGGTTGACCTAGGTGATGCCGACCGGGACGGCCGGAGTTTCCAGTTCCAGGGACTTACCGGCCTACCCGCTCTCGCGTTCGACACCGGCAATGGCCGCCTCCTCCGTGACCAGCACCGAATCACCAGGGACGAGATCTACCTCGTTCTTCACCGTGGCCTTCTGGCCCGGACGCCGGAGGGCACTGCTCTCGGGCAGTCCGACGAGTTCCCTGAGCTTTCTGGCGCCTGGTCGCATTTCCGGACGCTCCGGATCCCCACTGCGGGTGTGAACATGATCGAGCTCGTCGCCCGCGATCAACAGTCGAAGATCCGTCCCGGTCGAATCACGGTCCATGGTGGCTTCGATCGACCTTCGCTGGAAGGTACGCCGGTACCCGGGGTAACTGGTGCTGATGGGCGTCCTGTCTATGCGGTACTTCCTGAGCTGCGTCTGCCCGTTTCTGAGGGGGCCAGGGTGAACCTGACCGTCAACGGCCTACGTGCCGGACGATCTGCGGACACCCTCGCTCAACACCGCGGCGTCTACTCCCTGGAGGGCCTCGTCCCGAGCGGATCGTTGGCGTCGGTCGATTTGTCGGTCAGGGGTCACCTTGGCGGTGACCTGCGTGACACCGGGTTCGTCGTGGTCCCCGGCCTGGTCGTCGAGGGACCTCCCTCACCGCTGGGCCCATCTGAAACCGCCAGCCTCTCGGTGAGCACCGACCCCGGCATGACGGTCGGCAATTCGGGGCGAGCCGTGGCCACAATCGAGGTGGATCCCGGTACAGAGTCGGTGGCTGTCTGCGTACAAGATGCCACCAAGCAGTTGGACCTACGAGTCGCGGTGCCGAGAGTGCAGTGGACGGCAACAGGATCCCGTGGCACGGGGGTACTTGGAGGCACTGCGGTCACCTTGAGTCCCGATGATCTTGCCGATGGCATACGTCTGCTGGTGCGAGCAGGTCAGGCCAGCGAGCTACGTCTCGACTTGGTGGGAGGTGACGGTGTCCTTCAGCAAGTTGGCCCGGTGAAGTCCGGACCCGATGGGCGCTGGTCCTTCGATTTGATGACGTTTGCCGACACGGTGCGTGCCGCCGACCGCCCCGAGCTGCACCTGCAGTTGAATGTGGATGGGCAAGCCCACCCCATTGGTTCGGTCGTCACCCGCTACGTGATCAGCGAACTGAGTTTGGAGAGCCTGGTGGACGCTGATGCCGGAGAGACGCTTCTGGTCGTCCATTTCCAAGAGAACCGGCCGTTCTCCCGACGTGAGCTCCGCCTGTGGTCCACCTCCCGTCCATGGTCTGCCCCGGTCCGGTTCGCCATCTCCGATGACTGCCGCGGCGACATTGAACTACTGGCCGGCCCTGAGGTTCTGCCCGGTGTATACCTCGCCGAGGTCGCAGTTGCTGACGACTGGATCCCGGCCACCCGGCCAGTCGGCGACCATGATGCTCGCCGCGTATCGGTTGGCTCCGACGCTGACCACGCTGCTCACCTGCAGTCGTTGGATTCAGATGAGGGCAGAGGGGCGTTGGAACTCATCATGGAGAAGTCGCCGCGGGTAGGCCCCCTGAGCGACGAAGCCGTCGTGGCGGTAGGTGGAGAACTGATCACCGCTTTCACGTCCGTTCTTGATCCACCTACCAAGCGAACCTTCACTGAGCACCGCTTCCGCCAGCTCAAGGAGTTGCTGTTCCAGGTGCCTGACCTCCTAGCCAGAGCAGTGCCCGATTTTCTTGCCGACAGCAGGCGGGACGAGACCGATGCGGCTCAGCTCTCCATAGCGTTGGCCTGCGACGCGTTCGATTGTCCACTCGAGAACGCCACCGACGCTGAACGCCGTCGCCTCTACCGATCGGCCCCGATCCTTGCCGCGGCCGCCGACAGCTGGATCTCGAATACAAATGCCGCAGACCGGTGGGCCGACCACTTCGGATGGGACCCGAGAGGTGCACCCCCCGAATCGGGAGAGGGAATTGACAGCCTCGTGGTGCTGATGAACAGGTCGGCCGCCGACTTGCAGGCAATCCGCGAAATCCTCGAAATCGATGAAATTCGGCTTCTCACCGCGACGGGCCTCCAAGCCGCCATGTTCAGCTGGCTGGTGTCGTCATATCTGGATGGCTTCCGACTGACCCGTGAGTGGCAAGGCGCGTACGGTCGCCTGAACGACACCCGCCTGCGTCGCGACGACCGGTTCACCGGTTACCTAGATGCCCTGACCCCGTCGGGTAAGGCACCGGGGGCAGCGCGGTTCCCCGCCGATCTACAGGCGGCCGCCTTCCACATGATCCGCTTCGGAGGGGAACGAGACGCTGCCACCCTCGCGCTGTGGAAGGCCCACCCAATCGCACCCGCTCTCGTCGAACGGTCAATCTTGCTGGCCATCGCCATCAATCGGAGCTGATCCATGACCCAAACCATCGACGCGCTCGCAGTCTCCCAGGACATCATCGGCTCCTACCGTCGCTATTTGGAAACGACCTTCGGCTTCCAGAACCCGGAGCGCCATGCCGAGCTTTCCGCCGCCCTAAGTGCTGACCGTGCCCTAGTCAACGGCCCGATTCTCCAGGCCACCGCTCCGTACGCGACCGGCGCCAGCCTCGGTGAGCTCATCGACCAAGGGGTAGTGACCGAACAGTTCCGGCGCTTTACGCCGGAGGACTTCCCTTTGGACCGTCCGCTTTACAAGCACCAAGAGGAGGCGATCCGAAAGCTGATTGATGGCCGCAACCTGATGGTCGCCACCGGAACGGGGTCGGGCAAGACCGAATGCTTCTTGCTGCCGGTGATCAACGATCTTCTGGGAGAGCTGGGCTCGGGCACCTTGAACAACCCCGGTGTCCGGTCTTTGCTTCTCTACCCGATGAATGCCCTGGCCAATGATCAGCTCAAGCGATTGCGTGAACTTCTGAAGCCGTTTCCCGAGATCAGCTTTGGCCGCTACGTCGGCGACACCAAACACAAGCAGCGTGATGCAGTGGCCCACCACCAGGCGGTGTTCGGTGAGGAACCTCTCCCCAACGAGCTGGTCTCGCGTGACCAGATGAAGGAACGCCCACCGCACATCCTCATCACGAACTTCGCCATGCTCGAATATCTCTTGCTCCGGCCCGCCGATACGGCCTTCTTCGATGGCCTCACCGGCAAGTACTGGCGGTCAGTCGTCCTCGACGAGATCCACGTTTACGACGGAGCCAAGGGGGCAGAGCTGGGCATGCTCCTCCGTCGACTCCGAGGCCGGGTCCTGGGTGGTCAGCGAGGCCGACTTCAGGTTGTCGGTACCAGCGCGACCCTCGGGCAAGGTCCCGAGGCGCGGCTCCAGCTAGCGGAGTTCGGTCGACGGCTATTCGACGAGCCGTTCGCTCCAAGCGAAGACGATCCCTCCGGTCTGGATGTAGTGGAACCGGTTCGCAAGGAGCTGTCGGGTTCCGAACGCTGGCGCATGCCGCAGGAGCTGATCGGCGAGTTGGCCTCGGCCTGGCGGTCTGGTGCGGAACCTGCCCGGCTGGCGTCAGTGGTTTCGGACTCCTCTCCGCCGGTCAGCGTCGAACCTGATGACACTGTGGCCACCTACCTGCACCGGCTGCTCGAAAGCGAACACCACGTCGTCCGCTTGCAGGGTGTGCTGGAACGAGGCAGCGGACCCCTCCGCGACCTGGCCAGCGAGGTATTCACCGGCCCGAGCCCGGGCCAGGTAGCGGTCGATCTGGTCGAACTCTGCCTGGCGGCCAGGGCCGCCCCACAGGACCCGCCCCTCCTTCCCGCCCGCTACCACCTCATGGTTAGAGCTCTGGAAGGCGCGTTCGTGTGCCGCGCCTCGGACCACCCGCTGGGTGTCCCGCGGATGGTTCTCACCCGGCAGGTCAAGTGCCAGGGGTGTGCTCGGGTCGGTCGGGACCGGACCATGTTCGAGGTGAGCTCATGCCGCAAATGCGGCGCGGAATACCTCCTTGGCCACCTCGATGACACCAACCACTTCCAGCTCTTGACCCTCACGAGTCGGCCGCTCTATCTGCACGTGGCTCAGGCAGGCGACGACGTAGTCCTAGACGAAGACGAAGCGGCCAACTACGAGGCGGACGGACCCGACCATCTCACCTTTGACCAATTGTGTGTGAGCTGCGGTCACCTCGGCGAGACAGGTGGATGTGGGTGCAGCAGACCTGACCCCCAGTCGGTCACCCGACTGGAACCTGCCAATTCCGAGGGCGATCTCCGTGTCTGTGTGGCATGTGGCGGCCGCAGCAACACAAGCATCGTGCTGCGGGTGCTGACCGGGTCGGAGGCGCCGGTTGCCGTCGTTGCGACGCACCTGTACCAGGCCCTGCCCCCGGGCACATCGGAGGCCTCATTTCATATTGGCGCAGGCCGCAAGCTCTTGTCCTTCGCCGACTCGGTCCAAGACGCGGCATTCTTCGCCCCATACCTGTCTCGGACGTACGGACGGGCCGTCCAACGGCGACTCATATGGGAGGTACTGGACAAGGATGATGACCCAGTACCGCTGATCAGCCGATCCACCAGGCTCCGCCGGCGCGCCGAGGGGGAATTGGTGCTCGACGACTCCGGATCGGCCGACAACAGGCCTGAGGTACTCCACTGGTTGACCGCTGAGGCCTTGGCCGTAGATCGACGTCAGAGCCTCGATGGGGTCGGTCTCGCGGAGATCACGGTGAACATGCCGACGAGGCTGGTCATCCCACCGATCCTGGCGAGACTTGGGCTCACCGACGACGAAACGAAGGACCTCGCCCGGGTACTCCTCGACTCTCTTCGCCTGTCCGGCGCGATGTCGGTACCCGAAGACGTGGACTTGGCCGACCCGATCTTCTCGCCACGCAACATCGTCACCAAGGTGCGTCAACAGGGCACGGAATACGGAATCCTGTCTTGGTCCCCCGTCAGAGGGACAAATCGGCGTCTTGACTATCTCTCCAAGGTACTGGCCGCTCTCGGAGCGGCAGAAGACCCGCGTCAGCTGCTCGATGCGCTCTGGTCCAACTGGTTTGCAGTCTCCGGTGGGGATTGGTCTGACGTGCTGGTGAGCATCAACGACCGCAGGCACGGGACCCTCTACGTGATCAACCACGATGCAGTTACCGTCCAAGCGGCCAATGTCGAACATCGTCCGTTCCGGTGTTCGTCGTGCCAGCAGATCTGGTGGCGATCCGTACGGGGTGTATGTCCCACCTTCCGATGTCAAGGAACCCTTGGCATCGCCGTTTTCGGCGATGAGGATCACTACCGGCACCTCTACACCAAGATCCATCCGATCGGCATGCAGGCCGCGGAGCACACAGGCCAACTCGAAACCCAGTACGCGGCCACACTCCAGCAGGAGTTCATCGACGGCAAGGTCAACGTCCTCAGCTGCTCCACCACCTTCGAGCTCGGTGTCGACGTCGGCGAAGTCCAGGCCGTGCTGATGCGCAACATGCCGCCCTCTCCGGCCAACTACGTCCAGCGGGCTGGCCGAGCCGGCCGCCGTGCGGGGTCGGCGGCATTGGTCGTCACCTTCGCCCAACGCCGCAACCATGATCTCCACTACTTCGCCCACCCGGGCGACATGGTCGACGGCATCGTTGCTCCACCCATCATCGAGGTCCGCAATCCCGACATCGCCCGCCGTCATGTCCACGCCGTGGCCTTCGCCGCTTACCTACGGCATCTTGTAGACACCGGAGAGGAGCCGGCGGAGACCGTGGAGAAGTTCTTCCTGCCGGAGGGGACGTCACAGTCCGACCGATTCGTCGATTGGCTGCGTTCGATGCCTGGGGCATTGGTCGACCTCCTCAAGCAATCAATCCCCGAGGAACTTCATCACGACGTTGGACTCGACAACTGGTCCTGGGTGGAATTACTCACCGAAGTAGATGTGAACCTCGGTTCCGGTTGGCTCACCCGGGCCCGTTCGGCCGTCCGGGGCGATCTGGCCCAAGTCAGCGAGGCAATTAATGAAGCAATCGCTGCAGATCAGTTGTCCCGGGTCTCGCCGCTCAACCGGATACGCACGACGCTCGCCAGCCGCCCCCTGATCCAGACCCTGGCCCAGAGTGGAGTACTACCCAAGTACGGGTTCCCCGTCGACATCGCTTACCTGGACCTAGCTCGCAGTGGGGACAGACGCGCGGCTCGGCTGGATCTGAGCCGAGACCTCAGCCAGGCAGTATCCATGTATGCGCCCGGCAACAAGACCGTGGCGGCAGGTGCGCTTTGGGAACCGATCGGCCTCAAGAAGCCTCCGAATGGAGCCTTCATCCGTCGGTGGTGGGGAAAGTGCGACAACTGCGGAGCACTTCAGGTGAGGCTGGACTTGGGCGAGACCGAAGTTCCCGCGTGTCGCGTCTGCGAAGGAACAATTTGGAAAACGAAAGGTCGATTCGTCGTCCCCCTGTTTGGTTTCATCGGGGCGATGAGCAGGGAGAAGCCGGGGGAGAGGAGGCCCCCGTCCGTGGCGATGTCGGAGACCTTCTTCGACCGTTACGAAGGCACCGAGCCCACCCCTGAACTTCTCTATCTCGGCCCCGGTAGTGCCGGTCAGGTGGAGGCCCGTCACAGCCGTCAGGCGTGGATCACAGTGATCGCTAAGTCGCGCTCCGCCGGCGGTTTCCAACTCTGCGATTGGTGCGGGGCAATCAGTGAGGTACCGCTGACCAACGCTGGCCGTAGGAAGCAGGGAACCCACAAACGCCCCGACGGGAAGGGTGACTGTGACGGCAACTTCGCGTTCGTCCAATTCGGACACCGCTACCTGACCGATGCCGTGGAACTCCGTCTGGCGCCCGAGGCCGTCCGGAGTGAACATGGCGTGGAAAGCACGCTCCACGCACTTCTCGCGGCCACCCGCTCGGTGGGTATCACCCGCGACGACATGAACGGTTCCACACGGCCATTCATCTCGGGCCGCGACCCGGCGATCGTCCTCTTCGACGGAGTGCCCGGTGGTGCCGGGCACGCCCACTTCCTCACAAAACATCTGGCGAAGCTCTTCGAATCGGCCTATCAGGTGGTCAACAGTTGTGAGTGCGGAGCGGACACCTCCTGCTATGGCTGCCTGCGGACATACCGCAACCAGTTCGTACACGAAGAGCTGGTCCGTGGGGCCGCGCGCGACACCCTGGCCCGCATCCTGGGCTACCCGACCGAGGCGTAGCAGCAAGACGCGCCGATCTGCCACGGCAGTTCCCAGAGCCACCTGCTATCGAGGCATCGCTGCGAGTACCGAGCTCGGGGTGCCCCACGGTTGCGGTCACATAGGAGCCTGAAGGTGGTGCAGACTCCGTGTTTCGTCGACGAGGGGAGCGGATGGCCGTGGAGATTGCCGACCTGGAGCAGTTCGAGCTTGACGCCCGCAAGGCCAAGATCGAACAGATCCTCCAGCGACAGCAGGAAGATCCCGCCCGCATGGCTGCGATTGCGGACACAGACGCCAAGCGGGTGACTCGAGCGGCTGAGGCGCTTACCGCCCTGGAACAGCTTCGGATCGATCACGACGGTGAGGCGTTCGTCGTGTTCATGGAAGCCTGGTGCCGGCTCCCTGGCTACGACGCCTTTCGTGGTTTGAGCGGGCAGATGTTCTTGAAACAGGTCCTCAAGGCGGGAGAACCGGGTGAAGCGGTCGCCCTTCTCGCCCAGTGCCTGACGGCTCCCGCCGATGACGCTGACGCCAAGAAGAAGATCGACCTCCTCGTCGCCTTCGTTGAGAAGGTGAAGTCCGGAGGTCAGCCGGCCCCCGCCCGGGTGCCGTTCCTGCTGTCGTTCTTCTGGGGTCTTCAAGACCCGCAGGAGTGGCCGGTGATGTGGACGAGTGCCCGAGACACCCTGCGTGATCTTGGTTGGCTCGTCGAAGCTTCGAGCCACGCCAGCCTCTACCTGCAGTTCGCCAGCACCGTCCGGTCGGTCGGCGATCCACCTGCGGTTGCTCATGGGCTCTACTGGTTCTCCAAACGACCGTTCGTCGGCTTGGCGCCCGGCCTGGTCCAACGGTGTTCAATCGGAGCGAAGCTCGCCGAGCTGGCGACCGACGCCGGCTATCCCAGCCAGACGATTGAGGCGGCCGCAGAAGCCAACGCCTGGGCCCTCACCAACGATGTGTGGCTCGCAGTGTCGGCGCTCCAAGAACAGGTTTCCGCCGCACTGGGTCGCCCCGTTCAGATACGAGCCGGTAGCCGCAAGAGCGGTGATGTTCTCCACCGCTGGTGGGCCACGAGCCAATGGCAACCCAAAGGTCAGCGTGCGTCGATCAGGTTGGCTGTCACGGTAGACGGGACCTACGTCGGCCTGTACCCCGGTTTCGTGGACAGCGCCTGGGATGCCACGGCAAGAGCGATCGTCAAGGACCACCGCCCTGAGGGACTGGAGTTCTTTCGTCCCTGGGTGGACGACGATCAGGGTCGCTATCTGCTGACCGGTACAGAACCGAGCCCCGGCGGATTCATTCTCGGGCGCTTCTATCCCGGCGTGGAAGCCCTGGATAGTCCCGAGCTTGCCGACGAGATCATCACGGTGGTCTCGTCACTCCAGCCCGTGATGGACCTTTTGGCGACCGCAGCCATCGTCGAACCTCAGCCGAGCGACGGTGAGGACTCTCCGCCTCACCCCCAAGGTGATTTGGCGAACCTGGTGGCGGAGTTCCGTGCTGCCACCGGCTACCCGACAGACAAGGACGACAAGGCCCACATCGACCGTGAGGTCCTGGCCAAGTTGCTCGTACCCGACAACCTGGAGATCTCCGACCCGACCAGCCTCAAGCCGTTCATCAACACCGGCCGCTACGGCAGCCCCGGCCCCCAAGCGGTTCTCAACGCCACCCTCACCAGCCTCGATGGTGCTGAACAGGAACGGTTTATGGCGCTCATCTCCATGGTCCTGTGGGGCGCTGAACCGGTGGAGGACCGGATCAACCAGGCGCTCGACCCCAAGGATGGTTTCAAGGGGTTGGGCGAGAGCGTGCTCATGAAGCTGTTGGCCGTGGCCCACCCCGACCAGTTTCTGCCGGTTTTCCCGTTCACCGGGGAGATGGGTAAGGCCACGCTCATGCAACTGATTGGCCTGACGCCCCCACCAGCGACGGCGACCCGCGGTGCAAAGCAGGTCCAGGCCAACGACTCGATCCGACAAGCCCTCGACCCTCACCTGCCCGGCGACCCGTGGGCTCAGGCCCGCTTCCTCTACTGGTTGAAGGGCCGTCCGCCTGGTGGTGCCCACCCCGACGCCCTAGACCCGATCCCCGGGCTGGCATCGGAGCTGTTCCTTTCCGAGGACTTCTTCAGAGACGTCCTGGACCTGCTGGAGGACAAGGGTCAGGTGATCTTCTTCGGACCACCTGGTACCGGCAAGACCTACGTCGCCCAACGCATCGCCGAGGCCATCACCAACGACCCTTCCCAACGCATGCTGGTCCAGTTCCATCCGTCCACCTCATATGAGGACTTCTTCGAGGGATACCGGCCCGAACCGGGCCCCGACGGCCAACTGACCTACAAGCTCATACCAGGCCCGCTTGCCCGCCTTGCCGCCGCAGCAGAAGCCACATCACCCGACGTGAAGCACGTGATGGTCATCGACGAGATCAACCGGGCCAACCTGCCCAAGGTCCTCGGTGAGCTCCTGTTTCTGCTGGAGTACCGCGACGCGCCAATACAGACCCTCTACCGACCCGACGAGCCGTTCACCCTTCCGCCAAACCTGTTCATCATCGGAACCATGAACACCGCAGACCGGTCCGTGGCGCTCATCGACGCGGCCATGCGGCGACGCTTCCATTTCATACCTTTCTTCCCGCACGACGAGCCCCACGACACCGTGCTCTCGAAGTGGTTGGCCAAGAACAACTCCGAAATGAGCTGGGTGGCGTCGTTCATCGAACACGTGAACACCCGGCTGACGAAACTCCTGGGTGGACCGCACCTTCAGATTGGTCCCAGCCACTTCTTCAAGAAGAACCTCGACATGGACGAGCTGAAGAAGATCTGGACGTACAGCATCATGCCCTACATCGAAGATCAGCTCTGGGGCCAGCCGGACCAGCTCAAGTCCTTCGTCTTCGAGGCGGCGTACGGCGAGTACACAAAGGAGGGCGGAGGCCCCATAGACCGGGAACCGGAAGCCTCTCCCGATGTCACGGTCAATCCACCAGGCGAAGCGGTCAACCAGGCGAAAGCCGATGCCGGAGACGTGGAGGACGGGTGACCAACGAACCGCTGTGCCTGTCGGAGTACGGGCACGGGTCGTTCGACCTCGCCGACAGCGTCGCCCGGAAGCTCGCTCGCTCAACACGGGGCATCCTCGAGGTAAGCCCAGAACCAGACGGTGGCCAATGGAAGATCACGGCAACCAACTACGTCGGGACCCTGAACGCGGCCGGGCTACAGGTACTGATCCGACCCAAGATCAACCTCGCCAACCTGCTGGTCCTCCTCGACCTCGGCATCCCCGCTACTGCCTGGCAGGAAGGCGACTTCGCCTACCGATCAAGACCTGACCTGCTCCGAGCGTTCGTCGCCTTCTTCGCCCGTTCCCTCGAGGAGCTGTCGGCTCACGGCCTGCACCGCTCGTACCAGCGAGAACAGGACCGACTGCTCGCATTGCGAGGACGGATCGACTTCGCAGCCCAGATCAAGAAGGCCTTCCTGCCAGCTCCGATCGCCTGCGTCTTTGATGAGTACACAGCCGATATCGCCGAAAACCGCTATCTCCTCGGCGTGGCCAACCAGCTACTTCGGCTCGGGTCGATCGACCCGAACACCCGAGCAGTGCTGCTCCACGCCAGCTCCCGATTCGAAGACGTGACGCCGATTCTGCCCACGGCCGCCGATATTGACCGACTTACCCTGACCCGACTCAACCAGCACTATCGGCCAACCCTCCAGCTCGCTCGCCTCGTCGTCGAGAACCTGACCATCTCCGACGAGACCGGTGCGTACACCGCTGGGTCGTTCCTGCTCGACATGAACAAGGTCTTCGAGGGGTACGTCACCCGCCGCCTGCGAGCGGCCCTCCGCTCCCGCCTTCAGGTCTGTGACCAGACCCACAGATGTCTCGGCGTCGGAGGCAAGGTGCCCATCTATCCCGACCTCGAGTTCCGTCGCCATGACGAAGTCGTGTTCGTCGGCGACGTCAAGTACAAGGTCGCCCCCAGCGGCAAGGCCCGCACCGACGACTACTTCCAGTTGCTCGCCTACTGCACAGTGCTCGGGCTTTCACATGGTGTGCTCATCTATGCCCAGGTAGACGACGGTGACACCGCCCCCGACCACAACATCGAGGTGGTCACAGGCGGTCAACGGCTGACCACCTACCGTCTCAACCTCGCTGGCACCGCAGCCGGGATCGAAGCCTCCGTCGCCCAACTAGCCGACTGGATAGACCGGAACGCGAACTAGATCGGCTAGGAGTCCCGGCGGTGGGAGGGTTGGCTACTGGTCGGCGTCCTTCAAGGCTCTGTCCAGCTGAGGTGTGAGCCCAATTCGCGATGCCGTTCCTCTCAGGACCGGGAACGGCCGAAAGCTTCGTCGGCTAGGCGTTGGCCGTAGCGGCGTCGGCAGAGCTCGTAAGCGAGATCGGTGTCGGTGATGTTCGGGTGTTGCAGTCGAATCCCAGCCACTGCGGCGACAGAGCCCCGCTGGGTGGTGGGAATCGAGGGTGTGATCCTCGATGTGGTCAGCCGCTGATTGCGGGCTGATCGGGGTCAGTGTCGCGCGGGTCGTCGAGGAGTGCCATCGAGCCTTCGGAGAGGTAGCGGCGGGCTATAGCCCATTCGTCGTGCTGGTCGGCGAGGACCGCGCCGATGAGGCGGATCGCGGCGGCGTCGTTGGGGAAGATCCCCACGACGTTCGAGCGGCGTTTCACTTCCTTGTTGAGGCGCTCGAGGGGGTTGTTCGACCAGATCTTGCGCCAGTGCGCCCGAGGGAACGCGCTGAACGCGAGAACGTCGGTCTTGGCGCCGGCCATGAGCGCTGCGGCCTTCGGGAACCGCTCCGCGAGGGTGGCCTCGACCTCGTCCCAGCGCGCCGAGACCTCTTCGGCGGTGCCGAGGGAGAAGATCGACCGGAACGCGGCGGCGACGAACTCGGCGTGGGCTTTGGGGATCGTGGCGAGCAGGTTGCGGGCGAAGTGGACCCGGCACCGCTGCCAGCTCGACCCGGCAAAGCACTTGCGGATCGCGGCCTTCAGCCCGGCGTGGGCGTCGGAGATCACGAGCCGGACCCCGCCCAGGCCTCGGTCTTTGAGCGAGCGCAGGAACCGGGTCCAAAACGTCTCGTCCTCGCTGTCGCCGATGTCGACGCCGAGCACCTCGCGGTCACCGCCTGCGGTGATTCCCGTTGCGATCACCACCGCTCTCGACACGACCTGGCCCAGGGCGTCATCGCGGACGTTGATGTAGGTGGCGTCCAGGTAGACGTAGGGGAACGCTATGTGGCCGAGGGTGCGGCCCCGGAACGCTTCGACCCGTTCGTCGAGGCCAGCGCAGATCCGGCTGACCTCGGACTTGGAGATCCCGGTGTCGACGCCCATCGCCGCGACAAGGTCGTCGACGGACCGCGTCGACACCCCGTTGACGTATGCCTCCATCACCACCGCGTACAGGGCCTGGTCGATACGGCGACGGGGCTCGAGCAGCCCGGGGAAGAACGAACCCTTGCGCAGCTTCGGGATCGTCAACGCCAGGTCCCCCGCCTTGGTAGAGAGCACCTTCGGACGGGTCCCATTGCGATAGGTCACCCGAGCATCGGTGCGCTCCCACGGATCGGCACCGATCTTCTCAGTCGCTTCGGCGTCGATGAGCTGCTGGAGCGCCCACTGGGCGAGCTCACGGACAAGGTCGGTGCCCTCCCCGACGCGGAGCGCGTCGAGCAGGTCAGAAACGGCAGACTCAGACAGAGCCATCGGCGTGTTCTCCTTCGTGTGCACTTTGGTAGGTACACATCAAGGATCACGCCGGTGGCTCACCTCATGGTGGACCCGATTCCCACCACGCCAGGGGACTCATACACTGCGGGCCGCAGTCGTGGCCTCACAGAGCTCGAGAGCGACCTCTGCTCGCTCCGCAGGCGTCATCGCCCGCCAGGTAGCGATCTGCTTCTCAGCGGCCTCTGAGCTGGTGTCAACGGGAGCAGAACCCACACGACGGAGCGTACCGAGCCTCTGGTCGTCGAGGAGTTGTCGTTGGGGGATATTCCCAATATGAGCGCGAGACCCCTGGGCCGTGTGTGCACCCAGGGGGCACCGCTCCGGCCAGATGCTCAGGTTGGCGCTATGACTCTGAGGCCGAGGGAGGCGGCCGCCGCGGTCAGCCGGTCGTCGTAGGTGATGATGCCGTCGAGGTCGTCGCCGAGGTCGAGGGACGCGGCTAGGTGGATGGCGTCGAGGCTGCGCAGCAGGTCGGGTTCGATGGTGCCGGCGTGTTCGAAGATGGCGGTGGAGATCGAGATCAGCGTCACCGAGTCGAGCACCGCCCGGGCTTGTTGTGCCTGGTCGGGTGCGCCCCTGCGGG
>JAGQSO010000105.1 GCA_020439505.1 Acidimicrobiales bacterium
ATGCCGATGCCGGCCAACGATCCGACCACCCGCGACTTCTCCCGCCAGATTCGCAGCGTTCTGCCCCGAGGGACCTACAGCCTCCGCTACTTCGACTCCCGCCAGTTCAGTGCGGTCGGCACCGGCACGGCGGCAAGCCTCATCCGTCACGGGTACCAGCTCGACTTCCCCACCGATCACGCCAGTCGGTTCGGGGCCTTCCGCTCCACCGACCGCCGCGACCTCCCCACCCTGGTGATCGTGGGCAAGAGCCTCAGCGCGTCATGGAACCCGCCGCCGGGCGCCCGGCGCCTCGTCCACTGGGACCACCTCAGCCGAGGCGAACGCAGTCGTGCCGACACCATCGAGCGACGGGTCCGTCATGATGCCGGGATGCGACCCGACGAGATGGTCACGGTCGACTCCCCGCTGGCCCGTTCCTCGCTCATCTCCAACGGTGCCGCGCCGAGCGACGTCGACACGCTGCACGAACTCGAGTCCGACCGGGACTGGTACGAGGCCTGGCTCCTACCACCCGGAGTGACCCCCTGACCGTCGTGTCGAGCGGCGCCAACCGCACGGTGACACATCACAGACATGGTCGTCGGTCCACCCGATCCGGTCGGTACCCGAAAACGTTGATGGCCGCCACCCGAAGGTGGCGGCCATCAAACCGACTGACGTTCGGGCCGAGCCCGACCGAACTACTTGAGCTCGACGGTGGCGCCGGCGCCCTCGAGGGCAGCCTTGGCCTTCTCGGCGTCGGCCTTGGAGGCCTTCTCGAGGATCGGCTTGGGAGCGTTGTCCACCAGCTCCTTGGCCTCCTTGAGGCCGAGGTTGGTGAGGGCACGCACCTCCTTGATGACACCGATCTTGCCCGAGCCGGCATCGACCAGCACGACGTCGAACTCGTCCTTCTCCTCCTCGGCGGCGGCGTCGCCACCGCCACCGGCGGGAGCGGCGGCCACGGCCACCGGAGCGGCGGCGGTCACGCCGAACTTCTCTTCGAATTCCTTGAGCAGCTCGCTCAGCTCGAGGACGGACATCTCCGCGATCGCGTCGAGGATTTCTTCCTTGGTAGCCATTTGGTCAGCTCTCCTGTTCGGTGGCGGCCGACTCTTCGGCCTGGTCGGTTTCGGTGGTGTCGGCGGGAGCGGAATCCTCCGCAGCCGGGGTCTCGTCGGCCGCTTCGGCCTCCGGGGCAGGTGCCTCGGCGGGAGCCTCGGCAACGGTGGGGGCATCGGCCGGAGCGCCGGGTGCGCCGCCCTGGTCGATGAGGGCCTTGAGGCCGTAGGCGAAGTTGCGGGGAAGGGCCTCGAGCAGGCCGGCGAACTGCACCATGGGGGCAGCCATCGCACCGGCCAACTTGGCCAGCAGGACCTCGCGTGGCTCGACGTCGGCCAGCGCCTTGACGGCGGCCTCGTCGAGGGCCTTGTCGCCCAACAGACCGCCCTTGATGACCAGCGCGGGGTTGGTCTTGGCGAAGTCACGCAGGGCCTTGGCCACCGCAACCGGGTCGCCGTCGACAAAGGCGATGGCGGTCGGGCCGGTCAGCAGGTCGTCGATCTCCAAGCCCAGATCCCGGGCGGCGAAACGCACCAGGGTGTTCTTGTAGATCTTGTACTCGCCGCCCGCGGCGCGCAGCGCACGCCGGAGCTCGGCCGTGGCCGCCACGTTGAGGCCCCGGTACTCGGTCAGCACGGCAGCGCCGGATGATTCGAGACGAGCTCGAACCTCCTCAACCACCGCAACCTTCTCAGGTCTCGGGTTCTCCATGGGCACCTCCTCTCTCAGTTGTTTCGGTCAGAAAAATGAAACCGGGTGTTCGCATCGCGCGAACACCCTGAGAGGAACGACCTGGAATCGTCCACCTCGTCTGGCGGGCGGGAGCCCATTACGCACCGTGGCGCACCAGAGGTCTTCGGCGACTTGAGTTGTGCGGCGACCACGCTAGTGACCGCCGCACACCCGAGCTAAATCGGCGCCGGCGCTCGAAGCGCCGGCCTATGGATCAGGTCAGCCAGCCGTGGGGGCCTCGGGGCGTAGGCGGTTGGCGTCGATCTTGACTCCGGGACCCATGGTCGAGGCGACGGAGATCTTCTTGAGGTAGCGGCCCTTGGCCGAAGCGGGCTTGGCCCGCTGGAGTTCGTCGAGCACGGCCCGGAAGTTGTCCTCCAGGGCCGACGGGTCGAAGCTTACCTTGCCCAGGGGCACGTGGACGTTGCCGTAGCGGTCGGTGCGGTACTCGACCTTGCCGCCCTTGAACTCGGCGACCGCCTTGGCCACGTCGGTGGTCACCGTACCGGTCTTGGGGTTCGGCATCAGGCCCCGGGGCCCGAGCACCTTGCCCAGACGACCGACGACCGGCATCTGGTCGGGGGTGGCGATGGCGAGATCAAAGGCCAACATGCCGCCCTCGACCTCGGCGGCGAGGTCGTCGGCGCCGACGAACTCGGCTCCGGCCTCGCGGGCCGCCGCGGCGGCGTCGCCGGTGGCGAACACCGCGATCCGCACGTCCTTGCCGGTACCGGCGGGCAGGGCGACGGTGCCGCGCACCATCTGATCGGCCTTGCGGGGATCGACGCCGAGACGCACGACCAACTCGACGGTCTCGTCGAACTTGGCCGGGGCCAGGCTCTTCACGAGGTCGAGCGCCTCGCCGACACCGTGCAGGTGGTCGCGGTCGAAACGCTTGGTCGCGTCGAGGTACTTCTTACCTTTCGCCATGATGGCTCCCTCTTGGGTTCGTGGCCGCCGGGTGAGGTGATCCCGGACGAGCCTGGTTGTCGATGATCGAAAGCCCGGCGAGCTGGCCGGACGGCAGGTCAGTTGACGGTGATGCCCATCGAACGGGCGGTGCCCTCGACCTGAAGCTTGGCGGCCTCGAGGTCGTTGGCGTTGAGGTCGGGCAGCTTGATCTTGGCGATCTCCTCGACCTGCGCTGCGGTCACCGTCCCACCGACCTCACGGCCGGGGTTCGAGGCGGCCTTGTCGACCCCGGCGGCCTCGCGCAGCAGGACCGGCGTGGGAGGGGTCTTGGTGATGAAGGTGAAGGTGCGATCCTCGAAGATCGTGATCTCCACCGGGATGATGGTGCCCTTCTGGGCTTCGGTCTGGGCGTTGTAGGCCTTGCAGAAGTCCATGATCGCCACGCCGTGGGGGCCGAGTGCGGTACCCACGGGAGGTGCCGGGGTAGCACCACCGGCGGGGATCTGGATCTTGACGACGGCCGCGACCTTCTTCTTGGCCATGGTTCTTCTTGCTCCTACGTGTTATTTGGGGACAGGCGAGCCTAGGTCCGGGACCTAGAGCTTCGCCACCTGAGAGAACTCCAACTCGACCGGGGTCTCCCGGCCGAAGATGTTGACCAGCACCTTGACCTTGAGCTGGTCCTCGTTGATCTCGACGATCTCGCCGCTGAAGTCGGCGAACGGGCCTTCCTTGACCCTGACGGTCTCACCCATCTCGAACTCGAGCCGGGGCCGACCCTTGCGGGTGGCAGCCTGCTCGTCACCTTCGGGTTTGACGGTGAGGAAGGTCTCGACCTCTTTGCGGCGGAGGGGCGATGGCTTGGTTCCCTGACCGACGAAACCCGTCACGCCAGGGGTGTTGCGGATCACGAACCAGGCGTCATCGTCGAGGTGGCAGCGCACCAGGAGGTAACCGGGGAACATCTTCTTTTGGGCCACGACCTTCTTGCCGCCCTTGAACT
Organism: Acidimicrobiales bacterium; assembly: GCA_020439505.1. Classification (GTDB taxonomy): domain Bacteria; phylum Actinomycetota; class Acidimicrobiia; order Acidimicrobiales; family Iamiaceae; genus Aquihabitans. Next base: position 3,692 of record JAGQSO010000105.1, read on the forward strand.
CGACCACCTCCTCCATGGGGATGACGACTTCGTGGATGCGCCCTTCCATGTTCATGGACTGGGTGCGGGCCTCGAGGTTCTGCTTCACCTTCTTCTCGTAGCCCGACTGGGTGTGGACCACGAACCACCTACCTGGCCGGTCGGCAGGACTGTCCACCGGAGCGGCCTCGACCACCAGGTCCTCGGCATCGATCACCTCGACCGCGGCATCCTCGGGGTCGACGTCGCCCGCTGACGGCCCCGGAGCGACCGAGGTCGAGAGGATCTCGCCCGTCTCGGGGTCGACGATCACACCGGCTTGTGTCTCACCGGTCGGGCCGTCGGCTTCGACGACTGGATGTTCGGGGGTGTCGAAAGAGGTCATGGGAGCAGCACCAGGCGGAGGAAGGGTCGGGCGGAACCGGAGGTCACTGATCGACGATCCACAGGACCGTCTTGGAGAAGCCGAAATCCAGCCCGGCGATCAGGGCCGTGAGCAGAACCAGGAACACGAAAACCACCATCGACAG
>JAGQSO010000003.1 GCA_020439505.1 Acidimicrobiales bacterium
GACGATGCTCCGCTGGGGCGGCCGGTCGTGGCGGTAGCTTGTGTCCAGCGATCGGAGCACGCGCCGCACTCCATCCGAACAGCTCTCGCTCTTCGACATCGAGCTCCCTCCCACCGAAGCCGACACAACGGCAAAGGAGGCGATTCGCGATGAACCGCTACGGCCAGCTCGTCCTCGAGCACAACCGGACCCACCGCCCGGACGCCTATTCGCAGATCCCGGACCCCGACGACTTCTTCACCGAGGCCGGAGAGACGATCGCAACCGCGATCAGCGACCTGCGCGACCAGATCCTCGGCCAACCCCGAACCAACGAGAACCTCGAGGCCTACCGGCACCGCAGCTACCAGGCGTGGTCGACCGCCGAGGAGATCGTCCTGACGGACCACCACCTCCTCCAACCGGAGACGACCGAGACGACGGACGAGGACTGGGACGACGATCAGGAGCTGGCGGACCGTTACCAGCTCCTGGCCGAGATCAACCAGATCATCAACCAGCCCCTGTAGCCCCTGTCGTCCCGACCCCGACCGGGGCCGCGGCAACAGGCGGCGATGCCTCGTCCGCCCAGCGCGAACCGTTCCGACCGGCGAGCCAGGACGACCTCGCCCCACCGGGTGCCACGGCCAAGCTGCGCGCCAACCTCGATGCGCTCGAGATCGTGCGCCGCTGCCGCGACGAGGACCGTGCGGCGAATCCGGCTGAACAGGTAGCGCTCGCCCGGTGGGCCGGGTGGGGGTCGATCCCCCAGGTGTTCGACGACGCCGCCGAGCGCTTCGCCGCCGAGCGAGCCCACGTCCGTCAGCTTCTCGGCACGGAGGAGGCGTGGAGCCAGGCCCGTCGCACCACCCTCAACGCTCACTACACCTCGGCGTCGGTCGTCACCGCGATGTGGTCCGCCGTTCGTGACCTGGGTGTCGACGGGCCGGTCCGGGTGCTCGAGCCGGGCTGCGGGTCGGGGAACTTCTTGGGGTTCGCTCCGCCCGATGCTGTGCTCACCGGGGTCGAGCTGGACGCCACCACGGCGGCGATCGCCCGCCACCTCTACGGTGCCCGCGCCACCATCCACAACGGCGCGTTCGAAGACCTCCGCGTCGAGGACGGCGCGTTCGACGTGGTGATCGGCAACGTGCCGTTCGCCAAGGTCACCCCGCACGACCCTCACCACAACCGGGGCCGCCACGCCCTGCACAACTACTTCCTCCTCAAGTCCCTCCACCTCACCCGCCCCGGCGGGCTCGTCGTCGCCCTCACCTCCCGCTACACCCTCGACGCCCGCAACACCGCAGCCCGCCGCGAGATGGCCATGCTCGCCGATCTGGTCGGCGCGGTCCGGCTCCCCGAGCGGGCCTTCGCCCGTTCATCTGGCACCGATGTCGTGGTCGATCTGGTGGTCCTTCGCCGTCGCCTCCCCGGCGCCGAGCCCAACGGCCCCGCGTGGGAACACGCCGTTCCCGTCGACCTCCCGACTACCGCCACGTCCAACGCCACCGGCGAGCAGAGCAGTGGTGAGCCGTTGGAGATCAACGAGTACTTCGACGCGCACCCCGACCGGGTCCTGGGTGACCTTGCCGTAGCACGGGGCATGTACCGAGATCACGAGCTCACCGTGGTGCCCAACGGCGACCTCGACACCCAACTCCCCGCCGCGCTCGAACGGCTCGTCAACGATGCCACCACCAACGGCCTCCGCTTCGTCCCCGCGCTGCCCACCGACACCCCGAAGCGACAAGCGTCGACGGTGGCAACCGGCAGCTTCGATCTCACCCACGCCCAAGACGGCAGCTTCGTGGTCGGCACCGACGGCGACATCGCCCAGCTCCTCGGCGGCACCACCGTCACCTACGAGCCCCGCTTCGCCAAGGACCGTCCCGAACTCGCTCGCCTGATCGGCCTGCGCGACGCGGCCCGCACCGTGCTCGGCGTCCAACTCGACGGCGGCACCGAAACCGACCTCCACGCCGCACAGGAA
>JAGQSO010000012.1 GCA_020439505.1 Acidimicrobiales bacterium
CGTGCCGTTGGTCGGCTCGCCTCCTCGGGTCCTCGGGCATGGGGAGGTATCCGACCTGGAGTCCGTTCAGCCGCCGGGTGTCGGAGCGGAGAGGTCCTCGACCATGAGATGGCGGGTCAGTTCGACCCTGGAACGAACGTTGAGCTTGCGATAGCAAGCCAGGACCTGTGAATCGACTGTCCGTCGAGACACCATCAGCTCCGCCGCGATCTCGCGGTTGGTCAGGCCATCGGCGACCAGCATGGCGACCCTACGTTCGGCCTTTGTGAGGTTGAATCGTGAGGTGTGGCCGTCGCCGCGCTCGGGAGTCGAGGGCGAGGTCGCGATCGGTGGAACTGCGGTCCGGGCTGTCGGATGGCCAGGTCTGGTTACCGTCGGACGGGACTGAGATGTGGCGACTGCAGCCTCGGCCACCAGGCCTTCATCCCCCGGATGAAGGCGAGCGGCGGCCTGAGCGGCACCGACCACCAAGCGGGGGAAGCCAGATCGGGCCAGGTGCTGCATCGTCGTCACGATGTCGGCCGCCTCGTCCCGCCGTCCGACATCGATCAAGGCCTCGACGGTTGCTGCCCCCAGTTGGCCGAGAACCTGATGAACGCCCACGGCGTGCATGAGTTGGAATCCACCCGACAGCACCTCGGCGGCCTCGTCCCGATCGCCGCGAGCCTGCGCCGCTTCGGCCATCGCCAGATACATGTGGTCAAGACCGAGTTGGGCTCGGCCATCGGCGGCAATCACGTCGACGGTTGCCAATTCCGCCTCGGCCACCTCTGTCTGACCTCGTCGGAGGGCGACTCGAGCCAGTAGAGACCGGCTCCACAGCTCTACCCCGAAACCGTCGACCAGAGCGGCACCGTCCACTGCGGCTGCAGCCGACGCCCAACACCAGTCGAGGTCATCGAGCATGAACGCCGCGTTGGCTTCCATGGCGTCGTACGCAGGTATCGCCCACACGCCACCCGTACGACGGGTGAGGGCTCGCCCCGCAGCCACCGTTGCCAGGCAACCATCCAGGTTCAACTGCTCGGTCTGGGCGGCGGCAACGCCGAGTAGGGGCTGAAACACGTGCCAGTCGTATGACATCTCAACTTCGACGAGCTGGCGGATCTTCTCAGCCAAGGTGAACACCCCAGGGTCGAGATGCCACAAGCCGGTCCAGCACCTAAGCGCCAGGGCCCCGATGAGCGTGGTGGGATCGGGGTCGTCGATGAGAGAGGCAGCGGTCGCCTCGGCGCCTTCGTGGTCCATGGCCAGGAACAGGGCCCATCCCAGTTCGACAGAGGCCCGTCGACGCCAGGCCGAGTCGGTCGCTACGTCGACGGCGCGCCTCATCTGGTCCACCGAAACCGATGGGTTGGCGACCACCACTGCAGCCAAGGCCAGGTCGCGCCGTACCCGAGCCTCTACCTGCGGGTCGAGTTGGCGCGCCAGCAGATCCTCGCCCAACTCCGAAGCGTCCCGCCCGCGACCACATGCCGCCAGTGACGCGGTTCTGGCGATGAGGACTTCGGTGGGGACGAAGCCCTGACCGACCAGGTCCAGTACGGAGTCGGTGATCGAAAGGGCGACCGCTGGTTCGCTGACCACGAGGTCCATCGCTGCCCCCACCAGACGGTCGATCGTGGCCTGATCAGGGCGCGAAGCGCCGGCGATCACATGCCCGACGACCTCGAGCGAGTCGTGGAGGTCATCGGTGTCGGCGAGGGCCGACGCCATAGCCCGGTGCAGGGCGTCGGCTTGATCCACGGACAGGGAGTCGACGATCGCGGTGCGGAAAAGGTCATGACGAATCTGGGGTCGACCATCCACATCGGTCACTACGCCAACCGCAGCGGCCCTGTCCAACAACTCGCGGACTCTGGTCTCGGACAGAGCAGCAGCCCGGGCCAGTACTCCGATGTTGATCTCTCCCCCGGCGATGGCGGCCAAACCGACCAAGTCGCTCGTCTCCGCGTCCAACCGGGCGATTCGCTCGGTGATCGGGTTCGCGGACACGGAGGCCCCGGCGCCCGACCGCAGAGCGTCCGCAGCCGCTTCTGCCAGCATCGGGTTGCCGTCGAGGCTTCCCATCACCGGGCAGAGGTCGGCCCGGCGAGGATCGTCCGGTTCGGCGCCCAGGTGGATGAGGGCAACGTCCAACAGATCATCGACGGGCATGGCCTCGAGCCTCAACATCGTCATCGACCCGTCCGAGAGCAAATCGGTGAGGGGCGAGGAGCGCTCGGGCGGGCGGCTGGTGACAATGATCCCGAGTGGGCCACGAGCCGGTCTGGACACCAGGTGGTGGATGAGTGTGAGGGTGGCCCGGTCAGCCCAGTGGAGGTCCTCGATCACCAGCAGGACGGGCTCATTGGCGGACCATCGGTCCAGCGCATCAACCGCATTCAGTACCAGGAGGGTTGTCTGGCTGCTGACCATGGCCTCGACCACGGACCCGGTCGGGGCGAGGGGGGTTTGATCGGCCTGACCCAAGGCCTCTCGCACGCCTTGCAGGGGAGACTCGACCGAGCTGTGCCGGCATTTCCCGAGAGCTATTGCGAGGCCGTTGGCCTGGGCGACCGCAACCGCCTCGGCGACCAATGTGGACTTCCCCATGCCGCCATCGCCGATCAGGGCGATGGCGGAGGGTCGACGCGTGGTCGCCAAGTCGACCACCGTCGCGGTCAGGGCCGCCCGCTCGGCGGTTCGCCCGACCGGCCTTGGTGGAATTCCGTCCTCGGGCATGGGCGGCCACGGTAATGCGGCCCCTCGGCAGGAGTGGACGATTCCCGGTGGGCCTCAGGGACATGATCCCCATTCGATGGTCGAGAAGTCCCCCGGGTCGCCCCAGCGGTAACAGGCCCGGCCGGTGGCGGAGTTCACCGATAGATCAAGGTTCACCGGGTGATTCCAGCTCGCTTGGCTCTCGTCGGTGAACGACGTCGCCGATCCTCGCTTGAATCCCTCCACGTAGTCGACGCGGGCGTCGCCGGCGAAGGAGAACTTGGGGCTCTTGTCGTGACGGAGCTCAACCGAGAGTCGATAGGAGGCTTGTCCGATGAGGGTCCCGCGAACCTGTTCGAGGCCCCGTTGGTGGCTTGCCGGCGTGGGGTCCAAGGCGAACACCACGGGACGCACCGCACCGTGCAGGGTGTTCGGTCCAGGGGCCGCGATCGGATCCGGGTTCGGGTTCAAGACGATCGACTTCTGGTCGACCTTGGCTGCGGATGTACCCACCAACGAATAGGTGAGCGAGGAGCCGGACTGAGTGATGTCACCCTTGACCGTCACGTTGAATCCGGGTCTCGAGATCGACCCGTCGAGCATTGCCCACGTGACACGAGCCCTGGAACCATCAGGGTCGACGGAACCGGCCGAGAACGACCAGGGAACCTCGAAGCCGTTGAGGGCCTTGCCCTGGGTGAACCTGCCCTCGACCCGGAAGGATCCCTGGGTCGGCACGACGGTGGCCGCCTCGTCGCGGACGCGGGTTCGGAAGCCAGCGAGGTCGGCGTTGGTGCCGTGGTAGAGCGTGCCGGTCAGGGCGAGCTCGCCTAGCTGGCCCAGCCTCGCGGTGCCCTGTAGGTCCGCCTTCCGGGAGTCCACCATCGCACGGGCTTTGACCTTTATTCCACTGACCGTCAGCTCCCCGTTGAAGCCGATGGCCACGGGTGGGGTCGAACCCGGCATGTAGTCGAGCTGGAAGCAGGGGCCGCTGTTGCCCAGCCTCGGTGTCTCGGCGCTGGTCGTGGAGGTCGTGGTGGCCGCCTTGGCGGTGGTGGCGGTGATCCCGCGCAGAGTTGCCGGTGACTGGACGACACCGGTGACCGCTCCTCGAGATACCGCACCGCTCGTCAGGCTGGCGATAGGTGCAGCGGTCGGGGCTGCCACCAGGGAGGGCTGGCATGTCCCATCTCCTCCCAGCGTCAGTCCGGCCACGGTGACAGTGCCGGGATTCACGCGGAGGTGGACCTCGGTGATCTCTCCGTCCTTCAGCTTCGCGGTTCCCTCGAATGCCATCGAGCGCCCCATGACCGTGGCTCGAGCCTCTGCCTCGAACGTGGCGTTGAGGGTGGCCTCGACGGCATCGAGGGCGCCTTCGGCATGCAACTTGACCGCAGTCAGCCGAGTGCCGGGCGCCACATCCCAAGCCGACGCCGTGAGGTCGGCGACTGCGTGGATTCCCACCGTTGGGCGGGCCACCGCGGTGGAGGGAGGGGGAGCACTCGCCTGGTCGACGAGAGCCAGTACGCCCGCCTGCAAATCGAACACGGCATTTACCGACGGTCCGTCGGGGATGGTCGCACCGCCGGCGATCCTGATGCGAGCACCGAGCGGCTGGAGGTCGAGGTGGAGTTGCGTGTTGTTGATCTGGATGTTGCCGACCTCGAAACGCCCGATCGAGACGTTGGCGAGGATCCTCAGCTTGGGGATGTCGACCAACGCCGCCACCTCGACGTCCGTGCCGAGGATGGTCGAATCGAATCGGAGCGATACGCCGGGGTTGAACGTGACCGGGCCGATCGCACCGCCGAGCGGGGCAAAGACCACCGTGGCCTGGTCGACGGCGAAGCTCTCATCTAGTTCGGTGTCGTCACCGTCGATGGCAGCCAACGGGGCCATGACGGTCCTGTCGTCGGAGCTTCCGATCGTCACCTCCACGATCGGGTTCTTGGGTGCGATGTTGAGGGCCAGCCTCACCGGTTCGCCGTTGTTGGTGAAGCCGATCGCATCGGCAAGTCCATCGGGCAGGCGGCTGACCTC
>JAGQSO010000106.1 GCA_020439505.1 Acidimicrobiales bacterium
GGGTGCAGGTCGGCGTCGAGGGCGTCCTCGGCGGCCAGGTCGCTCTCACGCGGGCCCCTGACCATCAGGTACACGAAGGTGGCGAGGGCCAGGCCCACGCCGAACCACATGGCGTACTGCCAGCCGTCGACCAGAGCGGCCTTGGCTGCGGTCAACACCGGAGCGGCATCTGGGCCCAGCTCCATGGCCGCGGCGAAAGCCGATCCGATCCCCTCTTGGACCCGGTGGGCCAGTTCTGGGCTCAAGCCCTCGGTCGCCGGCGCCACGCTGGTGCGGTAGCCGGCGCTCACGAACGATCCCAACAGCGCGATTCCGATGGCCCCACCCAGTTCACGCACGGTGTCGTTGAGGGCGGAGGCCACACCCTGCTTGGAGGCGGGCAACGATTCGGTGATGACGGTGGTCGACGGGCTCATGCACAGGCCGATACCGAAGGACAGGACCAGGAGTCCGGGGAGAACGCTCCAGTAACCACCTTCGGCCGAGACCATCAGAGCCAGGAGCACCAGACCGGCGGTGAAGATCCCGACCCCGGCGGCCAGGGTCGTGCGGGTGCCGATCCGCTGGGCGATCAGCGGTGCCACCGCCGACAGCGGCATCATGACGACGACCATGGGCAGGAGCGAGGCGGCGGCCTTGAGCGCCGTGTAGCCGAGCACGGCCTGGGTGAACTGGGGCAACACCAAGAACACCCCGAACATCACCGCGAACACGACCAGGAGGGTGATCGAGCCGGCCGCCAGTCCGCGGTGGGAGAACACCCTGATGTCGAGCAGGGGATTGTCCTGGCGGAGCTCCCAGGCGATGAAGGCGGCCAGGGCACCGAAGCCGACGATCAGTCCGCCCAGGGCCAGGGCGTGGGTCCAGCCCTTCTCGGGTCCCTCGTGAATACCCAACACGATTGCGCCGATCGCCACCGCCGAGAGAACCGAACCCACGGTGTCGAAGCGTCCCGGTTGATGCTCACGCGAGTTGCCGACGGCCTGGATGGTCATGGCCAGCGATACGGCGGCGATGGCCACCGGCATGGCGAACAGCCACGGCCAGGTGAAGTTGTCGATGAGGAAGGAGGCCACGAACAGCCCGAGGATGCCGCCCGCCCCGGCGAAGCCCGACCAGATGCCCACGGCCCGGGCCCGCTCCTCGGGCGGGAAGCTCGACGTGATCACCGAGAGGGTGACCGGCATGATCATGGCGGCGGCGACGCCGGCCAGGATGCGTGCCCCCATCAACATTGTGGTGGTGGTGGCCAGGCTGGCCATCGAGTTGGCGGCGATGAACAGCACCAGACCGCTGAGCAGGATCGGCTTGCGCCCCAGGCGGTCACCCAGCGCGCCGATCGGCAGCAGCAGCGCGGCCAGGGCCATGGTGTAGCCGTTGATGATCCACAGGAGTTGGCTCTGGGATGCACCGAGATCGAGGGCCAGGTGTTGTTGGGCGACGTTGAGGCCCGACACCGACGAAACCACGGCGATCAATGCCGAGCAGGTGGCGATCAGGATCCGGCGCTGGCGTTTGGGATCGGTGACCAGTTCGGCTTCATGGGAGACCGGGGGCGGCGTGACCGCTCGGTGTTCTGACGGTTCGACGGTGGTGGCGGTCATCGTGGTCCTCATCCGATTACAATACGATACGGTATCGTACTGTTATGTCGATGAGAGAGGAAGCCCGAGCGGTGAGATTCCCGTCACGTCGCCACGGCCGAAACCTCCCCGGCTACCGTCGACAGTGCAATGAGCGTTGACGCGCGAGTCACCCGAAGCCGCGCCGCCGTGGTGCGGGCGGCCACCGATCTGCTGGTCGACGGCGGACCCACGGCGGTCACCGTCGATGCCATCGTCGCCCGATCCGGCGTGGCCAAGTCCACCATCTACCGGCACTGGGACAGCAGGGACGACATCCTCCTCGACGTCATCACCAACTGCGCCCCCACGCTGACCGAACCCGACCCCGACCTCGGATTCGTGACGGCCCTGCAACTGGTGTTGGGTGAGATCGCCGCCGCCCTCACCGACCCCGAATGGAACCGGGTGTTCCCGGCCCTGTTGACACTGCGCAACCACGAGGACGGCGTCGCCCACATCGAACAGCAGTTGGAGGCCCGCCAGGAACGGGTGGTCGACGCGGTGCTCAAGCGTGGCATCGAGGAGGGTGCGGTCCGCGCCGACGTGGACCTGGACCAGGCCGGGGCCCTGCTGGTGGGCCCCCTCCTGTTCGCCAACCTGGTCGGCAAGCCTGCCCTCGACCGCCACATGGTCGACCGTGTGATCGAGTCGTTCCTCGCGCTGAACGGAACCGACCGTCGCTGACCTCCCCCAGCGGTCAGCGACACGTCGACCCTCCGTCGGCACTCCGTGAGCTCGGAGGGGAGGAGGGTCAGCTCGGAGGTGAAGCCGGCTGCCCGCAGTCGGTGCAGTGGACGTCGGAGCCGGGCTCACCGGCGATGAAGGCCGTCAACCAGTCGATCAACGAGTCGCCGCCGACCTTCTGCCTGTAGAGCTCGTTGTCTCCCAGCACGGTGTGGTCGGTACCCGGTGCCACCCAGTGGCGCACGTCCACCCCCTGTTCGGTGATCCAGGAGTTGTTGGCGTCGATCAGGTCGACCAGGTTGGCGGCGTCTTGGCCGATCATGGCCGAGAAGCCGGCCTGGACCTTGTCGAAGGCGTTGTTGTAGGTGGCGAAGCGAAGGTCGGGATCGTGCTTGGCGGCGTTGACGAACAACCCCGGGAGCGACCATGCCTCGAGGGGCAGATCGGCCGTCTCGGGCCACAGCGGGATCGAACCCTCGATCCCCCACAGGCCACCGATGGCCAAGGTGATCTCCGGTGTCCCCGGGTAGGCGGCCGACGCGTCGGCGATCACCGCGATGTCGGCGTCAGGCCACACGTCGTGGGCCCCGCCGCCGTAGGCCGGAGCTCCGGCCGAGCCGGCGCTGGAGCCGGCCACCACCACCTCGGTGGCCCGGGGGAACAGCGCCGCGGCGGCCGCCAAGGCGGTGGAACCGTTGGTGTAGCCGTTGTGATGGACCTCCACCCCGTTGCCGTAGTCGTTCATGCGGGTACCGAGGTGCAGGTCACCGGTGCAGTAGGGAACCACCACCATCGAGTAGTCGGCCAGCGGGTTGGCCTCGTTGTCTAGGTCGAAGATGCCCTCGTCACCCGGCCCGTCGTCACCTTCGAGGTTGACGGTGTAGGTGGCACTCTCCGACGCACAGGTCTCGGCGCTGAAGCAGGCACCACCCCCGTTGAGGAAGAACAGGACCTTCTCGGGGTTGGCGGCCCGAACCCAGTAGTGGAACGGGGTCCCGTCGCTGCACCGACACGATGCCGGAGCCAGCACCTTGTTCCAGCCCTCGCCCGATGGTCCCATCGAAGTCGGAGTCGCCCCAGCGCCGTTCGAGCCACCCTCTGGCGTCGAGGTGGTGACCTTGTCGGCCCCCGAAGCGGGCGCGGCGCCGTCCTCGCTGCTGCATCCGGCCAGAACCAGCAACACCGTCGCTAGGACTACCAACGCCGAGGCGACCGGGGAGCGCCCGGCCCGGAGTCGGCGTCGTCGGGCACCTCGCTCGAAGGTGCTCGGAGCGGTCGATCGTTCTGCGGCCTCCATGGCGGCACCCCTTTCGGCGTTCGACCGAACTATGGCACGCCCGGGACCCGATCCGGCGCGACCGGGTTCGGGTTACTCCTGACCCCACGGGCGGCTCCCAGGATGCAAACTCTGTCGGTGGCCGTTCCTCCCCTTCCCGACATGATCACCCTGTTGGACGAGTCCTCGTGCTTCGACGACTCACCCGGCCTGCGCGACACCGCCCGGCTCTGGCTGGCCCGGGGGCCCGGAGCACGGGCCAAGGTCGGGCGGGAGGCCGTCAGCCTGGCCCGGCCTTCGCTCCGGCCCAAGAGCCTCCAGGCGGTCGGACGGACCGGTGTGGATCTGGCACGGGGTGTTGCTCCCGGGCTGCGCGACGACGCCCGCCGCAAGGTTCGGGGCGAGACCCTCGAGGAAGGCACGGCACTTCGTCACGTCCAGGAGTTGGTCAAGGCAGGCGGATCCACCTACATCAAGTTGGGTCAGTTCATCTCGACCGCCCAGGGCCTCCTTCCCGACGAATGGGTGGAGGCGTTCGGTTGGTGCCGTGACACCGCGGCACCGCTGCGACCGGGCACGGTCGAGAAGCGGTTCGAGCGTCGCTTCGAGGTGCCGGTGGAAGCGGTGTTCTCCGAGTTCGACCCGAATCCGTTGGGTTCGGCCTCGATCGGACAGGTCCACGCCGCGACGATGCACGACGGCACCTCGGTGGTGGTCAAGTTCCGTCGCCCCAACCTGCGCCGCACCTTCAGTCGGGACCTTCGCTCTATGGCGCTCGCCGCCGCCGCGGCCGAGAAGGCGTCCAAGTCAGCCCGGGTGGCGAACCTCACCGGTTTCGTGGATCTGTTCGCCCAACTGGTGCTCGAGGAAGTGGACTTCCGGTTCGAGGCGGTCAACCAGGTCGAGATCGCGCTGGCGTCAGACGCCGCCGGCCACGACTACGCCATCTACCCGCGTCCGATCCCCCACCTCACCAGTGAGGACGTGTTCGTCATGACCCGGGTCGAGGGGGTCCCCTACACCCAGGCCTTGGAGACCTATCCCGACGTGGTCGACGGTGAACGGCTGCTCAACCTGGCCATCCAGGGGACGTTGGAGCACATGATCGCCTACGGGCTGTTCCACGGCGACCTCCACGCTGGAAACGTCCTCATCAACTCCAAGGGCGACTTCTCCCTCATCGACTTCGGGATCGCGGGCCGGATCAACGCCGACCAGCGGGCGGCCACCGTGCAGTTCCTCGTCGGTTTCGGCCAGAACAGCATCCCCCTGCAACTCAAGGGAATTCAGGCCTTCGGGGCCATCCCCCCCGACGCCGACCTAGACGCACTGGCCCTCGAACTGGAGCGTTCCTTGAACGCGGTGGATCCGACGTTCCTGTCGCGCGAAGGCGAGATGACCGTCGACAAGCTCGGAGCGGCCCTGGCGTCGATCATCAAGCTGCTGGCCACCAACGGCTTCACCCTGCCCAAGGAATTGGTGCTGTTCTTCAAGAACCTGCTCTACCTGAACGGGTTCGCCGCCGCCCTGGCCCCCGACATCAACCTGTTCACCCAGATCGAGCCCACCTTCAACTACTTCGTGAGCAAGTACCCCATGGAACTGGGCCAGATCATGAACGAGATCATGTAGGTCGACGGTTCGCTCCGCAGCGTTGCGCTCAGCGGAGGTCGAAGCGATCCAGGTCCATGACCTTGGTCCACGCCGCCACGAAGTCGGCCACGAACTTCTCGTTGGCGTCGGCTGAGGCGTACACCTCGGCCAACGCCCGTAGCTGGGAGTTGGATCCGAACACCAGGTCAGCGGCGGTGGCGGTCCACCGCAAGTCACCGGTTGACCGGTCACGCCCCTCATAGACGTGAGGATCGGCGCTGGGGGTCCACACCGTCGACATGTCCAACAAGTTGGTGAAGAAGTCGGTGGACAACACCCCCGACCGGTCGGTGAACACCCCGTGGGTGCTGTCGGCGGTGTTGGCGCCCAACACGCGGAGCCCACCGACCAAGACGGTCATCTCGGGGGCGCTCAGAGTCATCTGCGCGGCCCGATCCACTAGGTGGTATTCGGGTCGGCGCTGGTCCCCGGCCGGTTGATGGTTCCGGAACCCGTCGATGGTGGGCTCGAGCACCGCGAAGGAGATCGCGTCGGTCTGGTCGTCGGTGGCGTCGGTACGGCCGGGGCTGAACGCGACGTCCACGACCACCCCGGCTTCGGCGGCCGCCTTCTCCACCGCCGCGCAACCACCGAGAACGATGAGATCAGCCATCGAAACCCTCACCGCGCCGGAGCCGGCGTTGAACTCGGCTTGGATGGCTGCGAGGGTGGCGAGCACTCCGGCCAGGGATTCGGGGTCGTTCACCGACCATCCGCTCTGGGGAGCGAGACGAATGCGCCCTCCATTGGCTCCGCCCCGTTTGTCGCTGTCGCGGTAGGTGGAGGCCGACGCCCACGCCGTCGAGACCAGCTGGCTCACGGTGAGACCGGAGTCGAGTATCCGAGCCTTGAGGGCGGCCACCTCGGCGTCACCGATCAGGTCGTGGTCCGACGCCGGCAGCGGGTCCTGCCAGATGAGGGCCTCGGTGGGTACCTCGGGGCCGAGGTAGCGCGACACCGGTCCCATATCGCGGTGGGTCAGCTTGAACCAGGCCCGGGCGAAGGCGTCGGCGAACTGGTCCGGGTTCTCCAGGAACCGGCGGGAGATCTTGGCGTAGGCCGGGTCCATGCGGAGGGCCAGGTCGGTGGTGAACATGATCGGCAGGTGCTTCACCGACGGGTCGTGGGCGTCGGGCACGGTGGCGGCGTCGGGATCGGTCGGGATCCATTGCTGTGCGCCTGACGGGGTGCGGACCAAGTCCCAGTCGTAACCGAACAGAACCTCGAAGTAGGTGTTGTCCCACTTGGTCGGCGTCGGGGTCCATGCCCCCTCCAACCCGCTGGTGATGGTGTCGGCCCCGTGACCGGTCCCAAAGGAGCTGATCCACCCGAGGCCCTGATCCTCGAGGTTGGCGCCCTCGGGTTCGCGGCCCACGTGGGTGTCGGCGTCAGCCGCCCCGTGGGCCTTGCCGAAGGTGTGACCGCCGGCGATGAGGGCCACCGTCTCCTCGTCGTCCATCGCCATGCGGGCGAAGGTCTCGCGGATGTCACGGGCTGCGGCCAGGGCGCTCGGCTCTCCGTTGGGGCCCTCGGGGTTGACGTAGATGAGACCCATCTGGACCGCCCCCAACGGGTTGGCCAGTTCGCGGTCACCGCTGTAGCGCTCGTCGGCCAGCCAGGCGTCCTCGGGACCCCAGTAGATGTCTTCCTCAGGCTCCCACACGTCGACGCGCCCGCCCCCGAAGCCGAACGTCTCGAACCCCATCGATTCCAGGGCCACGTTGCCGGCCAGGATCATCAGGTCGGCCCACGACAGCTTGGCGCCGTAGCGCTGCTTGACCGGCCACAGCAGACGACGGGCCTTGTCGAGGTTGGCGTTGTCGGGCCAGCTGTTCAGCGGGGCGAAGCGCTGCGTACCGGTACCGGCCCCACCCCTGCCGTCGCTGATCCGGTAGGTGCCGGCGCTGTGCCAGGCCATGCGGATCATCAACGGGCCATAGGTGCCGTAGTCGGCCGGCCACCAGTCCTGGGAGGTGGTGAGCAGCTCGGCGATGTCGGCCTTGACCGCGGCCAGGTCCAGGCTCTCGAACTCCGCCGCGTAATCGAAGTCCTCCCCCATCGGGTCGGATTGGGGGGCGTTGCGGGCGAGCACGCCCAGATTGATCTGCTCGGGCCACCAGTGCTGGTTGGCCGATGAGCCGGTGGCGTTGTGACTGTGACCGAGCACCGGACAACCCCCAGCGGCCGATCCCATGGTTTCGGTGGTGGACTCGTCGTTGATCATCGGTGCTCCTCGGAACCTTCCGCCCGGGTTGGCTCTGGTCCGCTCGGCCCAGCCTGCCAAGCCCAGCGGCGTCCTGCTCCTGATTGTCGCAACGATCGACACAATCGATCGCTCGCCCCTGACCTCGATCGGCCGAGGTCCCAGCCCCGGCCGGGACCACCCCGTCAATGAGCGGCGGCGGCGTCCTTCTTGGGGAGGCGTTCCACCACCAATGCGATGGTGAAGCCGACGGCCAGGCCGACCATGGCCGAGGCCAAGGTGTTGGCCAACCACGAGATGACCCCGCCCAGCGTTCCCTCGTGGGGCAGGGCGTGTTCGAGGTCGTGAACCAGGTCGTAGGGGCCGTGCCAGCCCAACTCGGCGGCACCGACCAACAAGATGTGACCGCCCACCCACAACATGGCGGCGATGCCCACCGTCGACAGGACCGACAGCACCTTGGGCATGGCCGCCACCATGCCCCGTCCCAACTTCTGGGAGGACTCCGAGTCCCGACGGGCCAACGCCAGACCCACGTCGTCCATCTTCACGATCAGGGCCACGACGCCGTACACCGCCACGGTGATGGCCACGGCCACCACGCCCAAGATGATCGCCCGGGAGACCACCGGTTCCTCGATGACCTCCTTGAGGGCGATGACCATGATCTCCGCCGACAACACGAAGTCGGTGCGGATGGCCGAGCGAATCACGACCTCCTCCGCCTCGGCTCCCTGAGCGGCCACCGGGGTGTCATGGGCATGGTCGTCCTTGGCGAAGGCATGCTTGACCTTGTGGGCACCCTCGTAACAGAGGTAGGCGCCGCCGCACATCAAGATGACCTCGACCAGCTTGGGGGCCACCGAGCTCAACAAGATGGCCACCGGCAGGATGAACACGACCTTGTTGCGCAGCGACCCGAGCGCGATCCGGCGGATGATCGGCAGCTCTCGCTTGGCGGCCAGGCCCTGCACGTAGGCCGGGGTCACCGCGGTGTCGTCCACCACCACCCCGGCGGCCTTCACGCTGGCCTTGCCCGCCGCAGCACCAACATCGTCGATGGACGCGGCAGCCAGCTTGGCCAGTGCCGCCACGTCATCCAACAACCCGACCAGACCGCCGGCCATACATCTCCTCGAACCCTCAGCGAGCGTCCAAGATTAGTGCCCAGCCGTTGACGGCAACGGCTCGTCAGCGCGGGTAGGGCACGATCTCGGTCGCTTTGATGGCGACCCAGATCTCGTCTCCTTCATGGAGGTCGAGTTCGGCGCGGGCCGCCGCGGTTATCTCCGCCGTCAGAGGCAACGGATCGCCGAGGCCGACCCTCACCCGATCACCCACCAGGTCGAGGTGGCGCACGGTGGTCGACCAGCGGTTGCGGGGGCTGCCTTCGGGCGGGCTCGGATGCAGCGCCACCGCGGCCGGTGCCAACGTCACCGCCACATCACCGTGGTGGGGTTCGGCCAGGGTGAGCGTGGCGCCCTGATCGGTGGTCACCGTTGTTCCAGATGCGGTGCCGTACAGGAGGTTGGTGCCGATCAGGTCGGCCACGTAGCGAGACCGAGGCCGGGCCATCACCTCGGCCAAGGTGTCGACCTGGGTTATCCGCCCGTTCTCCATGACCGCCACCCGATCGGCCAGGGCCATCGCGTCGACGGCGTCGTGGGTGATGAGCACCGTGGGCCCGGCGAAGCCGACCAGATGACGCCTCAACTCGCGGCGGACCTCGACCCTGGTGGCGGCGTCGAGGGCGGCCAACGGCTCGTCGAGCAGGAGAGCGACGGGATCCAGTGCGAGGGCCCGGGCCAGGGCCACCCGCTGGGCCTGGCCCCCCGACAACGAACGGGGCCGCTGTCGGGCCTGCTCGCCGAGCCCCACCGCCTCCAACAGCTCGAGCGCAGACCGCCGCGCCAGGGCCTTGGACTGGCCCCGACACCGCGGCCCGAACGCCACGTTGTCCAGGGCGCTGAGATGGGGAAAGAGCAGGTGATCTTGGTGCACGACTCCGAGTTGACGATCCTCGGACGGGACGAAGCACCGCGGCGGTTCGTCGAGCACCTTCCCGGCCAGCACGATCGATCCGCGATCGAGCCCGATGGTGCCGGCCACCGCCCGCAGGAGCGTGGTCTTGCCGGCCCCGTTGGGTCCGAGGAGCGCGGTGACCTTCCCGGCCTCGGCCACCAGGTCGATGTCGAGCTCCACACCCCCGACCTGGCACCCACCGTGTTTGCCCTGGTCGTGTGCGCCTTGGTCGTGTTCACCCGCACCGTCTTCACCCGGGGCCGCATCAGCGTTGGTGCGGCCCCACCTTCCGCGACCGACCCGGGCGTCACCCAGCCGTAGCTGTCCGTGCACTTCGAGGCTCATGTCCGGATGAACCACCGGTCTCGAAGGGCCACCAGCACCACCAACGACACGCCGAGCAGCACCAGGCTGAGGGCCACCGCGGCCTGGGGGTCTGACTCCAGTTCCAGGTACACGGCCAGCGGCAACGTGCGGGTCCGTCCGGCGATGTTGCCAGCGAAGGTGATGGTGGCACCGAACTCCCCCAGGGCCCGGGCCCAGGCCAACACGGCACCCGCCATCATCGACGGTCCGATCATGGGGATGGTCACCCGCCTGAACACGGTGGCCCGATCGGCCCCGAGGGTGGCCGCGGCTTCTTCGAATCGGGTGTCCATGCTTCGAAGGGCGCCTTCGACGGTGATCACGAAGAACGGCATGGCCACGAAGGTCTCGGCCATTACCACCCCCGCCGAGGAGAAGGTGAGCTGGATGTCGGCCACGTCGTGCAGCCAGCCGCCGATGGGGCTACGGAGGCTGAACGCCGACAGCAACGCCACACCACCGACGACGGGCGGCAACACCATGGGGAGCAGGACCAAGGCTCGCAGCACGGACCGACCGGGCATCTCGGTTCGGGCCAGCACCCAAGCCAGCGGGGTACCGAACAGGATCGACACCGCCGTGGCGATCAACGAACACACCAGCGACAGCCGTAACGCCTCGACCGAACGGGCCGATGTCAGGTCTCGGGGAAGGTTCGCCCAGTCAGCCCGGTTCAGCACCCCCACGAAGGGCAGGGCGAAGAACAGGCCCGCCACCACGGCCAGCCCCAGCACTCCGACCGGGGCACGGCGCCGGTTCGCGGGGCTGGGGCCGGTCCGCATCACTGGGGAAGCAAGAAGCCGTAGGTCTCGAGGATCTGTTGGCCGGCGTCGCTGAGCACCGCTTCGACGAAGGCGTTGGCCAGGTCAGCGTGCTCGGATCCGCTGACCGCCGCGATCGGGTAGGAGGCGATCACGTTGTGGTCGGCGGGGATCTTGATGGTGGTCACCGCATCGCCAGCAGCGAGGGCGTCGGTGGCGTAGACGATGGCCGCTACGGCGTCGCCTTCGGTGAGGGCGGTGAGGGTGGCGGTCACGTTCTGGCCGCGGGTCACCGACGTCTCGGGGATGGTCACACCGGCCGCGGTCAGAGCCCCCGCGGCGTAGCGGCCACAGGGCACGTCCTCACCGCACAGCGAGATGACCCCGTCCTGGGCCGCAGTGGCCAGGTCGGCGAGGGACTCGATCCCCGCCGGGTTCCCGGGCTTGGTGACGATCACCAGTTCGTTGCGAGCGAAGATCGTGGAGTCACCGTCCACCTTGTCGGCCTCGGTGAGCTTGGTCATGTTCTTCTCGTCGGCCGAGGCGAAGACGTCAGCGGGGGCGCCTTCGATGATCTGGGTGGCGAGCGTGGACGACGAGTCGAAGTTGAACTCGATCTCGAGGTCGGGGTTGGTTTCGTTCACATCGGCGGCGATGGCGGTGAAGGCGTCACGCAGCGACGCCGCGGCCGACACCGTGATCTTGCCTTCGAGGCTCGGTGTGGCGGTGGAATCGACGGCGGTGGCGGTGGCTTCTGCCGCGGTGGTTGTTGCCGCGCCGTCGTCGGAATCGCTTCCGCACCCGGCGAGCAGAGCCACGACCAGCACCAGGAGTGCCATCCATTTGGTCCAGGTCTTGCGCATCTGCATCCGTACTCCTTTGGTTCTGTCTGCTGGCCATGCGCCCGGACGAAGCGGACGTGGTGTCAGGTTCGGGGGACCTCGACGACCACGGTGGTTGACTTGACGGCGGCTACGGCTAGGTCCCCCGGCTCGAGGGCCAGGTCGTCGGCGGCTTCGCGGGTCATCAACGACACGATCCGGTGGTGCCCCGCCTGGATCTCGACCACCGCGGTCAAGCCGTCTCGTTCCACCCTGGTCACGATGCCGGTGAAACGGTTCCGGGCCGACTGGGGCGACAGCGAATCAGGTTCGTAGGCGGGAGGGCGCTCGCTGAGCATCCGGGCCAGGTCGGGGCCAGACACCAGACGGTGCCCGCCCTCGCTGCGCGTGGTACCCAGCACCCCCTCGTCGCACCACCGCCGCACGGTGTCGACGCTCACCCCCAACAACTCCGCCACCCGGCCCGGTTTGTGGAAGCTGGCCATCCCCCGATCGTGGCACACGCATCCTGCTCCTTCCAGATTTACCCTTAGCTTTCCTGGTATTCACAGGTTTTGCCGCCTCTGACATGCGCTGTAATGCAGATCGCTATGCGGATCGGTATCGTGCTCGCATGCAACTCGTGACGCGGGTCGATGATCGGTTGGCCGCTGAGGTGGACGCCCTGGTGAGCGCCGGTGTGGTCGAGAGTCGTTCCGATGCCGTTCGCCAAGCCCTGGAGGATCTGGTGGATCGCCATCGTCGGCGCGAGATCGGGGCCAGGATCGTCGACGGCTACCGCCGCCTACCCCAAACCGACGATGACGTCGGGTTCACCGATGAGGCAACACTGGCGATGATCGCCGAGGAGCCGTGGTGATCCCCAGCCAGGGGGACGTGTGGTGGGCCGAGGGCGAGGACAAGCGTCGGCCGGTGTTGGTCGTAACCCGCACAGAGGCGATTCCGGTGTTGAACAGGATTCTCGTGGCTCCCGTCACCCGGACGATCCGGGGCATACCGACCGAGGTTTCGCTGAGCGAGGCCGAAGGTCTGGAGGTCGAGTGCACCGCGTCGTTCGACAATCTCCAGCCCATCAGCCGCAAGTTCCTCACCACCCGGATCGGCCGTCTCGATGATCTGCGCCGGTCAGAGATCTGTCGAGCCCTCGAAGCCATGGCCGACTGCTGAGACTGGACCCTCCGACTCAGCCCTCACAATGTGCTCGCGGTCACCGATAGCATCTGAAGGCAAGCCACTAGGCGAGCCACCCCATCAACTCGGCATGGCAGATGCCCTGAGCAGTAGGGCTCCAACCCGCTCTGGGCAGATGAGACGTAGCCGATACGCAAGGACCTTGATTGCTGTGACTACGACACGCACCACGTTCACGCTCGAAGAGGATCTCGTCGCGCAGGCGCGTCTTCTAGGCGTGAACATCTCCGCCGCGGCCCGTGACGGCGTTGCCACGGCCGTTCGTGCCGCGTTGGCCCAGGCCGACAGGGCCGCCTACCAAGATCGGCCCGAGACCGTGGATGACTTCTGGGCCGAGGCTGAAGCTTGGAGTGACAGGTGATCCGGGGCGAGGTGTGGCTCGCCGAGGTCGGCCGCAAGAAGCGGCCGGTCCTGTTTCTCACCCGCTCTGAGGTCATCGATGTGCGTTCCCTGGTCACCGTGGCCGAGATCTCGACGTCGGCGCGCGGTCTCGCCGCCGAGGTCGAGTTCGATCACACCGAAGTCGGACTCGAACGGGAATCGGTCATCAACTGCGACGGGATCCACACCATCGCCCAGTCGATGTTGACCACCCGCGTCGGCAAGGTCACCGACGAAACCTTGCGGCAGATCTGCTCGGCGGTCAGCTACGCATTCGGCTGCTGACCCCGAGCTGCTCCGCCCTCAGGGTCCTAGAGGGTAGGTCCAACCGTCGTAGCTGCGACGGTGATCAGACCGAGGCATCGCCTCGGTATAGCCATGCAGTACTCATGGGTCGGCTCACTCACCGGCTCGCCCGCCTCAGGTACCGCAGAAGGTTTGGTAGGGTCCGAACGAATCGGGGGCGGGTTCGGCGTAGCGAGCCAGGCCCGGGCGAGCATCGAAGGGCTGGGACACCACCTCGACCAACTGGCGGAACGGGGCGAGATCACCGTCGGTTGCCGCGGCCAGGGCTTCTTCTACCAGGTGGTTGCGGGGGATGTAGATCGGGTTTGCCCGGCCCATGGCCGCCCCCACCGCCACGCGATCGGGGCCTAGACGCGACGACCACCGCCCCAACCAGGCATCGACCGCCGCCGGCTGAGCGAACAACCCGGAGAAAGGCTCCACGTCACCTCGCGCCGCCGCGCCCAACGCCCGGAACGCCATGGTGTGGTCGACCCGGTGTTCGCGCATCAACGCCAACAAGTCGGCAGCCAACTCGGCGTCCCCGTCTTGTTCACGATCGGGGTCCAAGCCGAGTTTGGCCCGCATGGCAGGTTCGTGGACCCGGGCCAGGTACTCGGGGAATCGGCTCAACACCTCGGTCGCTGCGGCAACGGCCGAGTCCTCGTCGTCATCGATGAGAACCAGCAACGCCTCGGCCAACCGGGCCAGGTTCCAAGCCATGATCGCCGGCTGGTTCCCGAAGGCGTAGCGGCCCTGGTGGTCGATCGAGCTGAACACTGTGGCCGGGTCATAGGCGTCCATGAACGCACAGGGCCCGTAGTCGATCGTCTCACCCGAGACGGTGGTGTTGTCGGTGTTCATCACCCCATGGATGAACCCGACCAGCATCCAGCGCGCCACCAGCGCGGCCTGGGCCTGCACCACCGCGTCGAGCAAGGCCAGGGCCGGGCGGTCCGCCTCGGCCGCCTGGGGATGGTGGCGAGCGATGGCATGGTCGACCAGCCTGCTCAGCAGGTCCGGGTCGCCGGTGGCCGCCGCGTATTGGAACGTGCCCACCCGCAGATGGCTGGCCGCCACTCGCGCTAGCACCGCCCCCGGCAAGACGACCTCACGCATCACCGGTTCCCCTGTGGCCACCACCGCCAACGCCCGGGTGGTGGGGATTCCCAACCCGTGCATGGCCTCCCCCATCACGTACTCCCGCAGCATCGGTCCCACCGCGGCCTTGCCGTCTCCCCCACGAGCAAACGGCGTACGACCCGAACCCTTGAGGTGGAGATCTCGGCGCTGCCCGTGGCGATCGATGAGCTCGCCCACCAGCAACGCCCGGCCGTCTCCCAACCGCGGCGAGTACCCGCCGAACTGGTGACCGGCGTAGGCCTGGGCCACCGTCACCGCCCCGGCCGGCACCGCGTTACCAACCAACACCGCCAGACCGTCAGGGCTGCTCAACATGTCAGGGTCGATCCCCAACTCCTCGGCCAGATCCGTGTTGAGAGCCAGCATCGTCGGCTCGGGCACCGACGCCGCCGACCACTCGACGTACAGCCCCTCGAGCTGATCCACAAAGGTCTGGTCGGTTGCCAACGGCCAGGCAATCGTCATCTCCACCACCTCAGGCTAAAGCCATCCCACGTCGACATGGCCGACGCGGGAAGGGCCACCGGACGTAACCTCGTGCCATGGAGGTTCGAGTGGGCTTGGAGATCGACGCCGACGCCCTGGCCAGCTTCGCCCAGCGCCACGGAATCCACCGACTCTCGGCGTTCGGTTCGGTGTTACGGACGGACTTCGATGCCGATAGCGATGTCGACCTCCTCGTCGAGTTCGACGCCGACCGTGTCCCCGGCCTGTTGGGCATTGCCTCCATGGAGTTGGAGTTGAGCGCCATCTTCGGCCGAGACGTGGAGCTCCGCACCTACGGTGACCTGAGCCGCTACTTCCGTGACCAGGTCCGCGGCTCGGCCGTTGCGCTCTATGCGGCCTGACGACCAAGTCCGGCTGAACCACCTCCGCGACGCGGCGCGTACGGCTCTGCGTTTCACCCAGGATCGGACGCGCTCTGATATCGAGCATGACGAGATGCTCCGCCTGGCCCTGACCAAGCTGATCGAGATCATCGGCGAGGCGGCCAAACAGGTGAGTACCGACGGCCGGGCCGAGTATCCGGACGTGCCGTGGTCGGCTGCCGCCCGGATGCGAGATCGGCTCGTACATCACTATTTCGACATCGACCTCGATGTCCTGTGGGTGACGATCGAGGTGGACCTGCCAGCGCTCCTGGCAGCCCTGGACCGAACACCGGACTGACCCGCTACTACGCCTGGCTCGACCACCAACTCGCGATCGGGCGTTGTCAGAGCATCCAAGAGGCTGTCCAAGCTCGACGACGCACCAGCCCGGTCAGCTAGGCGACGTAGTCGGCTAGGTGTTGGGCGGTCAGCGTTGAACGGGCGGTGACCAGATCGGCGGGGGTTCCTTCGAACACGACTTGGCCGCCGTCGTGGCCGGCGCCGGGGCCGAGGTCGATGATCCAATCGGCGTGGGCCATCAGTGCCTGGTGGTGTTCGATCACGATCACCGACCGGCCACCGTCCACCAGCTTGTCCAACATCTCGAGCAGGTGGTTGACGTTGGCCAGGTGCAGGCCGGTGGTGGGTTCGTCGAGCACGATCACCTCGCCGGGGCCACCGAGGTGGGAGGCCAGTTTGAGACGCTGACGTTCACCGCCCGACAAGGTGGTGAGGGCCTGACCGAGGCGCAGGTATCCGAGCCCGACGTCGTTCAGGCGTTCCGCGATCTTGTGGGCGGCGGGGATCCGGGCCTCGCCCTCGGCGAAGAAGCCCACCGCGTCGGTCACCGCTAGGTCGAGCACCTCGGCGATGTTGAGACCGCCTAGGTGGTACTCCAGCACCTCGGCTTGGAACCGCCGCCCTTCGCAGTCTTCACAGGGCGTTGACACCCCGGCCAGCATGGCCAGATCGGTGTAGATGACACCCGCCCCGTTGCAGGAGGCGCAGGCTCCTTCCGAGTTGGCGCTGAACAACGCTGGCTTGACTCCATTGGCCTTGGCGAAGGCTTTGCGCACCGGTTCCAACAGACCGGTGTAGGTGGCGGGGTTGGAACGCCGAGACCCCTTGATGGGGGACTGGTCCACGGCGATCACGCCGTCCCGACCCGACACCGAACCGTGGATCAGCGACGACTTACCCGATCCGGCCACGCCGGTGACCACGACCAGCACCCCGAGGGGGATGTCCACGTCGACGCCGGTCAGGTTGTTGGTGACCGCCCCCCGTACCTCCATCACCCCGGTGCGATCCCGAGTGGTGGCCTTGACCGCGGCGCGGTCCCCCAGATGGCGGCCGGTGACGGTGTCACTACCCCGCAGCCCCTCGACCGGCCCCTGGTAGGTGACGTGGCCACCGGCGGTGCCGGCCCCGGGTCCGAGGTCGATGATGTGGTCGGCGATGTCGATCACCTCAGGCTTGTGCTCCACCACCAACACGGTGTTGCCCTTGTCTCGCAGCTGCAACAGCAGCTCGTTCATGCGGGCGATGTCGTGGGGGTGCATGCCGATGGTGGGTTCGTCGAACACGTAGGTGACATCGGTGAGCGACGACCCGAGGTGGCGGATCATCTTGGTTCGCTGGGACTCTCCGCCCGACAGAGATCCCGACGAACGGTCGAGGCTTAGATAGCCGAGCCCGATCTGCACGAACGAGTCCAAGGTGTGCTGCAACCCGCTCAGCAGCGGGGCCACCGACGGGTCCTCGATGCCGCGGAGCCATTCGGCCAGGTCGCTGATCTGCATGGCGCAGGCATCGGCGATGTTGATTCCGTCGATGCGCGACGACCGAGCCCGCTCGTTGAGCCTCGTGCCATCACAGTCCGGGCAAGCGGTGAAGGTGATGACCCGTTCCACGAACGCCCGAACATGGGGCTGCATGGCCTCCACGTCTTTGGACAGGAAGGACTTCTGGATCTGGGGGATCAGGCCCTGGTAGGTGAGGTTGATCCCTTCCACCTTGATCTTGGTGGCATCGCGGTACAGCAGATCCTGGAGTTCGCGCTTGGTGAACTTGGCGATGGGCTTGTCGGGGTCGAAGTAGCCGCAACCCCGGAAGATCCGCCCGTACCAGCCGTCCATGCTGTAGCCGGGAATGCGCAGGGCACCCTCGTTGAG
This sequence comes from Acidimicrobiales bacterium, assembly GCA_020439505.1. GTDB lineage: Bacteria > Actinomycetota > Acidimicrobiia > Acidimicrobiales > Iamiaceae > Aquihabitans. Next base: position 17,479 of record JAGQSO010000106.1, read on the forward strand.
CGACAGCGAGGCGTCGTAAAGCTCGTTCAGGTCGAAGTCGGTGACGTTGCCGGTGCCCTCGCAGCGGGTGCACATGCCTCCGGCCCGCTCGAAGGTCCGCTTCTCGACCTTCTTGCCTCCCGCCTTCTCCACGGTGATGGCGCCGGCGGCTCGCACCGATGCCACGTTGAACGAGAAGGCGTTGGACGAACCGATGTGAGGTTGACCGAGACGGCTGAACAGGATGCGCAACAAGGCGTTGGTGTCGGTGACGGTGCCGACGGTGGAACGGACGTTGGCGCCCATTCGTTCCTGGTCGACCAGGATGGCGGTGGTCAGACCGTCGAGGCGGTCCACCTCAGGTCGGGCCATCGACGGCATGAACCCCTGGACGAAGGCGCTGTAGGTCTCGTTGATGAGACGCTGGGACTCCGCCGCGATGGTGCCGAACACCAGCGACGTCTTGCCCGATCCCGAAACCCCGGTGAACACGGTTAGCCGCCGTTTTGGGATGTCGACGGTGACGTCTCGAAGGTTGTTCACCCTGGCCCCCTCGACCCGGATCAGGTCGTGACGGTCAGCGGGATGAACACCGGCTCCGCCGCTGGGTCCAGCCTCAGCTTCAGGGGACTTCTTCGAGGCCATGACAGAACCTTTCGGCAGGGTCGGGTCCGGCACGCTACCGCCGCGAGCCGGCGGGCCACGAGAACCGGACCGCGAACAGCGTCGGCGACTCCCAGGCCCGACAGAGAGTGCCGCCCACGGCGGCAACGTTTGCGCTGTTGCGAGCTTGCGAGCCACTGCGCAAACCGTCGAGGCGCCGCAACGAAGTGAGGACCGGGCTCGACGGAACCAGAAATCGTCCGCCGAAGGCGGCCCACGAGACCCGGACAGCGAGCAGCGTCAAGAAGAC
>JAGQSO010000013.1 GCA_020439505.1 Acidimicrobiales bacterium
CATCGGCACCGGCGGTATCGACCAACAGGGCCAACTCGGCGAGGTCGGCGTCGGTTTGGTCGGGGTCGGCGCCCCCGAGCGTCACGCCGACGATGATGATGCGTTCCCGGAAGTTGCGTTCGATGAGAGCACGGTTCTCACCGCCGTAGTCACCGAAGGCACCGCGGTGGCTCTCGCCCGCTTCGATGTCACCATCCCAGGCCTCGTCGCCCCAGGCATCATCTTGCGGTTCATCTCCCCAGCCGTCGAGCGCCAGATCCTCCTCCGACCAGGAGTCACCGGCGGAGATGCCGTCGTCGTCGTCGGACCATCCATAGGCGTCCCCGCCTGCGGGGTCGGGAGCAACGGCCACGTCTAGGTCGACAGGAGGGACTCCATCGCTCATGGACCGAATCGGCGTTGATTCCCCTCGACCGTCCGGAGTTGGACCCGACATGGTCAACGGTCCAGTTCCACCCGGGCGATGAAGGTGGTCGGCCCGTGCAGGGTCATCGTCGGCCCAACGTCCACGGTCACGTCACCGCCGGGCATGTGGACGGTCACAGCAGGACCGGTGAGTCCCCAGTCGTGTACGGCACGAGCCACCGCAGTCGCCCCCGTGCCGCAGGCTTCGGTGACTCCCGCCCCCCGTTCCCAGACCCTCATGTCGACGGCGTCGGGTTCGCCGTGGGTGGGAGCGACGAAATGCACGTTGATGCCCGACGAATAGGCGGCCTCATGAGTGGAGCCGGCGGCAACCAGGTCCACCAGATCGGGGTCTGCTACCAGCATCACCAGATGGGGATTACCCAGGTCGAAGGTGGCGCTCCGTTCGGCGTCCAGCCCCAGGGCGGCGGCGGTGGCTGCGGGAACGTCATCGGCCGACACTGCCACCTCATGGTCCGCGACCGGCCCCGCGGCGGCCGCGCCCATGTCGACGCTGGCCGAAAGGGTCGCCGGGTCGCCGAGCGGATCGGGGCGGTGGTGCACGATCCGCAAACCGGCATCGGTAGCCACCCGAATCGTCGAGTCGGACCCCACCCCGGCCATCGCCAACGCTTGGGCCAGGCAGCGGATCCCGTTGCCGCTCATCTCGGCGACCGATCCATCGGCATTGACCAGGGTCATGACCGCGTCGACCGGTTCTCCCGATTCCGCGTCCAGAAGGTCCGGGCCCACCAACGCGACCAGCAGGCCGTCGGCGCCGACGCCTCGACGACGGTCGCACCACCTCTGGGCGCGTTCCACCCACACCTCCCGATGGGAGGCCGCGACGGCATCGTCGGTGACGAGGACCAGGAAATCGTTACCCAATCCGTGGTGCTTGGTGAGGTGGAAAGCCATGACACGACCAGTGTCGCAGCCCGACACCACCCGACCCACCAATTTGGCGACCCCTGACCGTGACCGATGACACGTTCACCGCGGGCACGTACAATCAGGCGGTCAAAGTGGTGTCGGTGGGAACAGGGGTGAACAGATGAGACGAGCAGCGCTGGTGTCGATCGTTGCCTGCGGCGCAATGATCCTGTCCTCGTGCAAGTTCGGCGTGACCAAACCGGCGACGGCGGTGCACGACACCTCCGCCACCCTAAACGGTCGGGCCTACAGCGAAGAGACCGGAACCGTGCGTTGGTGGTTCGAGTACGGGGCCACGCCGGCGCTGGGTCTGTCCACACCCGAGCAACAGTTCGAAAACAACTACGCCAAGAACTCCAGGGCGGTCACCGCCAACATCAACGGTCTGAGCGACGGGACCCTCTACCACTACCGGGCGTGCGCGGCGGAGATGGCGGGACCGACCAAGTGCGGCACGACCTACACGTTCACCACCACCACCGGGCGGGACTCGGTCTCGGGCTTCGGGGTCGTCTCAGAGATGCCTCAACTCGGCTACTACGACGGGGCTTCGCTCGACGTATCGGGGGACGCTGACGGGGGCAGCCCGGAGGGCACGATCTCGGTCTCACCGGGGTCGGCCTACTTCCGGATCCCCGACGAAGGTCCCATCACCTGCCTGCGGGTGTCGGGCAACCAGGCCGTCGTCGGGTTCCTCGCCGACGCCACCGACTACGACCCCGAAATTCCCCTGGTCCCGAGGCTGACCTTCATCGAGGACAACGGGGCCACCGGAGACCGGGTCCGGACCACCACCCTTACCGAGCCGGCAACCACCTGCCCCGAACCATCAAGCGCCGATCCCGGCGGTGGCGTGATCATCCGGGGTGATTTCGTGATCCACGATCACCCCGACACCTGACAGCCGAGTCGCCCTCACCTGAGGTCCGGCCCGACCGTCGAGAGCATCATCCGGGAGCATCCGCCCAGTGACGGTCGGCAATCTCGAGAAGGTCACCGAGGACGTCGGCGGGTACCAGATCGGCATCCAACCAGGAGATCCTGGGATCACGACGGAACCATGCCCGCTGTCTCCGGGCGAAAGCTCGGGTCCGACGTATCGCCTCGTCCAATGCCTCCTCCAGATTGGGATGGTCATCGCCGCGCTCGAAGGCATCCAGATGGGCCGCCAACTCCCGGTACCCGAGGGCCTGAGCGGCGGTCCGACTCATCGGAGGGCCGGACCGGAGCGTGCGCACCTCATCGAGGAAGCCGTCGATCATCTGACGCCGGTACCTCCGTTCGATCCGGTCGGCCACCACCGGCTGGGGCAGTCGGACACCCACCATCCGAACCGGCGCAGGAGGGAAGGCGTCCAGACCCGGGCCGAACGACGAGAACGGGCGACCGCTGCCCAAGCACACCTCCAGAGCCCGTATCACCCGTCGACGGTTCGTCGGTTCCATCCGTTCCGCCGCCCGAGGGTCGAGATCGGCGAGGCGACGGTGAAGCACGACGGTTGACTCGGCGGTGTCGGGGGTGAGCTCGAGCTCAGCCGCAACCTTGGGGAACCGGCCCGGAATCTCGAACCCGTCCACCACCGCCCGCAGGTACAGGCCGGTGCCACCCACCAGCAACGCCCTTCTTCCGCGGAAGTGCACGTCGGCGAGTACCGCCGCGACCGCCGACTGGAAGGTGTGCACCTCGAACGGTTCCCACGGATCGACCACGTCGATCAGATGGTGAACCACCTCGGCCTGCTCGTCAGGGCTGGGCTTGGCCGTTCCGATGTCCATGCCGCGGTAGACCTGCATGGAGTCCACCGACACCAGTTCCACATCGCCCCGGTGACGGGCCACCTCCAACGCCAGGGCCGACTTGCCCGATGCCGTCGTCCCAACCAGGGCGATCGGCCGCATACCGGCCGGCACCACAGTGCTCCTCGCTCGATCGGTCACCTGACAGCACCCCTACCCGAAACCTTCGCTGCCGAGGGAGAGATCACGACCTGACCACTAGCTGATCGCTTCGTTCGGAGTCGACGCGCTCAGCCGGCGACCACCGGAATGCGGGTCCGGTGGGTAGCAGGTGCGGTGACAGCCACCAGATCGCCCCGCAGGAAATGGGGCGCCGCTCCCGTCACCTCGACCTCGGCGTAGGTCCCGACCCGGATGGCAGCGGCGGTGGAGAAGTGGACGAGCTTGTTCTGGCGGGTTCGCCCGGTCAGAACGGAGGGGTCCTTGCGCGACGGACCCTCCACCACGACCTCTTCCACTCGGCCGATCCTCGCCTCGTGGCGACGCAAGGCCGAACGTTCCAGTACCGCCTTGAGCCGGTCAAACCGTTGTGCAACCACGGCTGGGTCCACGAATCGATCGACCATCTCCGCCGCCTCGGTGCCGGGACGGGGCGAGTAGATGAACGTGTAGGCGGAGTCGTACTCCGCTGAGGCAACCACCTCCAGGGTCTCGTCGAAGTCGGCGTCCGATTCCCCCGGGAACCCGACGATCAGATCGGTGGTGACCGCCAGATCGGCGATCGCGGCCCGAGCCTCGGCGATCCGTTCGAGGTAGCGCTGGGCGGTGTAGCCACGGTGCATCGCGGCCAGGATCCGATCACTACCCGACTGGAGCGGCAGGTGGAGGTGCTCGCACACCGCGGGCGTCTCGGCCATCGCCGCGATGGTCTCGGGGCGGAGGTCCTTGGGGTGCGGGCTGGTGTAACGGACCCGTCGGATCCCCTCCACCTGACCGACCGCCCGCAGGAGGTCGGCGAACAACGGACGGATCCGCACGGAGTCGTCTCCCCCCTGGCGGGCGGCCAGGGTGAGGTCACGTCCGTAGGAGTTGACGTTCTGACCCAGAAGGGTCACCTCGGTCACCCCGTCAGCCGCCAGGTCCCTCACCTCATCGACCAGCCGATCGAACGGACGGGAGATCTCCTCCCCCCGCACCGCGGGGACGATGCAGAAGGCGCAGGAGTTGTCACACCCGATCTGGATCGTGACCCACGCGGCATGGCCCAGCTCGCGTCGGGCGGGCATGGCCGAGGGGAAGAGCTCGGCGTCATCGGCGACGGTGGCCTCGAGGATCTCGGTCAGCGGGCCTTCTTCCCGGGCCCGACGCAGAAGGTCGGCGGCGCGGTGGACGTTGTGGGTCCCAAAGACCAGGTCGACGTAGGGAGCTCGTTCGCGGATCGAGTGCTGGTCCTTCTGGGCGAGGCAGCCACTGACCACGATCTCCAGGCCGGGCCGCTGGTCCTTGAGGGACTTCAGGTGCCCGAGGGTCCCGTAGAGCTTGTTGTCGGCGTTCTCGCGGATGCAGCAGGTGTTCAACACGATCACGTCGGCGTCGCCCTGATCCGATGCCGCCACCAAACCATCGGCCTCCAGGAGACCGGCGATCCGCTCGGAGTCATGCTCGTTCATCTGACACCCGAAGGTGCGGATCAGGTAACGACGGGGCTCAGGATCGACAGGCATGGCCCCGGAAGTCTAGGAGCGCGACACCCCAGATCCGAAGGGGCCACAACCGAGCGTCGTGGAGTCCGACGACGTCCCACTCCGGCATGGTTGACTGGAATCGTGAGGCGAGGGTCGAAGGCCGAAGCGGGGGGCGCCAACGCGGGCGAGGACCCCGAACACGATGGGACAGAGAAGGGTGGCCGCGGGCTGGTGATCGCCTCGATCGTCACCATGGTGGCGGTGGCCCTTCTGGCGACGTTTCTGCTGTGGCCCCGCACACCGGCCCACGTGCTGGTGGTCGGAGACTCGGTCACCTACATGAGCTTCGAAGATCTGCGGGCCGAGTTCGACCCTGACACCGATCTCGAGCCCTACGCTCGGCCGGGATATCGCTCGACCGACCTGCTACCCCTGGCTACCAAGGCCATCGCCAACCGGGTCGACGCCGGCCTCCCACTCGACCGGGCCATCTTCCTGGTCGGTTACAACGACGTTTGGCTCGACCAGACCGAGCACCGCGATCTGGAGAAGATGGTCGCCGAATCTGCCCGGTTCCAGTGCGCCATCTGGCTCACCCTGCCGACGACGCCGGGGGGAAAGCCTCCGGCCACCGGTGATTTCGACCCCGAGTTGGCTGAGCGTTGGAACGCACGCCTCGCCCGGTTGGTGAAGCAGCACAAGTCGCTCCACCTGGTCACCGACTGGCAGAAGGCCATCGAGGGCGCACCCGCCAGCAGGTACCTGGAGAAAGACGGCATCCACCCCAACTCGGCTGGCCAGGAGAAGTTGGCCGGGATCATGCATAACAAGCTGCAGTCCTCCTGCCGCCTCGCCGGCTTGTGACCCTGACCCCAACGAGCTGAGGCATGGTCCAGGGGTTGGGCCACCGCCACCGGCTTGGGCTTCAACGCCGAGTGCGCCCGGCCCCAGCGGTCCGAGCGCACTCAACGGGTGTGGGTGGAACATCGGCTGGCTCAACCGAGGGGAACGATCAAGCCAACCGCTGGGTTCCTGCCAACCCGGACCTGGACGTCCGGGTCATTTGGGGGGCCGAGAAGAGCCCGACTCGGGCTGCAACCGACTCGCTCAGTCGAGCGTGATGGGCAGATCGTCGGGATCGAGCTCGTCGCCTTCGACGGGTTCTTCATTCGAGGCTCCGATGCCCACCTGTTGACGAATCCGCTCGGAGATCTCAACCATGACCTCGGGGTTCTCGAGGAGGAACGCCTTGGCGTTCTCTCGGCCCTGTCCGAGCTGTTCGCCCTCGTAGGTGTACCAGGCCCCGGACTTCTTGACGAGCCCGAGATCGACGCCGATGTCGAGAGCCGAGCCCTCGCGGCTGATGCCCTTCCCGTACATGATGTCGAACTCGGCCTGACGGAACGGCGGAGCCACCTTGTTCTTGACGACCTTCACCCGGGTGCGGTTGCCAACGACCTCCACACCGTCCTTGATCGA
>JAGQSO010000107.1 GCA_020439505.1 Acidimicrobiales bacterium
CCCCCCGGCGGACCGCCACGCGGCCCGCCCCCCGATGAAGGTCCCCCGATGAAGGCGCTCCGCTTCCACCGAAAGCCCGGTCGTTACGCCGCCGCCGCCGTTGCGGGACGGATCAAAGCCGGCTCGGGTGCGTCGGTCGGCCCCATCAGCCTGCGCGACGTCGACGAGCCCACCCTGCCGACCAGCGACTGGGTCAGGCTCCGGCCCCGTCTGGCCGGGATCTGCGGCTCGGACCTGGCCACCATCGATGGCCACTCCAGCCGGTACTTCGAGCCGATCGTCTCGTTCCCCTTCACCCCCGGCCACGAGGTGGTCGGCGACCTCGAGGACGGCACCAGGGCGGTGCTGATTCCGGTGCTTTCCTGCGCGGTGCGCGGCATCGAACCGCTCTGTCGAGCCTGCGCCGATGGGCGAACGAACCACTGCGGCCGCTTGGCATTCGGCCACCTGGAACCGGGACTGCAGAGCGGCTTTTGCGAATCCACCGGCGGCGGGTGGTCGGCCGAGATGGTCGCCCACCCCAGCCAGATCCTGCCGATCCCCGAAGACCTGTCCGACGAGGCGGCGGTGATGGTCGAGCCCACGGCCTGCGCGGTGCACGCGGCCCGCCAGGTCGCCACCCATGGGCCCCTGGACACGGTGGCGATCATCGGCACCGGCACCCTGGGCCTGCTGACCATCGCGGCGCTGCGTCACCCCACCGGTGGAGCATCGATCGAGCGGATCGTGGCCACCGGTAAGTACCCCCACCAAAAGGACCTGGCCCGATCCCTGGGCGCCGACCTCGTGGTCGCCCCGGGCGAGCTGGGCCGGGTGGTCCGCTCCCTCACCGGCGCCTGGGTCCTGGGCGACGGTGCCGACGGACCTGCCACCGGGTCGGACGGTCAGCTCACCGACGGCGTGGACCTGGTGGTCGACTGCGTCGGCACCGCCCAGAGCCTCTCCCAGGCTCTCAGCGTGGTGGCGCCCGGCGGAGAGGTGCTGGTGGTCGGCATGCCAGGTCACACCTCGCTCGACCTGACATCGCTGTGGCACCGCGAGACGGCCATCCGAGGCTGCTACGCCTACTCCCGGTCGGACTTCGAGGCTGCGGTGTCGGTCGTGGCCGATGCCGACCTCGCTCGCCTCGTCAGCGCCACCTACCCCCTGTCGCGCTACCGCGACGCCATCGAGCATGCCGCCACCGCCGGGCCCCGCGGCGCGGTGAAGGTGGCCTTCGACCTCCGCACCGCCCCCCGCCCCACCGCCGTCAATCCCGACGCCGCCTCCACCAAGGACACCATCTGATGCCCCGCCCCGGATTCGTCCTCGACGTCGACAAGTCGACTCCGCCGATCCTCTTCCACCACGGAGAGGGGTTCCGCCTCGAGAAGCTGCCGGCGGGCCGGAGCCGGGTGATCTACCCGGGTGAGCCCTTCGCGGCCCTCGACGACGTCGAGGCCGAGATCCACCACGCGCTGCACAACCCGTTGGAGATGGAGCCGCTCCCCGCCCTGCTGAAGCCGGGGATGCGTCTGACCATCGCCTTCGACGACATCTCCCTGCCCCTGCCCCCCATGAAGCGGCCCGACATCCGCCAGCGGGTCATCGAACAGGTGCTCGACCTGGCGGCCGCCGCCGGCGTAGATGACGTCCACCTGATCGCGGCGTTGGCCCTGCACCGACGCATGACCGAGGCCGAACTTCGCGAAGCGGTCGGCGATCGGGTCTACGACGCCTTCGCCCCCAGCGGGGCCCTCTACAACCACGACGCCGAGGACCCCGACAACCTGGCCTTCCTGGGCACCACCAAGCACGGCGAAGAGGTCGAGATCAACAAGCGGGCCGCCGAGTCGGATCTGCTGGTCTATGTGAACATCAACATCGTCTCGATGGACGGCGGCCACAAGTCCACCGCCACCGGCCTGGCCAGCTACCGCTCCATCAAGCACCACCACAACGTGCACACCATGCAGCACTCCCGCAGCTTCATGGACCGCCACAACTCAGAGCTCCACCACTCCAACTGGCGGATGGGAGCGGTCATCCGCGACGCCGGGGTCAAGGTCTTCCAGATCGAGACCACCATCAACACCGACACCTTCGGCCAAGACGGCCCGATGTCGGTGCTGGCCAAGCGAGAGTGGGAATGGACCACCCGCGACCGGGTGAGCTTCATCGGGATGCAACAGGGGCTCAAGCGCCTGTCCAGCCCGGCCCGACGCAAGATCTTCCAGAACCACCGGGCCCCCTACGGGGTCACCTCGGTCACCGCCGGCGCCATCGAGCCGGTGCACGAACGCACCCTTCAGTTCTGTTTCGACCAGCACCTGGTCGAGGTCGAAGGTCAGACCGACATCTTGACCATGGGGCTGCCCTACATCTGCCCCTACAACGTCAACTCGATCATGAACCCGATCCTGGTCATGTGCCTCGGCCTCGGGTACTTCTTCAACATGTACCGGGGTAAGCCCCTGGTGCGCGAGGGGGGCGTGCTGATCATGACCCACCCCACCCCGTGGGAGTTCCACCCGGTTCACCACCCCAGCTACATCGACTTCTTCGAACAGGTCTTGGCCGACACCACCGACCCCAAGCTGATCGAGGAGCGCTGGGAGCGCCAGTTCGCCGAAGACGAGTGGTACCGCCACCTCTACCGCACCAGCTACGCCTACCACGGCGTCCACCCCTTCTACATGTGGTACTGGGGCAGCCACGCCCTCCAGCACCTGGGCCGGGTCATCGTGGTCGGCGGTGACACCCGCGCCGTCAAGCGCCTCGGTTTCAAGGCCGCCTCCACCCTCCAGGACGCCCTGGAGATGGCCGAGGACGTGGTCGGACCGGGCGCTTCCATCACCCACTACAAGAACCCGCCGCTGGTGATGGCGGACGTCAAGTGAGCGGGTTGGTCCCGTGACCGAACGCAAAGGCCTGGAGAAGGTGGCCGCCATCTATGAGGATGCGGCCCGACGGGTACCACGACCTCGGGACCTGGTGACGCGCGCCTCGTTCCCCTACGCGCCCCCCACCGTTCCCCTCACCGTCGAACCTCGCCGTGACGAACCCACCCTCGGCGCCCACTACGACTCGGACTGGGCTCGGCGCATGCCGGCCCGCTACGGCAGGTTCCTTCTCACCGAAGGTGTGCTGCGACCGGTCATCGCCGGTCTGGCCCAGCCCGAACGGCGGGGCCTGGACCGCCTGGCCGACCTGGACGGCCCGGCCATCTTCGCCGCCAACCACCACAGCCACCTCGATGCCGGCCTGCTGATCACATCGCTACCCGAGCCTCACCGCCACCAGGTGTTTGCCGGTGCCGCGGCCGACTACTTCTTCGACACCAGGACCAAGGCCACCGCCTCGGCGCTGTTCCTCAACGCCATCCCCATCGAACGCACCAAGGTCACCCGACGTTCGGCCGAACAGGCCGCTGAACTGCTCGATCGGGGCTGGTCCATGGTCATCTTCCCCGAAGGCGGCCGCTCACCCGACGGCTGGGGCCAACCGTTCAGGGGTGGGGCCGCCTACCTGTCCATCCGCTGCGGCGTTCCCATCGTTCCGATCCACCTGGCCGGAACGGGGCGCATCCTGCCCAAGGGCAAGAACCGGCCCAAGCCCGGTCGCACCGTGGTCACCTTCGGCAAGCCCCTGTTCCCCACCGACGGCGAGCGGTCCCAGGCCATGGCCGACCGCCTAGAACAAGCGGTGGCCGCACTGGCCGACGAAGCGACGTCGGACTGGTACTCGGCCCGACGTCGGGCCGCCGCCGGCCAGACCCCCTCGTTGGGTTCTCCCACCGAAGGGGCTTGGCGCCGGGCTTGGGCGTTGAGCGCCCAGCGCAAACGCCCCCGCACCCCCACCAAACCCTGGCCCGACCTCGGCTAGCGCGGGGTACCGACGAACACCCACTGGGTACGGGTCGCCCCACCGGCCATGGCGCTACTCGGGTTGGAACTGAGGCGCACCTTGACGGAGTCAGGCATCGAGGTGATCCCGTCCAGATACCAGTGCTCCCCGGCCTGGCGTACGGGGATCTCGGTACGATCGAAATCCTTCCCATCGACCGAGTGCAGCACCTCATAGTTGCCCGACTCCGATGTCATCACCAGTGTCACGCCGACCGGGCTGATGCTGAAGCCGGAGAGAAATTGACCATCAACGGGTCCGAGCACCGGGTTTGACTCCAGCGACGGGGCTGATCCACCCGCGAGTCTGATCAGATCCACCGACCCAGTCATCATCTGCACCGTCAAGAGCTGTGGGGCACCATCGAAGTCACCGGAGGCCACAACTTCACCGGGGATCGAGATCGGTGGCCCCGACCAGTCGTAGCCGTCAGGCGAGTACCGCGCCTCGGTCCAGACTTCGCCGCTCTCTGAGATCTGGCCTGAAGAGCCAGGGTGGGCGGTGACTGACCAGAACCCGTCGGGCCCGGCCAGGATCTGACCTCCCATCGAGTCCGGAATGCCCGTAACAGGACGAAACGAGGTGGGATCGGGACCTCCGGACTCGGCCGGACCGGCGTGGTCCGAGCGGGCGAACACCCGAATCTGGCCGGACACCAGGTCACCGACGGCCGGATCCAGCCCCACCTTGACCCCGACCAGGGTCGTGCCGCCCCCGGCAGCCACGTCCAGGTCGGCCACGTAGAGCTTCCCGTGGAGTTCAGCCGACTCTGCCTCCAGGTCGAGCGGCAGGTCGGTAACGTCCCACCCACCATCGGCTCCTGAGGATGCCACCCGTATCGATCCGCCCAACGCAGCGGTACCCACCGCGTAGATGGTGTTGCCGTCGGAGGCGAGTCCCTTGACCCGAATGTCCTCGGGCATCTCGACCGCGGTCCATTCACTTCCGTCGGGCGACGAATAGACCACAGGCTCAGAGGCGACGGTCTGGTCCACTCCGCCCGTCGCCGTCGACAGCGCGTACACCGTACCGGAGTCGGCGATGACCATATCGGTGGCCGAGCCCAGGCCCTCCTTGACGTTGACGAGTGTCCAGTCGAGCGCGGACGCCACCTCGGTAGCCCTATCGCTGGCTACTTCGTCCGCCTGCCTTTCCGGTCGCAAACCCTGCCCGACAACGGTTCCACCGAGAAGTACCGCCACGCCGAGAGCGGCTCCGGCACCGGCACGCCGACGTCTACGGCGCGCCCGGGCTCGCTCGACGACGACAGGCGCGCCCACTCCCGGCAGTTCCAGGCCTTCCGCCCGAAGATGCAGGTAGTTCTCGTAGGGATCTCGCTCGTTCATGACTTCCCCTCGGGGCGGAGGTGGTGAAGGTTCGACTGAAGGATCTGGTTGGCGCGGGAGAGTCGGCTCTTGACCGTTCCTTCGCGCAGGTGAAGGGCCGCCGCCGTGTCGGCCACTGACCACCCCAGGAGGTGACGGCACACGACCACGCTGCGGTGCTTGGGGTCGAGCTCGGCTAGGGCAGCCCGCACCGACGGCTCGCCAACATCGGGGTCGGTGACCCCAGCAGTTCCGACAGCCATCTCATAGAGGGGGCCGGGTCCACGGCGTCGATGGCGACGCAAGACCGACAGGGCCCAGTTCATGGCCACCCGATAGATCCATCCGGCGGGGTTGCCAGACGAGATCGAATCCCAGCGTTCATAGGCCCGAGTGAAGGCCTCGTCGGTGGCCTCGGCCGCAAGGTCGCCATCACCGAGAGAGAGCGCCACCGCCCGGCCGATGCGAAGCCGTTCGGTCTCGTAGAACTGCTCGAAGGAAGGAGTGACAGCCCGGAGGGCTACACGGTCGCCGCGGCCGGCCAAGCCTCTGGGTCCTTCTCTACACAGGTGAGCTGCAGTTTCATAGGGCGTCACGGAGAAGAAACGCCGACGGACCCGATTCGGTTCCCGCCCGCCCGACGCCGAGCGCCTCGACTCCCCGCGGCGTCCCGCTGGAGGTCTCGCTCAACGGCAGGACCTCACGCGGCGCGGGCACCATCTGTCTGATTGGCTACTCGCCGCTGGTGGTCGACGTCGAAGTCGCCGTCGTTGTCGTGGCAGTAGCCGTTGTTGTCGATGCCGCGGTGGTGGTCGACGTTGCCCGGTCTTGTTCCTGGCACTTGGTCAGCGCGGCTCGGGTCAGGTCGTAGGGGTCGTCGTCTCGGTTGGGATCATCACGAGGGCCGGTGTCCTTACCCCGCTCGACCAAGCGGATGAGGTCCTCGTCCGGCAGGTTCTTCAGCAATGCATCGGTGACGCACCGCGACAGATCGGGCGACAGGCCCGAGTCCTCGAAGGCCTGGACCAGGTCGTCATGGCTGGGCACGTCGGTGGCGCACCCCGTCAAGGACAGCGCGGCCAGGCACAGACCCGCTCCCACCATCAGCCTTCTGACACAACGCCCACGCCCGAACATCTCGGCGACACTACCGGCCACCAGCAGCGGAGCCTCGGTCGCCTCCACAGTCCCTGTGCAGTCCGTGGTGCTGCGAGAGATCTGCCAGGCGGTGGCCGTCGCGGTCGACTGCTGACAGCTGCGGTCAAACGAGGCGGCGTCTCAGTTCGACGTGGACCTCGGGGCCGAGGATCCGTTCGAGCGCGGGGGCCAACGACTCGAACACCGGCTCATCGCCGACATAGGCCCGGTCCCCTTCGGTACAACACCAGTGCATCGGGTCGCCGTCGTCACCCCAGTCCGAACGCGACCACGCCCGCACGGTGGCCTGTTCTCGACCGTCAGGTAGGTCGACCCAATCCACCTTGACCGGAAGCTGCCAGCACACCGACGGCTTCCAGTCCAGGGGCGACTCGCCGTCATCCAGGGCGGCGAGGTGGAGGGCGCAGCCTTCACCACCGGCAAAGCCGGGTCGGTTCAAGAACACGCATGCGCCGTCCACCACCCGGGTGAAGGTCCGGGTCTCATCGGCGAACACGCCGCCCTCGGCCGCCTCGCGATGGAACTGGAACCGGGCCGGGTCGAGAGTGGCGGCCAGGCCCGACACCGTGGCCGCCTCCTCTTCCCCGTCCAGGTGCGCACCCACTGAGCAACAGCCCTGGTTCAGCTCCAGTGCCGGCTCGGCCAGGATCCCCAGACAGCCACGGCCCCAAATGCACTCCCAGTTGGAGGCCATGAACTCTCGGTCGATCAGCCAAACCGTCTCGTTGGTCTCGATCTGCTCGTACCGAGGCGTATCGGAGTGCGAGCCACTCCCTACCGAGCCCGACGGGTCAGGGGTTGGCTCCGAAGTCACCAACCGAGGCTAGGCCCTCAAGCCGCCCCTCGACCCGGACCGACAACGCGCGACAGGCCCTACCATCGAACCACTGTGGGCTTGGACGGTGAGTCGATGAACCTGGGGGATCGGCTGGGTGACAGGCCCGGCGTGGACGCGGCCGTCGACATCTTCTTGGATTGGGCGGCAGAGCGGGGCCTGGAGCTGTACCCCCACCAGGAGGAAGCCCTGTTGGCGGTGGCGTCGGGTGACCACGTGATCGTGAACACCCCCACCGGCTCGGGCAAGAGCCTGATCGCGGCGGCCGCCCACACCGTGGCCATGGCTCGGGGCGAGCGCAGCTTCTACACCGCCCCGATCAAGGCGCTGGTATCGGAGAAGTTCTTCGAGCTCTCCCGCACCTTCGGCCCGGCTCGGGTCGGGATGCTCACCGGTGATGCGGCCGTGAACCACGACGCACCCATCATCTGCTGTACCGCCGAGATCTTGGCCAACATGGCCCTGCGGGAGGGGGAACGGGCCGAGGTCGGGCAGGTGGTGATGGACGAGTTCCACTTCATCGCCGACCCTGATCGTGGCTGGGCCTGGCAGGTACCGCTGCTGGAACTGAACCGGGCCCAGCAGATCCTGTTGTCGGCCACACTGGGTGACACCACCCGTTTCGAGGTCGACCTGTTCCGGCGCAGTTCTCGACCGGTGGCGGTGGTGCGATCGGCGACCAGGCCGGTACCCCTGCACCACGAGTTCCGGATGGACCCCCTGCCCGAGGTCCTCGACGAGTTGCTGACCACCGACCAGGCCCCCATCTACCTCGTTCACTTCACCCAGGCCGGGGCCATCGAACAGGCCCAGTCGCTGATGAGCCTCAAGCTCGCCACCCGGGACGAGAAGGACGCCATCGCGGCTGAGATCGGGGCGTTCCGCTTCTCGGCCGGGTTCGGGAAGGTGCTCAGCCGGTTCGTCCGCAACGGGATCGGCGTCCACCACGCCGGGATGCTCCCCCGCTACCGGCGTCTGGTCGAACGCCTGGCCCAGGCCGGGCTGCTCAAGGTGATCTGTGGCACCGACACCCTCGGGGTGGGCATCAACGTTCCGATCCGCACCGTGGTGCTCACCTCGCTCTCGAAGTTCGACGGTACCCAGGTGCGGCTGCTCAGCGCTCGGGAGTTCCACCAGATCAGCGGTCGGGCCGGCCGAGCCGGGTTCGACACGTCGGGGCGGGTCGTGGTCATGGCCCCCCAACACGTGATCGACAACGCTCGATCCGCAGCCAAGGCGCTGGCCAAGGCGGGCGGCGACCCAACCAAGGTCCGCCGTCAGCCCAAGAAGAAGCCGCCCGAGGGCACGGTGAGCTGGGCCGAGCCCACCTTTACCCGTCTGGTCGGCGCTGCCCCCGAACCGCTCAGTGCGCCCCTCGCCGTCACGCACTCCATGGTCCTCAACGTCTTGGACCGCCCCGGTGACGGTCGGGGCGCGCTCCACGGACTGTTGTCGGACAACCACGACACCGAGGCCAACCGGGCTCGGCACCTGGTGCGCGCCGCCGAGATCGAGCAGGCCCTGGTCGACGGAGGCATCGTGGAGGAGCTGACCGAACCCGACGACCGGGGCCGGACGGTGCGGGTGACCATCGACCTCCAGGCCGACTTCGCCCTCAACCAGCCCCTCGCCCCCTTTGCCCTGGCCGCTCTCGATCTGCTCGATCCCGAGTCCCCGACCTGGGCCCTCGACGTGGTGTCGGTGATCGAAGCGGTGCTGGAAGATCCGCGACCGGTCATCTCCTCGCAGGTGTCCAAGGCCAGGGGGGAGGCGGTGAGCCGGATGAAGGCCGATGGCCTCGACTACGACCAGCGGATGGCCGAACTGGAATCGGTCACCCATCCCCGCCCCCTGGCCGAACTGTTGGAGCCGATGTTCGAGGTGTATCGGGGCCGCCACCCGTGGGTGGCGGAGTCCCCGCTGTCACCCAAGGCGGTGGTCCGGGAGATGTGGGAGCGGGCCATGGGCTTCGCCGACTATGTGCGCTTCCACCAGATCGCCCGGGCCGAGGGCACCCTGCTGCGCTATCTGACCGATGCCTACCGCACCCTGGTCAAGACCGTGCCCGAGGAGACCAAGACCGACGAGCTGATCGACCTGACCGAGTGGTTGGGTGAGCTGGTCCGACAGGTCGACTCCAGCCTCCTCGACGAGTGGGAGGCACTCAGCAACCCACCCGATGGGGCCGAGCTGACACAGCCGGTGGACCACACGCCGCCGCCGCTGACCGCCAACCGTCGGGCCTTCTCGGTGCTGGTCCGCAACGCCATGTTCCAACGGGTGGAGATGGCCGCCCTCCGGCGTTGGGATGCACTGGGCGACCTCGACGGCGACGAGGGCTGGACGCCGCAACGATGGTTCGAGGCGTTGGCTCCCTACTTTGGTGAGCACGCTTCGATCGACATCGATGCCGATGCCCGCAATCCCATCCACCTCACCATCACCGAGCAACCCGGGACCTGGTTGCTACGTCAGACGCTGTGCGACCCGGCCGGCGACCACGACTGGGCCCTGGTGGCCACCGTCGACCTCGCCCGCTCCGATGAGGAAGGCGAAGCCATCATCGCCATGGTGTCCGTCGAAAGGTTGACCGGGTTGACCGGGTAGACCGGGCACCCGGAAGGTCCTGGCTATTGGCGGTAGCTGGCCAGGAAGTTGCCCAATCGCTCGATCGCCACCTTGAGGTCCCGGGCCCAGGGAAGGGTCACGATGCGCAGGTGATCATGTTCGGGCCAGTTGAAGCCGGTCCCCTGCACCACCAGGATCTTCTCCTGCAGCAGCAGATCCAGCACCAGCTGCGAGTCGTCGTGGATCTCGTGTACCTCGGGGTCCAAGCGGGGGAACACGTACAGGGCCCCCTTGGGGACCACGCAACTGACCCCGGGGATGGCGTTCAGGCCCTCCACCGCGGCGTCGCGTTGTTCGAGCAGCCGACCTCCGGGACCGACCAGTCCCTCGATGGTCTGGTGGCCACCCAACGCAGCCTGGATGGCGTGCTGGGCGGGGACATTGGGACACAGCCGTGACGACGCCAGCAGGTCGATCCCCTCCAGGAACCCCTGGGCGTGGCCGCGGGGCCCGGTGATCGCCATCCAACCCGAGCGATACCCGGCCACCCGATAGGTCTTGGACAGACCGTTGTAGGTGATGCACAGCAGGTCGGGGGCCAACGACGCCAGGCAGGTGTGCGTTGCGTCGTCGTAGAGGATCCGGTCGTAGATCTCGTCGGCCAGCAGCAGCAGGTCATGGCGTCGGGCCAACTCGACCACGCCGGTCAGCACCTCGGGGCTGTAGACCGCGCCGGTCGGGTTGTTGGGGTTGATGACCAGGACCGCCTTGGTGCGGTCGGTGATCTTGGACTCCATGTCGGTCAGGTCCGGGTTCCAACCGTCGTTCTCGTCGCAGCGGTAGTGCACCGGTGTCCCGCCGGCCAGGCTGACCGCGGCGGTCCACAGCGGGTAGTCAGGAGCGGGGATCAGCACCTCGTCGCCGTCGTTCAGTAACGCCTGCATGGTCAAGATGATCAGTTCCGAGACCCCGTTACCGAGGTAGACGTCGTCCACGTCGAGGTCGGGGAAGCCAGTCACCAACTCGTAGCGGCTGACCACCGCCCGGCGGGCCGAGACGATGCCGCGTGATTCCGAGTAGCCCGATGCTTCGGGAAGGGCACCGAGGACGTCTCGGACGATGGCCTCGGGGGCCTCGAAGCCGTAGACCGCCGGGTTGCCGATGTTCAGCTTGAGGATCTGGTGACCCTCGGCCTCCAGCCGTGCGGCTTGGGCGTTGGCCGGACCCCGGATCTCATAGACGACACCTTGGAGCTTGCTGGCCTGGGGAAGTTCACGCACCAGCCCATGTTGGTCCACGGCGGGGTCGGCCGTGGCACCGGTTCGGGGGTCGCTCAGCGACGACCGCGGGCTAGCTCGGCCAGGAACTCTTCTTTGGTGATCTTGGGCTTGTCGACCGAGGTGTCGATGTCGGCGATCGAGTCACGCATTCGGGAAAGCAGGTCGGTGCCGCCGGTCGGGGCGGACGCCCAGCTCTGGTCGAGGGCCTTGGTGAACTGCTCGGCGGTGAGATCCTCGGGGGTTTCCATCAGTTCATCTCCCTACTGCGAACGATCAGGACCCGAGTGGCCCGTGGGACTGTCATCGTAGTGCAGAGGTCACAGGAAAAGAAGGACCTTCTCCTCAAGCCCACACCGGTTCAGGCCGATACGCCGCCCGCGGGCGGTCGGGAGGGACCCGGGGGCCCGGCAAAAGCCTGGATGATGTCCATCCAGTGATCGGCTTGGGCCCCGGTGACGACCAGGGCGAGATCGTCGCGGTGACGACGACGGGTGGCCAGCAGGCAGAAGTCGAGGGCCGGACCCTCCACCCGATCGCGGCTCTCGAGCTCACCCCAGGCCCACTGCGAGCCGTCCGGCGCGTCCAGCACTACGGCGACGTCCGCATCGGGAGGCTCCTCCCCGTTCACCGAGTAGGCAAAGCCCCGGGCCCGAACCGCGATGTGGGCGACGTGGCGCAGTCGCATGGTGGCCGGTCGTACGACCTCGAAGGCATCAGCGACATCCTGGCCGTGGGCCCAGGTCTCCATGAGCCTCGCAGTCGCCATCGAGGCGGCGCTCATCGGCGGGCCGAACCACGGAAGCCGGCTACCCGGCGCTACCGCGGACAGGGCGGTGGTCAGCCCGGCTCTTCCCTCACGCCATCTCTCCAGCAGGGCGATCTGCCCGTCGGTACCAGCGAGGGCGGGCGCAGCCCAGGCCTCGGCCTCTGCATCGACGAAACCATCGGGGTTCTGAAGGGCCCGCTCCACCAGGGCCCCGAAGCCCGCCGGATCCGCGGCAGCAAGGGATGCTGCCTTGTCGGTCCAGGCGAGGTGGCCGATCTGGTGGGCGACGGTCCAACCTTCGGCTTCGGTTTGGCGGTCCCAGTGACCGATCCGTCCCGCGACGATCTCGTCGAGGGCCGCGCCTTCCTGTTCCAGGTCATCGACAAGTTCACTCAGATCCACGCCGGCACTCTCCCACAAGGTCCCCATGTCGTGCCCCAGGCATCGGGAGCCCGGTCGGTAGGCGTCGTCGTTGGTACGCTCCGCCGATGGCAACAGACTCCGTCACCGTCGAACGTCTCATCGCAGCAGAGCCCTCGGCGATATTCGCGCTGGTCGCCGACGCCGACCGCCATCAAGACATCGACGGCTCGGGGACCGTACGGGAAGCGAAGGGCACTCCCGGTCCCCTCAAGGCTGGTTCCACCTTCGGCATGTCGATGAAATGGGGGGTGCCCTACTCCATGGTCAGCAAGGTCATCGAGTTCGAGCAGGATCGGGTCATCGCCTGGCAGACCCGCGGTCCGGGACCATTGGGCAAGTTCGTCGGTGGCCGCATCTGGCGCTACGAGCTGGAGCCGACCGAGGGTGGGACCCTGGTGAAGGAGACCTGGGACATCTCCCAGGAGAACCCGGCCAGTCGGGCCATGACCCGCCGGATGGCCGGGCTGACCCGCACCAACATGGAGAAGACCCTCGCTCGCATAGACGAGCTGGTCGGTAGCTGACCTACGCCTCCGCGATAGCTGGAGCCTATGGCGGACATAGTCAGAAACGATCGGTTCTGACGATCATTACCCGGCTAAGTGATATAGGGTAACTATCAGCAACTTCCCTACCACTGCTGAGGTAACTGAGCCATGACCCTGGTCAACTCCGAGATCAAGCCCTTCTCCGCCACCGCCTTCCACAACGGTGCCTTCGTCGACGTGACCGAGGCCGACGTTGCCGGCAAGTGGGCGGTGTTCTTCTTCTACCCGGCCGACTTCACCTTCGTCTGTCCCACCGAGCTCGGCGACATGGCCGACCACTACGAAGAGCTCCAGAAGCTCGGCGTCGAGGTCTACTCGGTGTCCACCGACACCCACTTCGTCCACAAGGCCTGGCACGAGGCCTCCGAGACCATCGGCAAGATCACCTACCCGATGCTCGCTGACCCCAGCGGCAACATCTCCCGCAACTTCGGGGTCATGCGAGGCCAGGAGTTCGACGACGGTGAGCCGGTCGGCAACGGCATCGGCCTCGCCGACCGCGGCACCTTCCTCGTCGATCCCGACGGCGTTGTCCAGTTCGAAGAGGTCACCGCTGAAGGCATCGGCCGCAACGCCGCCGAGCTCCTCCGCAAGGTCAAGGCCGCCCAGTACGTGCGTAGCCACCCCGGCGAGGTCTGCCCCGCCAAGTGGGAAGAGGGCGAGGCCACCCTGGCCCCCTCCCTCGACCTCGTCGGCAAGATCTGATCCTCACCGGATAGTCCTGGCTGGGCGGGGGATGCCCACCCTCCCCCGCCCGGCCGCCCTCCCCGGCCCCAACCCGCGCATCCCTCCCGCCACCCGCGCCATCGACACGGAGACCCGACATGCTCGACGCCAACTTTGCCGCTCAACTCAAGACCCATCTCGAGAAGGTCAAGCACCCCGTGGAGCTGGTGGCCGCCGTCGACGACGGGGCCAAGTCCGCCGAGCTGTGGGCCCTGCTCGATCAGATCGCGTCCCTGTCACCCCAGGTGAGCTCCCGCCGCCTCGACGAGACACCCGAAGGCACCCGGGTTCCGTCCTTCACCATCTCTCGGGTCGGCACCGATGTATCGGTTCGCTTCGCCGGCATCCCGCTGGGCCACGAGTTCACCTCGCTGGTCCTCGCCCTGCTCCAGGTAGGAGGCCACCCCTCCACCGCCGACCCCGAGGTGCTCGACCAGATCCGCGCCCTTCCCGGCGACTACCGGTTCGAGACCTTCTTCTCGCTGTCGTGCCAGAACTGCCCCGACGTGGTCCAGGCCCTCAACCTGATGAGCGTCGTAAACCCCCGCATCCGTCACGAGTCGATCGACGGAGCGCTCTTCCAGGCCGAGGTGGAGGCCCGCAAGGTGATGGCGGTCCCGTCGGTGTTCCTAAACGGTGAGCCCTTCGACCAGGGTCGAATGAGCCTGGAACAGATCGTCGCCAAACTCGACACCGGAGCCGCCGAGCGGGCCACCGCGGCCATCGCCGAGAAGGACCCCTTCGACGTCCTGGTCATCGGCGGAGGTCCCGCCGGCGCCGCCGCCGCCGTCTACGCCGCCCGCAAGGGGATCCGCACCGGTGTGGCCGCCGACCGATTCGGCGGACAGGTGCTCGACACGATGTCCATCGAGAACTTCATCTCGGTGCCCTACACCGAAGGCCCCAAGCTGGCCACCGCGCTCGAGCAGCACGTCCGCGGCTACGACGTCGACATCATGAAGCTCCAGGAGGCAACGCGGCTGGTCCCCGCCGGCGACGACGGCCTGATCACCGTCGAGCTCAAGTCGGGTGCCACCTTGCGCTCACGGTCGGTGGTCCTTTCCACCGGGGCCCGCTGGCGGACCATGGGTGTACCTGGCGAGGATGACTACCGCAACAAGGGCGTTGCCTACTGCCCCCACTGCGACGGCCCGTTGTTCAAGGGCAAGCGGGTGGCGGTGATCGGCGGAGGGAACTCCGGCGTCGAGGCCGCCATCGACCTGGCCGGGATCGTCGCCCACGTCACCGTCATCGAGTTCGACGACAAGCTCCGCGCCGACGACGTCCTCCAACGCAAGCTCCGAAGCCTCCCCAACGTGGACGTGGTCCTCAGCGCCCTGTCCACCTCGGTACTCGGCGACGGGGAGCAGGTGACCGGCATCGTCTACACCGATCGCACCACCGACGAGAGCCACACCGTCGACCTCGACGGGATCTTCGTGCAGATCGGACTGCTGCCCAACACCGAGTGGCTGAAGGACACCGTCGAGCTCAGCCCCCGGGGCGAGATCGTGATCGACGACCACGGACGCACCTCGGTCCCCGGGGTGTTCGCCGGCGGCGACTGCACCACGGTCCCCTACAAGCAGATCGTCGTCGCCATGGGCGCCGGGGCGACCGCCGCCCTCTCGGCCTTCGACCACCTGATCCGTACCTCGGCTCCCGTCGAGTCCGCCGACGAGGCGCTGGCCACGGTCTGAGGCCCCACCCTGGGACACGACGCAAGTCTGGAGGTGCAGCGGTGAACCTGCGAGATCTCGCCTACCTGGTGGCGGTGGCCGACCACCGCCACTTCGGTCGGGCCGCCGAAGCCAGCTTCGTCAGCCAGCCCACGCTGTCCACCCAGATCAAGAAGCTCGAGCGCGAGTTGGGCGTGGACCTCGTGGAACGCAACCCCCGCCAAGTGCTCATGACCGCGGCGGGCGAACAGGTCGTCGCTCGGGCCCGCGCCGTGCTCGGCCAGGTCGACGACATCCACCGCGTTGCCCAGCACGCCCGCGATCCCGAATCGGGCAGCCTGAGGCTGGGACTGTTCCCCACCCTGGCGCCATACCTCCTGCCCCACGTGGTCAGCGGGGTGCACGACCGCTTTCCCCATCTGGAACTACTGCTGGTGGAGGAGAAGACCGAGGTCCTGTTGGACCAGCTTCGCTCGGGTGCCCTCGACGCCGGGGTCCTGGCCCTTCCGGTGAACCATGACGGGCTCACCCTCCAGCCGTTGTTCACCGAGGAGTTCGTGCTGGCGGTACCCGCCGACCACGACCTCGCCGCCTCCGCCGGCCCCGTCGACCCTTCGGTGCTGGCCGACCTCGATCTGTTGTTGTTGGAGGAGGGCCACTGCCTGCGGGACCAAGCTCTCGAGGTTTGCCGGCTGTCGGGCAGTCGGGAGCGCCGAGGCTTCCGGGCCACCAGTCTCGAGACCCTTCGCCAGATGGTGGCCGCGGGGGTCGGTGTCACCCTGCTGCCCGAGCTGGCGGTGGCACCGCCGGTACCGGCGTCGGACCAGATCACGCTCCTTCGCTTCACGGCGCCGACACCGAGTCGTCAGATCGCCCTGTTGTGGCGCGAGACATCGACGTTCGGATCGGTGCTACCCGAGTTGGCCCGCCTGATGGCCCAGCTTCCGCCGGGACTGGTCAGGACAGCCTGATAGAACCCGCGACCTGAGGGGCTGGCCCGGTCAGCCCATCCCGAGACCGGTGGTGATCCCCTCGCCGGTGAGCTCCGTGATCGGATCGTCGACGTCGTCGAGCTCCAGACGCAGGGCCTTGCTCATGATGGCGTGCTGGTCGTAGAGGGTGGTGATGTAGGTCAGCTCCAGGATCTCCACCTCGCTCAGGTGGGCGCTCAAGGCCTCGAACGTCCCGTCGGCAACCCGGCCACCCTGAAGCACCAGCGCGTCCACCCAGGCCAGGACCGCCCGCTCGACGGCGTCGAACACGTCACTGGTGCTCCATGCCGCGATGGCCTGAATCTGGTCCTCGGGGACCTCGTTGTCGCGGGCGGCCTTGGTGTGCTGGGAGAACACGAAGCGGCTCCCCCGCGCCCAGCCCACCCTCATCTGAGCCAGCTCCCGGAGCTTGGGATCGAGGACCCGCCGAGGGTTCCGGTAGAACGCGAACCCGCCCACGCAGTGCTCGAGCATCTCGGGCACCTGGGCCACCACCGTCCACCAGTTCCCCGGGGTCCCGTTGGGCAGACCGGGCTCGGCCACCGGGTCGCGGTCACCGAAGATGAAGTCGTACATGGTGGTGACGATGCCGTCGGGCGCCTCATCACGGGGAACCTGTCCGAGTCGTGGCATCTCAGGCCTCCCCGGCACGCTTGGGCGGGTGGGAGACGTCGTCGGGGCCGAAGGTGGCCGTCCATCCCGCTAGCTCCAACAGCACCCCATCGGGTCCGAAGAAGTACACCGACCGTACGAACACGTCGTCGGTGACGGTCGGCGACAGCCCGTACTCGGAGTTGTCGTGGTTCCACACCTCGGTGCACTCGATCCCGGCGTCGACCAGGCGTTGGCGGTACTCCTCGATCAGATCCGCGTCGACGTCGAAGGCGACGTGGTTCATCGAGCCGACCGCGCTGGGCAGATCACCGCGGTCGGGCAACGAGGGTGCCGACGCCACCCCGGGGGCCGCGGCGGGCGCGTCGGGGAACCAGAAGAAGGCCAGGTGGTCACCCCCTCCGATGTCGAAGAAGAAATGCTGACCCATCCCCACCGGAAGTTCGATGGTCTTCACCAGGGGGAACCCCAAGAGACCCTCGTAGAACTCCACGGTCCGGGCCATGTCCGAACACACCAGAGCCAGGTGGTTGAGGCCGTTGGTCTTGAGCGCCAGATCGGTCATGGGCGACAGACAACCACGTCCCGGTCGGCTCTGCCTGCCAACCGCTCTGCTCGCTCCACAGTTCCTCAGGAACGAAGCGGGGCGAGCTCCTCGATCAGTGCGTCCAGCCGGTCGGTGCGCTGGGCACCGACCCCCAAGGCGAAGTCGGGGACGATCAGCTCGTCGACGCCGGCGTCCGCGTAGGCGACCACCTGCTCGGCGATGCGGGTCGGGGTGCCCACCAGGACCGGACGGGGGGCCAGACCCTCGGCAATAGCCCGCTCGTTCTCGAAAGAGTCCGAGTCGCTGACGATCACGATGGCCTGCGTCGACCGGGACACCTGAACGGGATCTCGTCCGATGGCCTCGCAATGGCGCGCCACCACCGCGAACCGTTCGCGGTTCTGGTCGGGTGTCGACCACATGTTCCAGGCCGTGGCGTAACGGGCCACGATGCCCAGCATGCGGTCACCCTTGGCTCCGATCAGCAACGGCACCGGGTTCTGAACCGGTTTGGGTTCACAGATGGCGTCGACAAGTGCGTAGTGCCTCCCCGCCAAGGAGGTGACGGGGTGACCGTGCAGCCCGGCGATGACCTGAACCCCTTCTTCGAAACGGTCTATGCGTTGACGCACCGAGCCCAGCGCGATGCCGTACTGATCGTGTTCGTTCTGCTGCCAGCCCGCTCCGACTCCGAGCAGGAGCCGACCGCCTGAAGCGTGGTCCACGGTCGCCGCCCAGTTGGCCAGGACGGCGGGGTGCCGGTAGGTCATTCCCAAGACCAAGGTTCCGAGGCGGACCCTCGACGTCTCCCCCGCCAGGGCGGCCACCGTGGCGGTGGCTTCCAGCAACGGGTCGGTGACGGCGCCAAAACCACCGCCGTCATCGGCCATGAAGTGGTCGGCCACGTACACGCCGTCCCACCCTGTCGCCTCCACGTGGGCCACCAGGCCCGACAGCTCATCCCAACTCTTGGACAACCACGGCCAGAACGAGAAGCGCATGGGTCCGACCCTAAGGGACCTGGCGGATAGGTCCAGCCGTCGTCGCTGCGAGGGCTATCAGACCGAGGCTTCGCCTCGGTTGAACCATGCCGTACTTATGGGTCGGCTCGTCTATCGGCTCGCCTCCTAACGGGGACCTCTCACCAGCCGTCCCGGCAGTTCCCCGGTGGGTTCGTCGTGGTCCACCGTCTGCACCCCGTTGACGAAGGTGGCCCGGTAGCCCCGCGCCCGCTGCACCAGTCGTCGACCCCCGGCCGGGAGGTCGAAGACCATCCTGGGA
Source organism: Acidimicrobiales bacterium (assembly GCA_020439505.1). Lineage (GTDB taxonomy): Bacteria > Actinomycetota > Acidimicrobiia > Acidimicrobiales > Iamiaceae > Aquihabitans. The sequence goes on from JAGQSO010000107.1 coordinate 18,626, forward strand.
ACCTCGAAGCCCAGGCCCTCCAGATCGATGATGTTCAGGTCGGCCCGCATACCGGGGGCTACGAGGCCCCTGTCGCCCAGGCCGTAGAGCGAGGCCGTCGCGCTGGTCTGGTTCCTGACCACCGCCTCGAGCCCCAACCGGGGACCTCGGCTCCGGTCGCGGACCCAGTGGGTGAGCATGAACGTCGGCATCCCACCGTCGCAGATGGCCCCGCAATGGGCTCCGGCGTCGGACAGACCGAGACGCGTCCCGGGGTGCTGGATCGCCTCGTAGGTCATCGAGAGGTCGCCGTAGGAGTAGTTGAAGAACGGGGCGTAGACCATTCCGGTCCCGCCGTCGGACACGAGCTGATCGAGAAGGATCTCCACCGGCGGCCGCCCCGACGCCTCGGCCCGGGCGCCGATCGAGGTGGCGGTGTCGGGCTCGTAGTCGATGTCGGCTCCGTCCACACACCACATCCGACTCAGCTTGTCGAGCACCACCTTGGCGAACAGGCCACCATCGTCGGGGATGTCGTTGATGATGCGGCGTCGACGGTCGGGCTCGGCCAACGCCACCAAACGTTCGGCGATCGGGAGGTGCCCGACCTCGCCGTAGGCGGGGTGGAACATCAGCGGGTGAACGCTGCCCTGCAGGCAGTACAAGATGCCGATCGAGCGACCCGCCACCTGAGCCACGATCGGCAGGCCCTCGGTCCGGGCGTCATCGAGCAGGTCGAGCACCTCGCGCCACACCTCAGGGGCGCTGTCGGGTTGGTTGAGGTTGACGCTCACCGTCACCCCGAACCGTCGGGCCATCTCCGACATCCACGGCCACTCGAGCTCGGGTACCAGCGCGTGGTCGGGGGCGAACTGGAACACCGCGTGGCCGACACCAGCCATCACCTCACCGATGGCGAACAACTCGGCCTGATCAGCGTCGGTGCCCGGAACCAGCTCGCCCGACTTGGAGCGGTGCAGCGGTGTACGGCTGGTCGAGAACCCGAGCGCCCCGGCCCGCAGCGCCTCCGCCACCGCCTTGGCCATGGCGGCGCGGTCGCTGGCCGTCGCCGGCTCGTTGGCCGCTCCCCGTTCCCCCATCACGTAAGCCCTCAGCGGGCCGTGGGCGATCTGAGTCCCGACGTCGAGGATCCTCGGCTGGGAGTCGAGGACGTCGAGGTAATCGGGGAAGGCCTCCCATCCCCAGGTGATCCCCTCGGCCAGCGCGGACCCGGGGATGTCCTCCACCCCCTCCATGAGGTTGATGAGCCAGTCGTGTCGGTCCGGTGCCGCCGGCGCGAACCCGACGCCGCAGTTGCCCATGACGACCGTGGTGACGCCGTGCCACGAGCTGGGCGTCATGTGAGGGTCCCACGTCGCCTGGGCGTCGTAGTGGGTGTGGATGTCCACGAATCCGGGGGTGACCACGAGCCCCTCGGCATCGAACGCCCTGGCCGCCCCGGCGGTGGACACCGTCCCCGCGTCCTGGACCGCCACGATTCGACCGTGCTCCACCGCGATGTCGGCAGGGCGCCGCGGGGCCCCTGAGCCATCAACCAGATCGGCGTTGGTGATCACGAGGTCGACCATGAACCCGAACCTACAGCGGTGACCGGGGCGGTGACACCGGACCGACCGCGCGCTCAGCCGAGCCCGGAAACGCTCGAAGGCCTTCTCGAATCGGGCGGGACCGGCTGATTGTCCGCCCTCGGACACCAGGCCGAACAGGGCCGGAGGTCACAGCGCTCCGGTTTAGATTCTCCCGGCCACGGGGGTGCGTTCGAGCCCGTCGATTCGTACCGTGCAAGGGGTGAGGATCACCGTCGCCGACCCCTTCACCGTGCCCACCCGGTATTGGCATGCCTTGGACGACGGTCGAGTTCAGTGCGACGTGTGCCCCCGGGCCTGCAAGCTGCGTGACGGCCAGCAGGGGGTGTGTTTCGTGCGCGGCCGCATCGGCGATGGGATCGTGCTCCAGACCTACGGGCGGTCCAGCGGGTTCTGCGTCGATCCGGTGGAGAAGAAGCCGCTCAACCACTTCTTGCCCGGCTCTGCCACGTTCTCCTTCGGCACCGCGGGCTGCAATCTGGCCTGTCGGTTCTGCCAGAACTGGGACATCTCCAAGTCCAAGGAGATCCACACGCTCGCCGACTCCGCCTCACCCCACGACATCGCCCGCACCGCGCTCGACAGTGGCTGTCGCAGCGTTGCCTTCACCTACAACGACCCAACCATCTTCTTGGAGTACGCCATAGATGTCGCGGATGCCTGCCACGAGTTGGGCCTTCGTACCGTGGCCGTCACGTCGGGCTACATCAACCCCGAGCCTCGGGCCGACTTCTACCGCCACCTCGACGCCGCCAACGTCGACCTGAAGGCGTTCACCCAGGACTTCTACCGCCACACATGCGGCGGGGATCTCGGGGCCGTCCTCGATTCGCTCGTATACCTGCGCTCCACCGATGTCTGGTTCGAGGTGACCACCCTGTTGATCCCCGGCCTGAACGACAGCGATGCCGAGCTGGACCAGATGACGCGGTGGGTGGTGGCGAACCTGGGACCCGACGTACCGATGCACTTCACGGCCTTCCACCCCGACTACCGGATGCTGGACACGCCTCCCACCCCGCCCGAGACCCTGAGCCGGGCCCGAGAGATCGCCCTGGCCAACGGTGTCCACCACGCCTACACCGGCAACGTGCACGATCAGGGCGGTCAGTCCACCACCTGCACCGGCTGCGGGACGGTGGTGATCGAACGGGACTGGTACCGCCTCGGGGCCTACCGCCTCGACGATTCGGGCGGCTGCACCGCGTGCGGAACCGCCTTGGCCGGGGTGTTCGATGGGGGGCCCGGAGAGTGGGGCCCCCGTCGCCGACCGGTGGCGATCCACCGTCGAGATGTCCGGGTGGGGTCATGAGTGCGACCGAGGGCAGGCGGGTCCGGCCCGCCGCGGTGGCCGGTACCTTCTACCCGTCTGACCCCGCAGAGCTGCGGCAACTGGTCCGGTCCTGCTTCGAAGCCGCTACCGACACCCCTCCACCACCGACCCCGGACCGCTACCACGACCCGACCTGGCCTCTGCCTCGAGCCCTGGTGGTGCCCCATGCCGGGCTGATCTATTCGGGGCCGGTGGCGGCCAGCGCCTACCAGAGGCTCCTACCCCACACCGTGGCCATCCGGCGGGTCGTGCTGCTCGGCCCCAGCCACCGCGTGGCCTTCCGGGGAGTGGCCGCCACCACCGCCGACGCCTGGGCCAGCCCCCTCGGACCGGTCGCCATCGACACCGACGTGGTGCAGCGGGTGGTGGGGGCCGGGGCCGCCTTCTTCTCAGACGCTGCCCACGCCGAGGAGCATTCGCTGGAGGTGCAACTCCCCTTCCTTCGAGAGGTCGTTCCCGACGCCCTCCTAGCCCCCTTCGTGGTGGGCGATGCCAGTGCCGCCCAGGTAGCGGTTCTGTTGGACCTGGTGTGGGATCAGCCCGGCACGGTCGTGATCATCAGCAGCGACCTGTCCCACTACCACCGCTACGACGATGCCGTTCGTTTGGACCGCCACACCGCCGGTGAGATCCTGGCCCGCCACCCTGATGGCGTCTCCGATGCCGACGCCTGTGGGAACCGGCCGCTGCGAGGGCTGTTGCGGGTGGCCGAACAACGTGACCTGACGGTGGAAGTGCTCGATCTGAGGAACTCCGGCGACACCGCCGGCGACCGGAAGCGGGTGGTTGGCTATGGCGCCTTCGCTCTCACCTGAGCCGGGTTCGGCGGGGACGCCGGTCGCCACCGAGACCCGCGACTCCAACCCCCAACTCCCACCCGAGACCGCTGATGCGCTGCTGGCGATCGCCCGTCAGTCGATCGTTGACGCCTTCGACGGCAAGCCTCTTCCGTCTTGGTCTCCTGCTGTCCCCGGGTTGCACGAGAGGCGTGGAGTGTTTGTCACCCTCCACGTCGACGGTGACCTGAACGGGTGCATCGGCGAGGTGTCGGGAGACAAGCCTCTGGTAGACGAGGTCGCCCGCTTGGCCCGGGCCGCCGCCTTCGACGATCCCCGGTTGCCGGCCCTGCGGCGACGCCAGCTGCCCCGACTCACCATCGAAGTGTCGGCGATGTCGCCCCTGGAGCCGATCCCGGCCACCTCGGCTGAACTGTTGAGATCCCATCTCACCCCGGAGGTTCATGGCCTCATGATCTCCAGCGGCAATCACCGAGCCCTGTTCCTTCCCGACGTGTGGCAACAGCTCCCCAAGTTCGCCGACTTCATCGGCCGCCTGTTCGCCAAGGCCGGCATGGACCCCCGGTACTGGCCCGACCACCTCCAGGCTTGGCGCTTCACGACCCAAGCCTTCACCAGCCCTCCGCATTGACCAGGCCTCCACACTGAACACGACGTTGGGGGCCGGCCCCGGTGGCACGATGACGACATGAGCGACGCCATCGACACCACCCTGACCGACGGGGTCGTGACCCTGCGACCGATCTCGACTGGTGACATCGATCAGATCACCGTGGCTTGCCAGGACCCCGAGCTACAGCGGTACATCCCCGTACCGAGGCCCTACCACCGCGCCGACGCCGAGGCCTACGTGGCCTTGTCCCACGACCTGTGGCCGACGGGCCGCAAGTACGTGTTCTCCGTGGTGGCCAACGATGACCCCGAGGTCTTGCTCGGCGTGGTCAGCCTCACCGTGGCCGGTCGCTGCGGGAACGCCGCCTATTGGCTGACCCCGCCAGCCCGAGGTCGACACGCTGCCAGCCGCTCGCTCCGGTTGCTGACCGAGTGGGCGTTCGAGGCCCTTTTATTGGCGGTACTCCTGTTGGAGATCCACGACACCAACCAGGCATCGAAGCGGGTGGCGGTGGCGGCGGGGTTCCACCACTCCGGCGACATCGAGGTGGCCACCGACGAAGGACCTAAGGCCGCTCTGCTCTTCGTCCGCCTGGCATCGGACCAACCACCTCACCCCCGCCCGACCTGACCGAGCCCGACCAAGCGCGACCGAACGATCAAGAGGGCGCGCCGCCACCGTGGGGGCTTTGGTTCGGGTGACATCAACTCCAGCACCTGTTGGCCAGCCACGTTCCGGTCGGCCACCTGGTCGGTGCAGGCCATGTGCCACCACCACCGGACCCGGCCGAGCTCGACCATCGCCTGGCGGTCAGACACCTTCCATGCGTCGGGGTCGGCGAGGACGGCCGAGAACACGAAGTGCTCGCGCAGCAGCCGGCGGACCAGCACCTGTTGACGCCTGATCCTCGCCAGGTCGCTACCGGGTGTGGACGAGTCTCGAACGTGACGGGCGCCGATCCACTGGTGGACCCGTTCGCCCCTGAGCCGCTCGGACGGCGGCAAGAAGTCGACGGGCTTTCGCCCGTCCTGTATCCGTTCGGTGGGTGACATGGGATACCAGAACCGGAGCGGCTGAGCGACGGGGACGCTCACGTCGACGGCGCTCAGGGCTCGTTCAACCGCGGAACGCGACAGGCACAAGCTGTGATCGACGTCGATCCCCAGACCCTTGAGGTCTTCGATCAGTCGCTGGTGGGAGCCACCCTTGAAGGATGCGTTGATCCTCTCCTCCCTGTTCTCACACCACACATCGCGGGGCACCCAGAGCAGCCGACGCCGAGCCGGCTGCACCACCACGATGTTGTCGGTGCAGTTGTCGAACCCGTCCCGATCCGTGATCGTCACCACCGTGGCCATGCCACCCCTCTTGGAGTCCTAGCGGATAGCTCGAGCCGTCACCGCTGCGAGGGTAATCAGACCGAGGCGTAGACCTTCTACGATCCTCCCCGTGGCTGCGGCATCCCCCCGGGTGGACGTGATTATCCCGACCCGCAACCGTCCGTCCCTGACGATCGAAGCGGTCGATTCGGTCCGAGGTCAGACGTTCGACGACTGGCACCTCTGGGTGGTCGACGACGACAGCGACGATGACACCGTGGCCCGGCTGGAGGATCACCTCGCCGGTGACCCACGGGTGACGGTTGTGGCGAGGACCAGCCGCGGCGGCGCCAACCCCGCCCGCCAGGCCGCGTTCGAGTGCGGCACGGCGCCTCTGGTCGCCACCTGTGACAGCGATGACCTTTGGGCCCCGGAGAAGCTGGCCCGCCAGGTGGCCGCCTACGACCTGCACGCCCGACGTCGACGACACGTGGGCCCGGTCCTGTGCTGGCACCGGGCGGTGGACCTCCAAGGCCACCAGTTGGGTGTCGTGTTACGGCCTCGGCTCCGTCGGTGGTGGCATCCCTTCACCCAGTTCAACACCAGTACGCCGCTGATCCCCCGGTCCCTGCTCGAATCGGCGGGTGGTTTCGCCTCCACCGATCCCTACCGGTGGAACACCACCGATCACCTGGACCTGTTCCTCCGCCTCACCCACAACAGTTCCCTCTTGGTGGTTCCCGACGTGTTGGTGTGGTGCCGTCACCACGACGGGGTGCGCAACAGCGACCGGGAACGCACGCTCGAAGCAGCCGATGAGGCCGCCTCGTTGGTGGACCATTTCGCCGCCGACCTCTCGCACCGCCCCGCGGCGTCGGCATGGCTACAGGCCGCGGTGGCCGGCCGCTACCTGGAGATCGGCGCCCACCGGCAGGCGCTCATCCACGGCCGACAGGCGCTGCGAACCGCGGATCTGGTGACCAGCGCGGCCATCGCTGCCCACTACGGGCCCTGGGCGGCCAGAGTCGCCACCCGCCACCTCCTGACACCCACCACCACTTGATGATGAAGGCACCGACGGGGGACGAGGTCGTTCCGGGGGATCGACCCGACATCTCCGTGGTCGTGATGGGCTATCGCAACGAGACGACGATCGCCGACGCGGTGAGATCGGTGCTCGATCAGGAGGCCGACGCGAGGGTGGAGGTGGTCGTGGTCACCTCGGGTGGTGACGAGTCGGGGAACGTCGTCCGCCACCGATTCCCCACCGTGGCCGTGATCGAGTCGGAGGAACGGCTGATGCCCGGTGGCGCCCGCAACGTCGGGCTGGAGGCGGCCAGGGGCGAGGTGGTGGCGTTCCTGGCCGCCGACTGCCGAGCCGAACCCGGCTGGGTCCACGCTCGGCTCGCCGCCCACCGGGCGGGCCACCCGGTGGTGGCCGGAGCGGTGACGGCCGCATTGCCGGCGGGCGCGGTCGCCTGGGGATCCCACCTGGCGCTCTACTGCGGTCGGCTTCCGGGACGACGCCGCGGTCCGGTCTGTTTCCCTGACCCCGCCGCCCACGGGAGCTCGTTCGACCGTGACGTCTTGGAACGTGTGGGGCCTTTCGATGCCGCACTTCGGATCGGCGAAGACACCGATTTCACCCGTCGCCTGGCCGATGCCGATATCCCGGTCTGGTTCGAACCATCGGTGCGAACCGCCCACCGCGGGCCGGGGCGAGTTGGCGAGCTGATCGCCGACCATTGCGAGAGGGGACGCCGCTCCGTCCGCCACCTCCACGACTGCGTCCGAACCGAAGCTCGCCCCCGGACCGACTGCGGGCTGGAGATCTCCGCCCGGCGTGCCGTGGTCGTCGCCCCCGCCGCCGTCCTCTTCACCCTGCGGACCGTCACGGCCGAGGCATGGCGCAACAGCCCCGGCGGGCGCCTGCGTCTGTTGGTCGCCCTGCCGTGGACGGCGGTCGCGGTCGGTGCCGGAACGGTCGGCCGCTACCGCCAGCGCGTCGCCCTCGGCCGGGATGACGCCACCAGGCGCTGAACCAATCCGCCCCGGATCAACTCGACCCAACACCCGACCCAGGCCGCCGTTGCTCCCGCCGCCACCAACGACACGGACCTGCGGTACCGCGCCCGGATCTCACGGTCGGCGCCACGAACCTGGGAGTGGGTCCAGCGCAGTCGACCCGGAAGCCATCGCGCCGCGCCGGAGGCGACCTGACGGGGGGTCTGCTCCCCCAACTCCATGGCGTCGAGCAACATCTGCGCCCGGCCCCGTCCCCGCTTGGCATGGTGCCGAATCAGGATCGACACGGTCTCGCACGGCGTGTGGTGGACGGTCACACAGTCCGCTGCCCACCACGCGCCGTAACCCCGGGCGAAGAGCTCCTCGTTGACCACCGAGTCCTCCCCGGTCCGTCGGTCCTCGGGGAACCCGCCCACCTCGGCGAGCAGGCTCCGGTGGTAGGAGCACCGCGACGGCGGACCCTCGATGGCCCGGGACGGCTGGTCGGGCAGGAGGCCGGCGTTGTCCAAGAACCACGACGCCCAACCGGCCGTGGTCTGGGTGCCGTTCAACATGGTGTCGGTCACCATCGGCCACCCCATTCGGTGGGCGGCCACGCGCTTGGCCACCGTGTCGGGACGCAGCTCGACGTGGCTGCCGGGGAAGGTGATCCACCGTCCATTCGAGGCCGCTACCCCGGCGTTGCGGGCCGCTCCGGGCAGCACCGACGGTCCGAGATCCACCACCGCCACATCTGGATAGGTCTGGCGCACCCTGCTGACCGTGTCGTCGGATCCGCTGGTGACCACGATCACCTCGTAGTGCTCGTCGGTATCTTGAGCGAGGGCCGCCTTCACCGCCCGGTCGATCAATCGTTCCTCGTCCCGGGAGATGATCACCACCGACATGGTCGGCTCATCGGAGCCCAGAGGGGCGTCGTCCACCACCGGCTCATGGGCGACGACCGGGAGCAGCCTTCCCCGTCCCGGCCAGGGACGGGACCGTGCGGGCTCGTCGACCAGATGGTCATAGGACTCCTGCCACCGGCGGTCCGGATCGGCGTCGTCGTACTTGGCCAATCTCCGGTGGCGGTCCTCGGCGGTCAACCCACCCAGGTGCTGAATGCGCAACGTCGTGCGAACCCAACGGTCCCGTGGGATCTGGGTCGGCACGGGGACGAAGTGCAACCGTTCCGACGGCAGGGTGTGACCGGGCCGAGGGGCGAACAGGCGGCCGACCCACAGCGGAGGCCCCCAGGTGTGGGCGAGATCCACGATCATGCGGTACACCGGAAACAGGTAGGCACGGGTGGGGTCCGCCTCTCCCCGGACGAATCGGCCCAGGGCGTCGGCGTCGTCGGGGTCCATGAGCTCGTCGGCGTCCAGCGACATCGCCCACGACGCACCGAGTTCGAGCGTGGCTTCCAGCAGTCGGGCCCGGTTGGCGGCGTCGTCCCAACCGGCGTAGCGGTCACGCCGAGGATTGGTGAGCACCACCTTCACCAGCGGATGGGATTCGAGGACCGCCCTGGTGTCATCGGTGCTGCCGTCGTCGAGGGCCACCACAAGATCGGCGTAACGGGCCACGGCGGCCAGATGGGCCTCCAGGTGATGGGCCGCGTTGCGGGCCGGGAGCATCGACACCACCGGACCGGACACGGTCGACGATGGTAACGGTGCCACAATCGACCGGTGACCCAGCCGGGCCGACTACTCACCGACCGAATCCGACCACCCGAAGAACACCGCACGTTACGGCGTCTGCCCCGTCTGGCCCGGCGGGCGGCGCGACTGGTCCACGGTGCAGCGGGCGGTGTTTTCTGGTCCTCGGTCGCGGTGCAGGTAGCCGCCGGCCTGGTGGTGACGGCGCAGATCCTGGCCGCCCGCCACGTCATCGACGCCGCCATCGAAGCCGACCGCGCCGGTACCGGGCTGGGATCGGTGATCGTTCCCCTCGGTGTGCTGGTCGCCCTCACCGCGGTGCTCGGCCTGTCGACCGCGGTCAGCCGTGAGCTCTCGACGTTGCTGGCCGAACTGGTCGGACGCGACGCCACCGGCCGGATCCTCGACGTCGCCGCGTCGGTGAACCTCGAGTCCTACGAGTCCCCCGAGTTCCACGACCGCCTCGAACGGGCCCGCTTCAACGCCAACAACCGGCCGATCATGGCCGTCAACGGAATCATCGGGATGATCAACGGGCTGGTCGCCGCCATCGGGGTGTCCGCCGGTTTGGTCGTGCTCCATCCGCTCTTGGTACCCACCGCCCTGGCAGCCCTGGTGCCGCTGTGGCTGGCCGAGAGCCGCAACGGACGTAGCTGGTACCGCTTCGCGGTGGCGATGACGCCGCTGGACCGCGAGCGCACCTACCTGGCCAACACCCTGGCCAGCAAGCCCCTAGCCAAGGAGATCCGGGCCTTCGCCATCGCCCCGTTCCTTCGTGAACGATTCGACGGCCTCTACGCCCGCCGGATCGCCGCCCTGCGCCACCTGGTCGGGGTCCGCCTCAGAACCGCCTTGGTGGGGAGCCTCCTCGCCTCGGCTGGAACGATGGCGACGCTGGCCATGTTGTTCTGGCTTTTGTTGTCGGACCGGCTCGATCTGGCCTCGGCCGGTGCTGCGGTGCTGGGCATCGTCTACCTGGGTCAGCGGCTGCGGACGTTCGCGGCGAGCGCCGGCACCCTGTTCGAGTCCTCGCTGTTCATCGAGGACTACTTCGACTTCTTGGACCTGTCGCCTTCGCTTCAACTCTCGGGGAGCGGATCCGCCCCGGTCACGAACCCCGCCGCAGGGACCACCGCCTCGCCGGTTTCGCCGCAGAGCGGGGATCGGTTCGAACGGGTGAGCCTGAACAACGTCAGCTTCACCTACCCGGGATCCGATCAGCCCGCCTTGGTCGACGTCTCGCTCTCCATCGGGGCGGGCGAGGTGGTGGCGCTAGTGGGGGCCAACGGTTCGGGCAAGACCACCCTGGCCAAGGTCCTTGGCCTGCTCTACCAACCCACCGGCGGTGAGGTCCACTGGAACCGAGCTCCGGTCGGTCCCGACGATCTGGTCCCCCTCCGCCGGCAGGTGGCCACCGTGTTCCAGGACTTCGGCCAGTACTGGCTGTCGGCGGCCGACAACATCGGCATCGGCTCCGTCGACCGACGAACCGACATCACCGGCGTGAAGGCGGCGGCGGTGAAGGCCGGGGCCAACGAGTTCCTGGCCGGCCTGCCCTCTGACTACGACACCGTTCTCAGCCGTTTCATCGAGGGCGGCCGGGATCTGTCGATTGGCCAGTGGCAGCGCGTCGCCCTGGCTCGGGCCCTGTTCCGCGACGCCCCCCTGGTGATCATGGACGAACCCACCGCGGCCCTGGACCCCGCCGCCGAGGCCCGACTGTTCGACCACATAAAGGAGATGGCGACCGACCGTGCCGTCCTGTTGATCTCCCACCGGTTCTCCAGCGTCCGCTCCGCCGACCGGATCCACGTGCTCCACCACGGCCGGGTGGTCGAGACCGGATCCCACGACCAACTGATGGCCGACCAAGGCCGCTACGCCACCATGTTCACCCTCCAGGCCTCGGCCTACGTCGACAACGACATGTCTGACCAGTTCCCCGACGCCACGACCGACGATGGCGTCGTGTCGTTAGGGTTGCCCGACCCAGCTTGAGTCGGGCCGGGCCCTTCGCCCTAAGCCGACCAGCTCAGTCGGTCGGCTCCAGCACGAACAGGGGGATCGTGCGGTCGGTGGCGGCCTGGTAGTTGTCGTAGTCGGGCCACACCGTCATGGCCCGAGCCCACCAGGTTGCCTTTTCGTCACCGTCGACCTCGCGCACCGACAGGTCGTGGCGGCCGGCACCATCTTGGATCCGGGCCACCGGGTTGGCCCTGATGTTGTGAACCCACTGGGGGTGGCTGGGCGCTCCGCCCATCGAACCGATCACCGCGTAGCGGCCCTCCCCGTCGGTGACCCGCACCAACGGCGTCTTGCGGACCTTGCCCGACTTGGCCCCCAGCGTCCAGAGCACCATCCACTGGTCACCGACCAGCTCGCTGGGCTCGGTCCCGTTGGACCGCTCGTAGCGCTCGATCTCCAGGGCGATCGGCTCCCACGGGCTCGGTTCGTACTCGGCGTCGAAGGCGGACACAGGACTACTCCTCTTGGTACGGGACCAGGTCGGCGAAGAGTCAACCATGCCGGGGCACGCGGTGCCCCAGGGCAGGTGGGTGGCCATCTCGGTCACGATCCGCCGGTACCCATGGTCGCTACGTTGACGGAGAGGACGGGAGAACAGACGACGTGAAGACCCTGGGCAACATCTTGTGGCTGGCGCTGGGCGGCGTGTGGCTGGCTCTGGCCTGGCTGATGTGGGCGGGGATCCTGGCCCTCACCATCGTGGGGATCCCGTTCGCGCTCCAGTGCCTCAAGCTGGCCGAGTTCAGCCTCTGGCCCTTCGGACGCCAGGCGGTGGCGGATCCTGCGGCCTCCAAGCTCGGGATCATCGGAGCGATCCTGTGGTTCATCCCCGGGTGCGTCATGTTCGTGGCCTACCTGTGCTCTGGCGTGGTCATGTGCCTCACCATCATCGGGATCCCGTTCGGCATCCAGACCTTCAAGATGGCGTTCCTGGCCCTGGCACCCTTCGGCAAGAAAATCGTGGACGCCCCGAGCTCCTAGGTTCAGGCCCGTGACCGAACTTCCCGCCGGCCACTAGGAGAGTCAGACACACCTCGCTCCGAGACAACCCTGGGGCTAGTTCACCCGGTCGAAACGGAAGGCACCGCCGGAAGCGTCGCGGGCATGGACGACCAACACCGCATCGGTTCCGCCACCCACCGCGGCAGCAATGGTGTCGTCGGGCGAATCGCAGGTGGGGATCGGCACGGCGACCTCATCGTCGACGACCTGGATCACGCTGACGCACAGATTGGCGGCCGAGGTCGACTCCAGGGTCACCGTCTCGAAGTCGGTTCCCCCTTCGATCAACAACGTGGCCACGTCGCCCAGCCCGGAAAGGTCGCCCCGCCACGATGCCGCCATCTCGTCGGCCTGAGGGTCGGCGTCCACGTAGACGGCCAAATCCACGGCCCGGGCCCTTCCGACCACCGAAAGGTCCTCGATGGACACCTCATAGGTGCCCCCGTCGGGGATCCAGACATAGGCTTCGCCGGAGTGGGGCGAGTCGTTGTCGTCCAGCAGCGGCACAGAATCTCCGCACAGGCTGAGCAGCGCGGACCCGCCTGCCGGGCCCTCGATGGTGATGCCATAGTCGACACCGGCCGGACACTCCATGATCAAAGAGATGACCGACCCCGCGGGCACGTTCACGTCGCCACGAAGGACCGGCTCGGAGTCGGCCGGTGGGCTCGGATCGGAGATGGGGGCGAGCTTGCCGGCCAGGCGAATCACCGGCCTGCCCGTAGTCGGGTCCGCCCCGCCTGACCTGGTCGTGGTCGGGCGATCGGGGGGAGCCTCCTCGGACACCGATGGAGTGCCGCTGCGTTGCTCCACGATCTCGGCGTAGGCCTCCACGTAGTCATCGCGCCCCGAGGCCACCAGGTCGAACGCGCAGGCGTCTATCTCCGGGGTGGTGGCCGCTCTACCCATGGACTGGTGACACCGCCGCCGTGCCTCCCGGAAATCGGCGGTGGCCAGCTTCTCGATATCTCCGGGGTAGTCACGGTCGGTGTAGGTGGCGGTCGACTCGCCCGGGCCGTAGTCGAACAGTGATGTCTGGTCGGTGACGCGCCAGGAATCTGCAAACGGACCATGGATCGCGTCTGGATCGTTGGCGTTCACTTCGACACCCTGAGCGGTGCGGACGTCGTCGAGCGGGTCACCGTTGGCCGAGCCGAGCAGGCCCACCAGTTGCTCGGCCGTCGCCACCGGCGGTGTCACCTCCACGAAGAAGCCGTTGCGGAACTTGAGGCGAAGCCCGGTGCCGTCGGCAGCGGTGAGAACCCAGTTGCGAGTGTCCTCACGCGTCAGTGTCCACCCGCCCATGCTCCCGCCGTCAAGGTCAGCGCGCTCACCGTTGTGTCGAACCTGAACGTCATCGGGTGCGGACAGGTAGTCCGAAACGGTGAATGTGACTCGCTCGTCACCCCGGCGGATCGCCACCGAAGTGATGAGCGAATACCGGTCTCGGGTCGTCGCCGCGGGGGCGGTCCTGACCTGAACGTCGAAGCCGGGCGCGGACGCCAGTACAAACTCTCCCGCCGACATCAAGTCGTAGGGGACCCCATCCATGGTGACCATGTGCGGATCGCCATCGCTGGAACCCTTGGGTCGCTTTGGTTTGCAGTGCTTCTTCTTGTCGAACTTCTCGGCCAACATCGTGACCATTCCGGCTTCGTGAGAGGCCGAAAAGCCGACGGCAACATCGCTCGAGTTGAAGAACCTCATGCCGCCGTAGCCTCCGTTGGGGCAGGTGCAGCGGGCTTCGTCGACGCACAAGACGATGTCCTCGTCGGAACCCAAGACGATGTTCTCGCGATCGTTGGCCAACGACACCAGGTGACGGCCCTTGTTGCGCACCGTCACCACGTCCACCCCGCCGCCGAAGACGTGCGCCCTCAGGGCGTGCGAGAAGTTGGATGGACCGGTGATGTTGGTGCCACCCAGGTTGATGGGGCGACCCTTGTCGAAGTTCTCGTGCTTGCCTTCACCGACCCCAGCCCAAGGCATGGTCCATGACGGATGTTGATAGGCCTGGGTTCGCACCGTTCGGGTCGGCCAGGCCAACAGGAACCGGGGAGAGTTGAGCCCGGCCTGGGCCAACACCGCCTCGGTGGATCCAGTCGCTCGCAATGCCGCCTTGATGGCTGCGTAGGGGTCCAGGCCCTCGGCCGCGGCTGCTTCCCACAGCCCCGCTCCGCTATAGCTGCGAGCTCCTAGCGGAGCCTCCCGCGCCGCGAACCAGGCCAGGAAGAAGTCGTCGGGCTGCACCTGCTTGCGGAAGTAGTCGAGTCCGGCGAAGTCGGCCCCGCCCTCGATCACCCATTGGGGTGAGGAGGCGTAGACGGTGGGCGCCCACTCGAACTGGACGCAGTGGAACAACTCGTGGGCGATGACGAACTTGGCGTAACTAGCGCCGACGGCGCCCAGGTTGTCGTAGAGCGAAGGGTAGAAGGTGATGAGGCAGCCAGTCCCCTCCTGGCTGGCCGTGGCGTACGCATCGAGGCCCTGACCGGTGGTGAAGGGGGTGGTCGAGAAGCTGAGGGTGAGGTTTGGCAACCCGACGTTGCCCAGGCGCGCCCTCCACCCTTGGGCGATCTGGGCCACGAGACCGGTGAAGAGCCTTTTCAGTTCGGCGTCGGGCTCGGCTGCGGTGGCAGAGGTGGTGCCCGGCGCTGCGACCGGCCGGGAAAGGGACTGCCGAAGCCCAGGTCCGGGCGGGGGCGACGTAGGCGTCGTCGGGACCACGGAAGGGGTCGTCGGGGCCGGGGTCGGGTCGGTGGGCGCCCCAGGCACGGCGGAGGACGGTGCATCACCATCGGTCGACGCCCCGCTCAGACCAGAGGCCCATTCCGGCGGGAGCGGAATCGACGCATCCTCGGGCGTTACCGACGTCCCGGGACCGAACTGGGCCCTGACCTCGGCCACGCGGGCCCGTTGCTCCGGGGTGAGGTCGCTCTCGAACTGCGCTACCAGTCCCAACGCCCGCGCCGACGACACCGGACCCGGATCGGTGATTTCAGACGGGGTCGCCCCCGGCATGTCACCGAAGGCCAAGTCGAACAGGTCGACCGCAATCTGGGCGTCGAGACCGTCGGACTCCTCACGGAGCGCGACTTCCTCGGCGATCGTCGCCGGGACCCATTCGGGCGGCACGATGTCCTCGTACCCTTCCTCACCGACGACCTGGCCGTCGAGCGACACGTCGGCGGGGGGGGGCTGAGGTTGCGCCTCCCGGCTGAGAGGAGCCCGTCGCCCCCTCCTTGCCGCCACCCGAGTTCGAGCACCCAGAGGCCACGAGCAGTGTGGCCAGAAGCACCAGTATCAGTCGAGTGCAGCGCCTCATTGGTTCGTACCCTCTCGGTTTGCACCTCTCGGACGCCTCGGCATCCACTCGTCCGACCCTCGCAACTCGCCCGGAAGTAGAACCGCTGGCCCACCATCTCGATTCATCCCAGCATCGTTGCATGAACGTCGCCCGGCCGCTGGGGGATACGGAGGCGGCGATCCCGACCATTCAGCCTGATCCATCGTTGGAGCTCCTAGGTTCAGGCCCGTGACCGAACTTCCCGCCGGCCTCTACGAGCTGCTCGTGACCGAGGGCCTAGAGGCCCG
>JAGQSO010000108.1 GCA_020439505.1 Acidimicrobiales bacterium
ACGCTGGGTACCCCGGGGGCCGTTCATCCCAACGACCACGTCAACGCCTCCCAGTCCTCCAACGACGTGTTCCCGACCGCCATCCAGATGGCGGCGGCCCGCGCCCTCACCGTCGACCTGCTGCCGGCCCTGTCCACGTTGGCGGCGGTGTTGAGCACCAAGGCGGCCGAGACCGCGACGGTGGTCAAGTCGGGCCGGACCCACCTGATGGACGCGGTGCCCGTGACGCTCGGCCAGGAACTGGGCGGCTACGCCACCCAGGTCACCCAGGCGGCCGAGCGACTGGCGGGCACCATGGTCCGCCTCACCGCGCTGCCCATCGGTGGAACGGCGGTGGGGACCGGGATCAACGCTCCTCCCGGATTCGGGGCCCAGATGGCCAACCGGCTGGCCGCCCGGACCGGACTGGCGTTCCATGAGGCGGCCGACCACTTCGCCGCCCAAGCCGCCCCCGACGCGCTGGTCGAACTGTCGGGCCAGCTCCGCGGGTTGGCGGTGGCGTTGATAAAGGTGGCGAACGACCTGCGGTGGATGGCCTCGGGTCCTCGCACCGGCCTGGCCGAGATCCACCTGCCGGACCTGCAGCCGGGGTCTTCGATCATGCCCGGCAAGGTGAACCCGGTGCTGTGCGAGGCGGTCACCCAGGTGGGGGCCCAGGTGATCGGTAACGACGCCTCCGTGGCCTTCGCCGGGAGCCAGGGCAACTTCGAGCTGAACGTCTACCTGCCGGTCATCGCCCGCAACGTGTTGGAATCGATCGAGCTCCTCGCCGCGGTGACCAACCTGTTCGCCGAGCGCTGTGTGGCAGGCCTGACCGTCGACGTGGAACGGTGCCGGGCCTACGCCGAAGCGTCACCGGCGGTCGCCACCTCCCTCAACCCCTGCCTCGGCTACGAGCGCACCGCGGCGCTGATCAAGGAGAGCCAGGCCACCGGCATTGCCTTGCGGGAGTTGATCGAAGCCAGCGGCGAGCTGTCTCCGGCTCAGCTGGACCAGGCCCTCGATGTGCTCGCGCTGACCCGGGGTGGTCTGCCGCCCACCTGCACCGACCCCACCTGCCCCACCTGTCACCCCCGGTGACAGAGGTTGCCGCCGGGGTGGAGACCGCGGCGTTCAGCCCTTGGCGGGTGCGCCCTCGAAGGGGCCGGGGTCTCCGGCGGCGGGGAGCTGGGGGAAGGTCCACGAGGTGACCTTGGCGACCAGGGCACCGACGTTCTCCCAGGCGGCGGGGTCCCAGCCTTCGACCTGACCGAGCACCGCAAGGTCCTGGCGGAGGTACACCAAGGCCGGGAGACGCTCGAGACCGAGACCCTTGACCAGGGTGCGGTCGGGATCGCAGAAGGTCATGGTCTCCTCGGCCAGCGGGCCCAAGAAGCGCGCCGCGTCGCGCTCATCGGCGGTGACCGTCCATGCGATTCGGCAGTCGGCACCCCGGAAGTGATCGAGGAAACGCCGGGCGGTCTTGAGGATCCAGGCGCTCTCGTAGGTGTAGGGGTCGACCACCACCGTGAGGAGCTGGAAGGTCGTCAGCCACTCGTCGATGGTGCGGGCCTCGCCGCCGATCGCAGCCAGCTTCACGTCTTCGCTCACCTGGGTAACCACGGTGGGCAAGGTAGTCGGCCGCCGTACCCGAACGCAGATCCCGGGTGGGTCACGCGACCTGACGTGGCGGTCTTCGCTCAGGACCTGGGCGACTGCACGGATCGAGCGAGGGCGGAAAGGGCGAACAGCACGGCGGCCACCAGGGCGACGGTGGCCCCGGCCGCGGTGTGTGCCGCGACCGACACGGCCAGGCCCACCGCTCCCGCCGTCACGCCCAGGGCGGCGGCGAGGACCATGGTGAGAGCCAGGTCGTCGGTCCACTGTCGCGCCGCGGCGGCCGGGGCCACCAGCAACGAGAGACACAAGATGGTGCCCATGACCGGCAGCGCGGTGACCACGGTTACCTCGATGCCCACCATCAGCACCAGCTCGAGTGCCAGCACCGGGTAGCCCAGGGCGGCCAGGGCCCCCGAATCGAAGGCTCCCAGCACCAACTCCTTGTGGAACAGGCCCACCAGGCCCAGCACGGCCACCGCCACGGCCGCGGTGATCGCCACGTCGGTGGGCGACACCGTCGCCACCGACCCGACCAGGTAGGCCGAGACGTCGCGGGCGAATCCGTCCGAGGCCGACACCAGCACCACGCCGAGGGCGAAGCCGGCGGCCAACACCACCCCGATGGCCGAGGACGATTCGACCTGGTCGGTGGCCCGCAACCCCACGATGATGGTGACCACCACCAGTCCGAACACCAGTGCCCCCACCATCGGGTTGACCCCCACCAGCCCGGCGATGACCAGTCCGGGGAAGGTGGCGTGGGTGAGGCCCATGACCAGGAACGGCAGGCGGCGCAGGACGACGTGCACGCCGACGACGCCGCCGACGACCGCGGCCAGGCTCACCTGGGCCAGGGCCTCCACCGAGCCGAAGGTGTGCACGATCCATCCCTCCACCGCTCAGCCCGCCCGGGGTCCGGTGTCGCGCCTTTCGACCGACCGGGCCACGGTTCGACCGACGAGTACCACCGCGAACAGCACGGTGGTGGCCACCACGATGGTGGCCGCCGGGGCCAGGCGGAGGTCACGGGTCACCGACAAGCGGTGGGAAACGCCAAGGCCCAGCCATCCGCCCAAGGCGCCCACCCCGGCCGCGGTCACATACATGGCCCCCACCGACCGCGACACCAGCCGGGCGGTGGCGGCCGGTGTGATGAGCAGGGCCATCGTCAACAGGGTCCCCACCGATCGGGCCGCGGCCACCACGACCAGCACGATCAGGATGTTGACGAACAGGTCGATCCGACCGGTCGGGTAGCCGAGAGCGGCGGCCCCGTCAGGATCGAAAGCCACCAGCACCAGCTCCTTGTGGGTGAGGGCCAGTACCGCCGCCACCGTCGCCAGAACCAACGCCACCTCGATGATCTGGGTTCGGTCCACGGTCAGGATCCGACCGAACAGAAGGCCGGTGAGATCGGCGGTGTAGCGCTCGGTACGGCCGATCACCACCACCCCCAGAGCGAAGAACGAGGTGAGGGTGACGGCGAGGGCGGCGTCGGAGGTCACCCGTCGGCTCCGGCCGATGACGGTGAACACCACGGCGGAGAACACCCCCGAGACCAGTGCTCCGGCGGTGATCGAGGTTCCCATCGCGAAGGCCACGGCCATGCCGGGGAACACGGTGTGGGTGTAGGTGTCGGCCATGAACGCCAGGCGACGGAGGCTGACGTGGACGCCCACCAGCCCCGCCATCACCCCCAGCAGCACCGCCATCAGCAGAGCCCGCTGCATGTAGGGCGCGGTGAAGGGATCGACTAGCAGCCGGGTCACGGCTCGGCCACGATCACCGCGTCACCGGCCATGGCCACGGCGTTGGCGCCGTAGGCGGCTCGCAGGTGGCCGGGCGTGAGCGTCACCTCGGTGGGACCGAACGCGATCTGGTGACGGTTGAGCACGCAGGCGTCGCCGCAAGCCAGGTGGGCAACGGCCAGGTCATGGGTGGACATCACCACCGCCACCCCGTCGGAACGCAGCTCGGACAGCACCTCCAACAACAGGTCCTGGGTGGCCATGTCGACCCCGTTGAACGGCTCGTCGAGCAGCAGGAGCCGGGCCTGCTGGGCGATGGCCCGGGCCAGCAGCACCCGCTGACGTTGGCCCCCCGACAGCGTCCCGAAGCGGTCCCGGGCCCGGTCGGTCAACCCCACGCGCTCGAGGGCATCGGCGGCCAGGATCCGGTCGGAGCGACCGGGGCGACGGATCCAGCCGACCTCGCGGTAGCGGCCCATCAACACCACACCCAGGGCGGAGATGGGGAACTCGGGGTCGAGGGCGTCGGACTGGGGCACGTAGGCCACCTGGCGACGGGCTTCGACCGGGGTCCGGCCGAGCACCTCGACGCGTCCCCGTTGCAGGGGAACGAGGCCCAGGATGGACTTGAGCAGGGTGGACTTGCCGGCGCCGTTGGGGCCGATCAGCGCCACCGCTCCCCCCTGGGGGACGGTCCCGGTCACTCCGTCGAGGGCGGAGTGGACCCCGTAGGCCACCGTGACGTCGTCGAGGACGAGGGCTGGTTCGTCGCTCATCGCAGGTTCCGGGCGATGGCGGTCGCGTTGTGGCGCATCATGGTCAGGTAGGTGTCGCCGGGGCTGCCGGCCGGGGCCAGTGAGTCACCCAGCAGGCCGTCGTGGCCGCTCACCACCTCGATCCCGGTGCGGCGGGCCAGGGCCCGGGCGTCATCGGGTTGCAGGGCCTGCTCGGTGAACACCGCCCGGGTGCCGGTGCGTTCGACCGTGTCGGCCAGGTCGGCCAGGTCGCCGGCCGATACCTCGGCCGCGGTGTCGAAGCTGGGGATGACCGTGCCGACCACCTCCAGGTCGTAGCGCTGGGCGAAGTAGGCGAAGGCGTCGTGGTCGGTCACGAGGCTGCGATGGGTGAGACCGCCGAGCTGTCGGGCCAGTTCCGAGTCGAGCCGAGCCAGTTGCCGGTCGTAGGCGGCTCCCCTGGTCCTGACCTCGGTGGCGCCGTCGGGCCTGGTGGTCAGGGCGGCGGCGATGGCTTCGGTGACGGTGGCGGACATGACCCGGGCGTTGCGGGGGTCGAGCCAGATGTGGGGGTTCACCCCGCCGGTCGTCGTGTCGGGGTCGGACACCGGATCACCGTCGAGATCGACCAGGTGGACGCCGGTCGAGGTGTCGGTGACCCGACCGCGGGAGCCGGCGGCTTCGACGGCGGCGTCCAGCCAGGGCTCTAGTCCCAATCCGTTGGCCAGGATCACGTCGGCGCGGGCCAGGGCTTCGAGGTCGGCGGGGGAGGGGTCGAAGTCGTGGGCGTCGACGTTGGGTCGGATGAGCCCGCGGACCTCTACCTCGTCGCCGCCCACGATGCGGGCGAAGTCGGCCAGCACGCTGGTGGTGGCCACCACGGTCACCGTGTCGCCATCGTGGCGGGAGCGGGCGTCGGCCTGGCCGCTGGATCTGTCCACCATGGCCAGGACCCCGAACAGCATCGCCAGTGCGGCGGCGACCCCGGCCGCGCCCGGGCGCCAGTGGTTGGCTCGACGCGGGCTGCTGATCACCACCTGATGATACTAAGAATCATTCCCATTTCGACCCAGTCGTCAGACGAGTCGTCAGACGAGTCGTCAGGTGAGCCGGGTTGGTCCCGCCGGTCCCGGTTGCGATCATGGCTGGGTGACCGGTGAAGTTTCGGTGGACGATGTGATGCAGGGGCCGCCCGAGTGGGGAACCCTGCTCCGCCGTGGGGTGACCAAGAAATGCCCGCGGTGTGGGGCGGGCCGTCTCTACCGGGGCTGGTTCAAGATGAAGGAGCGCTGCCCGGGCTGCGGCATGAAGTTCGAACGGGAGCCCGGGTTCTTCGTGGGTGCGTACCTGATCAACTTCGCCATCACCGAAGGCCTGCTGTTCGTCGTGATCATGGTGTTCATCTTCTGGAAGGACCAGCACCCCGACGCCGGTGTGGTCGTGCCCCTCGTCATCGGCTTGATCTTCGCCGTGGTCGCCCCGATCCTGTTCTACCCCTTCGCCCGGACCATCTGGTCGGCGTTCGACGTGGGCATGACGCCCTTGGAGCTCAAGGAGATCGTCGAGGCCACCGACGCTGCCACCGACGCGGCTGGCTCGGACGGTTCCGGCCCTGCCCTGCCCGGTACCCCCTGACCGGGGTGCCGACCCTACGATCGGTTCATGGTGGATCCTGACGCGACGGCGATGGACCCCGGCGCGGCCACCTCCGAACCTCCGTCGGAGTTCCCCTGCCACCGATGTGGCAAGCCGACCGGCCCCGGCTGGGTGGCCTGCGCATGGTGCGGCACCGAGCTGACCAGTGCGTCGGAGTTGGCCAACGGCACCACCCTGGCCGACGGTCGTTACCAGCTCGACGGGGTGATCGGACGGGGGGGCTTCGGGATCACCTATCGGGGCATCGACCACCGCCTCGAGCGGCCGATCGCGGTCAAGGAGATGTTCCCCGAGTCGGCTGTCCGCCGGGGTGAGGCCGTCGTGACCGCCCCCGCCGATCGCGTGGCGTTCCAGGCTGCCCGTGAGCGCTTCATCCGCGAGGCCCGGGTGTTGGCCCGGTTCTCCCATCCCGGCATCGTGCGGGTGTTCGAGGTGTTCGAGGAGAACGCCACCGCCTATCTGGTGATGGAACTGCTGGAAGGTCGAACCCTGGTGGACGTGTTGCGCCAACACGGTCGGCCCCTCGGCTCGGAGGACATCGTGGACCTGGCGGCCCGCATCGCCGCCGCCCTGAGACCGGTCCACGCCGCGGGCGTCCTTCACCGCGACGTCAACCCGTCGAACGTGATCCTCACCGACCATGGGCGGATCGTGGTCATCGACTTCGGGTTGGCCCGCGACTACGTACCCGAGCACACCATGGGGATGACCCGGGTCGTCACCCCGGGATACGCGCCGATCGAGCAGTACCGGGGGGAGGGCCATTTCGGCCCTTTCACCGACGTCTACGGATTGGCCGCGACCCTCTACCGGCTGGCGACCGGAAAGGTGCCGGTGGCGGCTCTGGAACGCAGCGGGGGCACCGACCTGGTCGCCCCCCACCGGCTGAATCCCGACATCCCCAAGGACCTCAGCGACGCCATCCTCGACGGCCTGGAACTCGAGCCGTCGCACCGCCCCGGTGATCTCGACGCCTTCCTGGCCCGCATGGGGGTGCAGGGGCTTCCCTCCGGGCCGCGGGCATCGGTCCTCGAGACCGTGCCGCCTCCCCCGCCGGTCGCGGCCGCAACCGATGCCGGAGAGACCGCGGTGGCCACGGAGGCCACCCGGCTGGTGGACGACGACCCGCCAGTGGCCTCGGATGTCCCGGTGTCGCCACCGCCTTCGGACCACACGGTCGTGGACCCAGCCATGGCGTCCATGGGGTCATCGCGACCACCGGTGATCGACATGACCGCGGCGGGACAGGGGTTGACCATGGCGGGACCGGTGTCGTCGCCGACCATGTTCGCTCCGCCCCCGACCGAGGGCTCCGGGGCCGCCGTGCCGGCCCGGGCCGTGGCCCGACCGGACGGGCGGGGCCGGCGTTTGGTCACGGTGCCGTTGTTCCTGCTCGCGGTGGCCTGGGGGTCAGCGGCTCCGGTCCCCGTCACGTTGCTGGTGGTGTTGGTGGTCCTGCCGCTGGTCGCCACCCGGGGGGACTCTGAGGCCCACCGGCTCCGCCTCGATCACGGCGTGGCGACGGGCTGGGCCGAACGCCGGATGGGACCGGGCGTGCTCAGCGGGCCCCGCCTGCTCGGCAACATGGTGATCGGTACCTTGCGGTGCCTGCTGTGGGTCCTGATGGGAGCGGCCGGGATGCTCGCCTGGTATGGCCTCGACCGTCTGGACCTGTCGCCCGTCATCGGCCGTGGGGTCCTGCGGGCGGTGGGGGCCCTCACCGTCGGATCGATCCTCTACGCCAACCGGCGGGGAACTCGGCGCTTCCGGACCGGCCTCGGGCTGGACGAGATCGCCGAGAGCCTCAGCCCGACGGGAGGGATGAACGAGCGGGTTGCGGTGCTGTGGTTGGTGTCGGTGGGCCTGGCCGCCGGTGCCCTGTGGTTGGACCCGTCCGCCTACCCCTTGGGGTGAGGCCGACGACTCCGGGAGGCAATGGGCTCCAGCACGCTGATCAGCCGCGACCGGCGTTGGGCTTGGTGCCGTGGTTGGCCTTCTTGCGCCGGGCGTTGATCTTGCGCTTGGTGGTCTTCTTCGACATAGGGGGTCAACGTTAGGTGGTGAGCATCCTGTCGATCCAAGCGACCCGGTCCCGGTGGGCTATTTGGATCGGGCCCACCCGGTCAGTTCTTCGGCGCTCCAGGTGTTGATGATCCGGCTGGGGTCGATGCCGTGGCGGACGGCGCGGTCGCAGCCGTAGGAGAGGAACTCGAGGTGCCCGGGGGAGTGGGCGTCGGTGTCGATGCTGATCAGACATCCCCATTCCAACGCCAGGTCCAAAAGCTCGGGGGGAGGGTCCTGGCGTTCGGGACGGCAGTTGATCTCCACCGCGGTACCGAAGCGGGCACAGGCCGCGAACACCACGTCGGCGTCGAAGGTGGACGGAGGGCGAACGGTCACCAGGGCTGAACCGAAGCCCTTGACCTTGCGGCCGGTGCAGTGGCCGAGAACGTCGACGTGGGGACTCGCCGCCGCCATCACCATGCGGCGGGTCATCTCCGATGTGCTCATCGACATCTTCGAGTGCACCGAGGCCACCACCAGATCGAGCCGGGACAACAGGTCCTCGTGCTGGTCGAGCCCGCCGTCCACGAGGATGTCGACCTCGATGCCCGTCAGGATCCGAAACGGCGCCAACTCGGCGTTCAGTTCCTCGATCTCGGCCAGCTGGGCCCGGAGACGTTCGGGGTTGAGGCCGTGGGCGACGGTCAGCCGGGGGGAGTGGTCGGTCACCACCAGGTACTCGTGGCCCAGGTCCCGGGCCGCACGGGCCATGGTGGCGATGGAGGCCCCGCCGTCGCTCCATGTGGTGTGGGCGTGGCAGTCGCCTCGCAGGATCTCCCGCACAGGGGCGCCGGCACCGGCGGGGATCGCCGTTTCCGCCTCGAGCGCGGCGATCCGGTCCGGGACCCGGCCGGCTGCGGCCTGCAGGGCGACCTCGGCGGTGCTGGGGCCGACACCGCGCAGGTCGGTCAGCGTGCCCCGGGCGAGACGTTGCTCGAGCTCGTCGGGGGGCAGGGAGCGCAGGACGGCGGCCGCGTCGAGGAAGGCGGCGGTCTTGCGCGATGACATCAGCCCCCGGTCCTGGAGGTAGGCGACCCGCTCCAGCGCCTCGATCGGTCCCACGCTTCGAGGGTACCGGGCTGTCCCGCCCTGTGGTTCGCTACCGTCAACGTGATGGGTTTCCGGGCCATTGCCACCGACCTCGACGGGACGCTGCTGCGTTCGGACCAGTCGGTGTCGGACCGGACCCGCGACGCGGTTCTGGCGGCCGAGGATGCCGGGATCATGGTGGTGATCGCCACCGGTCGTCCCCCTCGCTGGATCGCCCCGGTCATCGAACAACTCGGGGATCGGGGCCTGGTGGTGTGCGCGAACGGAGCGTCGGTGTACGACCCGGCCCGACATGAGCTGGTCCATCGACTCGACCTTGATCCCGCGGTCGTCTCGGACATCGTCGACGACCTGGAGCGGGCGGTTCCTCTGGCCGTCATGGGGGTGGAACAGGGGTTCGAGTTCGGGGTCGACCATCGCTACGAGCAACTCCAGCCCGATCTGGTGGCGTTGCTGACCGACGTTCGGATTGGGCCGATCCGGTCGTTCCTGGACCAGCCGGTGACCAAGCTGATCGTCCGTCTGCCCCATCCCGCTCCGGCCGGAACCGCGGCCTCGGTCCAAGAGATCGTGGGCCAGCGCGGTCTGGTCACCCACTCGACCAACGAGTCGTTCCTCGAGATTTCCCACCCCGAGGCTCACAAGGCCAGAACGGTCGAGCTCTTGTTGAAGGAGCATGGTCACACGGCGTCGCAGACCGTGGCGTTCGGGGACATGCCCAACGACTTGGAGATGATCCGTTGGGCCGGCCTGGGGGTGGCGATGGGCAACGCCCACCCCGACCTGATCGCGGTGGCGGACCTCGTCACCGCCGGTAACGACGAGGACGGCGTGGCCCGGGTAATCGAGAGCGTCCTCACTGGTGGCCTGGACCTGTGACCGCGGGAGGGCAGGCGTTGCCGTGACTGCAGAAGCATGTGACCGATTTCGCTGTACGTCGGCCGTGTCGGTGCCGATGGAGTGTCATCGGGCAAGAGTTCGGGGAGGACTGATCGGTGCCTGATCCGGTCGATGCGGCGTGGATGCATACTGGCGAGATCGCCGCCGGCATTGCCGACGGCATCTGCGTGATCGCCCCTGACGGCCTCGTGGCCTGGGTGAACGACGCCATGGCCGACCTGATGGAGACCACCAGGGCCGAACTCCTCGGCCTCAACGGTCTGGAGTTGCTGCACCCCGACGACCTGGCCCGAGCGATCGACGGGCTCGACTACGCCCAGCAGTTCCCCGGCCGCACCGCGGTGGCCCCGTTCCGGATCATGACCCTGGCCGGGGGTGTTCGGGACGTGGACATCAAGACCGGGATCCTCTCGCTCGACGGCCATGACTACGTGACGGTCGTGGTGCGCGACGCCTCGGCCCGGCGGGCGGTGAACCGGGCCCTCCGTTCGGTGGCCCAGGGTGCGCCCCTGTCCGAGACCGTGACCATGGTGGCCGATGCGATCATGGGCCGCTGGCCCAACACCGGCATAGCGGTGGTGCTCCCCGACGGCCCTGACGGTCGAAAGGTCCACCTGCACCGCCTGGAAGGTCCACTGGCCGATCACGCCAACGGCCTGAACGGCTTCGACGGTCACTCGCCTCCCTGGGAACTGGCCCGCGGCGCTCAACCGGTCAAGGTGGTCGACGGGCGCAAGTTGCCCGATGAACTCCGTCATGCGGCACTCGAACAGGGCTACGCCGGATTCGGAGTTGCTCCCATCCGGGTCGCCAACGGGGGAGAGGGATGCCTGCTGGTGTGGTTCGACCACACCGTGATCGCCCGGCTGGAGTTCTTCCACGCCGCCCCCGAACTGACCGAGATCCTGACCATCGCCGTCGACCGGCACAACCTGCACCTCGACATGTGGTGGGCCGCCCGACGCGACACCCTGACGGGTCTGTTCAACCGGTTGGGGTTCACCGAGCAGTTCCACGAACTCGTGGACTCGGCGCGGTCGAGCCCGGACCGGGTGGCAGTGGTGTTTTTCGTGGACCTCGACGGCCTCAAGGGGATCAACGACCGCGATGGCCACGCGGCGGGCGATGCCGCCCTCAAGGAGCTCGCCCGCCGCCTGGACCGGGTGGATCGCTCCGCGCTCACCGCCCGACTAGGCGGTGACGAGTTCGCCCTGGCGATCACCGTCGCCGTCGACGACGCCGACCGATCCGCCGAACGGTTGGGGGACCGGATCCTCACCGCGATCGCGGATGGTCCCGAGGACCACCTCCACGCCAGCGTGGGCCTCGCCATCGATGACGGGTTGGGCCGACCCGAGCATCTGCTGGAGCGCGCCGACGTCGCCATGTACCGGGCCAAGCACCTCGGCCCGGCTCGCTGGTCGCGCTGAGCCCCGGCCGGGGCAAGGAGGCGAGCGGATAGGCGAGCCGACGGCGTCGGGCCGGTAGGTTGCCCCCGGTATGGAGAGATTCGGTTTCGTCGGTCTGCCCAACTCGGGCAAGTCATCGCTCTACAACGCCCTGGCCGGGGGTGGAGCGCTGGCCGCTCCCTACGCCTTCGCCACCACCGACCCCAACGTGGGGGTGGCCAAGGTGCCCGACCGGCGTCTCGACCGGCTCTCGGCCATGTCGAACACCCGCAAGATCGTCCCCGCCAGCGTGCAGTTCGTCGATATCGGCGGACTGGTGGAGGGGGCCAGCACCGGCGAAGGGCTGGGCAACCAGTTCCTGGCCCACATCCGTGAGGTCGACACGGTCGTGTACCTGTTGAGGGCGTTCGTCGACGACGACGTACCGGGTCCCTCGGACCCGCTGGAGTGCCTGAGGGTCCTGGAGATCGAACTGGCTCTGGCGGACCTCGAGACGGTGGAGAGCAGGGTTGAGAAGCGCCGCAAGGCCGCCAAGCAGGACAAGTCGCTGACCGACCTCGTCGACGCCCTCGACGCCGCCCAGCGGGTTCTGGCCGACGGAACTCCGATCTACCGAGCCGACCTGACCGCCGATCAACGCTCGGTGCTGGACCAGGAGTTCCTGCTCACCAACAAGCCGGTGCTGGCTCTGGTGAACGTGGGCGAGGACGATCTCGACCGGATCCCCGAGATCATCGCCCCGGTCGAAGCCGAGCTCGCCGGTCGGGCCGAGGTGATCGGCATGTGCGTCCAGCTCGAGGCGGAGGCGGCCCAGTTCTCCGGGGAGGAACGGGTCGAGATGCTCGAGGCCCTGGGGTTGGGAGAGGGCGGCCTGGAGCGCTTCATCCACGCCGCCTACCAGTTGATGGGGTTGCGCACGTACTTCACCACCGGTGAGAAGGAGACCCGGGCCTGGACGTTCCGGGCCGGGTCCAAGGCACCCCAGTGCGCGGGCAAGATCCACACCGACTTCGAGCGGGGCTTCATCCGGGCCGAGGTGATCCATTGGGACGAGCTGTTGGAGATCGGTTCGTGGTCCAAGGCCCGTGAGGTGGGCAAGTTGCGGGTGGAGGGCAAGGAGTACGTGGTGGAGGACGGCGACGTTCTCGAGTTCCGTTTCAACGTGTAGGTGCCGCGTGTCCTGGTTGCTTCGTGACGACGAGGTGCTGGCCAGCCTGGAGGTGGCCGAAGGCCGCGCCGCGCGCCGGAGGGGACTGTTGGGGCGCAGCGAGTTCGACGGCGCGTTGCTGTTCGAGCACACGCGGTCGGTGCACTCCATCGGTATGCGCTTTCCGATCGACGTCGCCTTCTGCGACCGTCACCTGCTGGTGGTCAAGACGATGCGGGTGGAGCCCCACCGGATCACGTTGCCGGTGTTGCGCGCCCACCACGTTCTGGAGGCCGAGGCGGGATCCTTCGCCCGGTGGGGGCTGTGCGTGGGCGACCGCCTCGAGGTCCGAGGCGAACACCCCGACGGTCCGACGTGAGCGCACCGGGTCGCCTGGTGTTGGTCGGCACGCCGATCGGCAACCTGGAGGACATGTCACCCCGGGCGAGCGCGGCCCTGGCCGAAGCCGATGTGGTGGCGTGCGAAGACACGCGACGGACGGGCCGGCTGTTGCAGAGGTTCGGAGTGCGGGCACCGTCGCTACGGGTGGTGAACGAGCACACCGAGGCCGATGCCACCGTGGCCCTGTTGGCCCGTCTGGCCGCCGGCGACACCGTGGCGTTGGTGTCCGACGCCGGGATGCCGGCCATATCGGATCCGGGTGAACGACTGGTCGCCGCCGCCGTGGAAGCCGGATACCCCGTCGAGGTCGTGCCCGGACCGTCGGCCTGTCTCGGCGCCTTGGTCCTCAGCGGACTGCCGACCGGACGGTTCGTGTTCGAGGGTTTCCTTCCCCGCAAGGGATCGGGTCGGGTCGAGCGCCTGGCCGAGGTGGCCTCGGAGCGCCGCACGGTGGTGCTCTATGAGGCACCCCACCGAGTGGCGCGGACCCTGGCCGACCTGATCGGGGTGTGCGGGGAACAACGTCGGGTGGTCCTGGCCCGCGAGCTCACCAAGCTGCACGAAGAGGTGTTCCGCGGCACCTTGGCCGAGGCGGCGGCGAGGATCGAAGAGACCGAGCCGAGGGGTGAGTTCGTGATCGTCCTCGACGGTGCCCCAGCGGCGGAGGAGGCCACCGACGACGACGTACTCGGCGCGTTGGACCGCTACCGGGCTGCCGGGGCGTCCACCCGCGACGCGGTGGCCGACGTGGCCCACGATCTGGGCGTCGCGCGGCGGCGGGTCTACGAGCTGGCCAACCGGCCACCAGAGCGCGCCGACCCGGTGAGGCCGTCCGGACGTAGCGACTCCGAGGAGGACCGGTGATGGCGGGAGCCCGCTCACGATGGTGATAGCGGACCCGACGGCGGAGTTGATGCACCTGATCCGCAGCCAGGCCGACCCGGCGCCGGCGACAGCGTCCAAGGTGGCAACGGCCCAGGCCCGCTTGATCCGGCGGCGCTTCGGGTTGGCGCTGCCGATCCCGTTCGCCGCGCCGCCCGGCGATGATGAGCCGGTCCGGGTGGCGACGGCCATGGATGGCCCCGCGGTGGCGGCGGTCAAATGGCGGGTGTTCGGGACCAACTATCGGGGCGGTGTGCTGCCCGACACCTTCCTGGACAGCCGTGACGTGGTTCCACCGGCGAGCTTCTGGGTGGGGCGAGCCATGGTGCCCCCGTCGCGGCGACATCGCCTGTTGGTGTGGGGCCGTCCCGGAACGGTCTTCGGCTACGTCGACTGCGGTCCGGCCCACCCCGACGACGTCACCGTCGACCGCCGGGTGGGAGCGTCGGGGGACCTGGAGGTGGGCGAGGTGTGGGAGCTCTACGTGGACCCGAGTGCCCAGGGCCGGGGCGGCGGGGCGCGCCTGTTGTCGGCCGCGTCGGCCTGGTTGGACCAGGTGGGGCTGACCGACCAGGAGCTGTCGGTGCTGCGGACCAACACCGCGGCCCAGGGCTTCTACGCCCGCCAGGGGTGGGAGCCGACCGGGGAGATCCGCCCGGTGGACCTGGGTGTCGTGGCCTTCGAGGAGCTGCGTCTACGAAGGGCCGAAAGGCTCATGTAGAGGCAAGCAGGGACGGCCGAAACTATTTGCACAGCGCGACAAACACCTTCGGGTGGGGGTCGCCAAAGAATTCCGGCAGGTGATTCCGGGGGGAGCACTGGTCGGATCTGCTGAGGGGACGGTCTCGGGCCGTCCCCTCAGCGCGTTCAGCGGGGACTGATCGGACGGCGGCGGCCGAGGTCGGGCGACGGAGCCGATTCAGCCTCGCAGCGTTGGACCGCTAGCGTTCGTGCGTCGTGAACAAGGAGTCCACAGTGTCGGCCAAGTCCATCCGCCCCCGTCTGCTGACCGCCCTCGTCGGGCTGGCCTTCGGTGTGGTGCTGCTCAGCGGGTGCGGTACCGGTCAGAAGCAAGCGGAGAACTACGGCGACCTCAAGGCCGCGTTCATGGAGGGGTGCCGGGAGACCGCGGCCGCCGACGCCAAGACCGACGAGAGCGCGACGCTGCCCTCCAACTTCTGCCAGTGCGCCTTCGACGAGCTGAGCGACGAGAAGACCGGCGTCGACTTCGACGAGTTGATGGAGATCAACGAGGAGCTGACCAACGCGGACGGGCCCGGAAAGCTCCCCGCCGAGGTGACCAAGGTGTTCGCCGACTGCGGAAAATAGTGCCGTTTCGGCACCCTTTGTAGGCGCTGGGAGTCACCTGCGCTGGGGGCTGTCCGGGTCTCGTGGACCGCCTTCGGCGGGCGATTTCTGGTTCCGTCGAGCCCGGTCCTCACTTCGTTGCGGGGGCTCGACGGTTTGCGCAGTGGCTCGCAAGCTCGCAACAGCGCAAACGTGGTCGGTTGGATCACCAGTGGCTCGCAAGCTCGTAACAGCGCAAAGGTTGGCGGTTGGATCACCAGGAGGGCCAGCGTTGGTGACGGTTGGCATGTGAGGGTGTGACACCTGCACGTGGACGGCGGGTAACCACACATGGTTGGGTCGGACTTCGATGGTTCTCACCCGTACCGCAGATCTCGCCGTCCGCCACCGTCGCATCGTCCTGATCGGTGCTCTGGTCCTGTTCGTCGTGTCGGCGGCGCTGGGCGGCGGTGTCGCTGAACGACTCTCATCGGGCGGGTTCGAAGACCCCGATGCCGAGTCCACCCGCAGCGAGGCCACCATCCGCGACCAGTTCGGCTCGGGAACCCCCAACGTCATGCTGCTGGTCACGGCGCGCGACGGGGACATCTCCGACCCCGAGGTCGAGGCGGCCGGTCGAGGGTTGGCCCGGGAATTGGCATCGGAGACCCACGGCGGGTTGAAGGTCGACGACGTGTTGTCGTACTGGGATCTCCCGCCCGGCAACCCCCTGGGGTCCGCCGACGGCACCCGGGCGTTGATCATGGCCCGGTACCCCGACCCCGACGACCTGCTGGTGGGGTTCTCTCAGCGGGTCATCGACGACTACAGCCGCGACGACCCGGCCTCGGCTGTCGCCGTCGCCGTCGGCGGCATGGGGCCCCTGTTCGCCGCGGTCGACCACACCGTCCAGGCCGACCTGCTGCGGGCCGAGATGATCGCGGTGCCGATCACCCTGATCCTGCTGCTGCTCATCTTCCGCGGGGTGGTCGCCGCGGTGATACCCCTGCTCATCGGGGCGTTGACCGTGGTCACATCGTTCCTGGCCCTCCACGTCATCAGCGGGTTCACCGAGGTGTCGGTGTTCGCCCTCAACCTGATCACCGCCATGGGTCTGGGCCTGGCCATCGACTACTCGTTGTTCGTGGTCAACCGCTACCGCGAGGAACTGGTCGACCACGACCCGCTCGATGCGGTGGCCCGCACCGTCGCGACGGCGGGTCGCACCGTCGTGTTCTCGGCGGTGACCGTGGGCATCTCGCTCAGTGCCCTTCTGGTGTTCGACATCGCCTTCCTGCGCAGCTTCGCCTACGCCGGGTTGACGGTGGCTGCCATCACCGGCGTTCTGGCCGTGGTGGTGCTTCCCGCCCTGCTGGCCGCGCTGGGTCGTCGAATCGACGCCTGGCCGGTGCTGCCCCGCCGGGTATCGGGGGGCCACGATCCCGCTGAGACCGGCGTGTGGCACCGCGTGGCAAGGTTCGTGATGGCCCGGCCCTGGCCCGTGGTGTTCGCGGTGGTGGGCCTGCTCCTCCTCTTGGGGAAGCCGGCGCTGGGCATGAACCTCGGTCTGCCCGATGACCGGGTGCTACCGGAATCCAACCCCACCCGGCAGGTGCACGACCTGATGCGAGCCGAGTTCGACTCCACCGAGGCCGGTGCGGCGTCGGTGGTGGTCGAGGGCGCCCGGGCGCCGGCCGAGCGAGCCGGTCAGGTTGCCGACTATGCGGCGGCCCTGGCCCGGGTGCCGGGTGTGAGCCGGGTCGACTCGGAGGCCGGGATCTTCTGTGGTGGTGCGGGATCGATCGCCGGAATCTCGTGCTCGGCCGGAGATCTGCTGATGCCCGGTGACGCCGATCCCCGGCTCACCGGCCGGTTCCAACGCCCCCACGCCACCTACCTGTCGGTGACCCCCTCGGTCGAACCGTTGTCGGCGGCGGGCGAGGAGTTCGCCCGCGACATCAGGTCGGTCCCGTCCCCTGTGGTGGGCGACGAGCCGTTGGTGGGCGGGTCCTCGGCCAGCCTGGTCGACGCCAAGGCCTCGCTGATCGGCGACATCCCCGCCGCGCTGGGAATCATCGCCGGTGTCACCTTCGTCTTGTTGTTCTTGATGTTCGGAAGCGTGGTCGTGCCGCTCAAGGCCCTGCTACTCAACATCCTCAGCCTGTCGGCCACCTTCGGAGCGATGGTCTGGGTGTTCCAGGACGGCAACGGCGCGGATCTGTTGGGGTTCACCCCCACCGGTGCCCTCACCGCCACCATCCCGGTGTTGATGTTCTGCGTGGCCTTCGGCTTGTCGATGGACTACGAGGTGTTCCTGCTGTCACGCATCAAGGAGGAGCACGACAAGGGCTCGGACAACACCACCTCGGTGGCGCGGGGCCTGGCCCGAACCGGTCGGATAGTGACGGCGGCGGCCCTGTTGATGACGGTGGTGTTCTTGTCCCTGGCCTCGTCTCAGGTCACCTTCATCAAGCTGTTCGGAATCGGCTTGACCCTGGCGGTGCTGCTGGACGCGTTCGTCATCAGGGGCACGTTGGTGCCGGCGTTCATGCGCCTGGCGGGTGAGGCCAACTGGTGGGCCCCAGCACCGCTACGGCGCCTCCACGGGCGCGTCGGGATCAGCGAACACGTCGACCTGGACGATCTCGACCACCGCGGATCTGACGATGTTGCGCCCGCCCGCAGGGACGGGCAGGTTCTGGTGGGTCAGGCCTCGGCCGGTGTCGGCGTGATGATGACGAGCACGTCGCCGGATCCGACGGACTGACCGGGCTCGACCTTGACCTCGGCCACGGTGCCCGACACGTCGGTGGAGACGTTGTTCTCCATCTTCATGGCTTCGAGGACCGCCACCACCTGACCGGCCTCGACCGCGTCGCCCACGGCCACGTTCACCTTGAACATCGTTCCCTGCATGGGGGCGACGATCACACCGGTTCCCGCCCCGCCGGCGCCGCTGGACGCTCCGCCCTTGCGGCGGGGCTTGGCTTTGGCGGTGCCGCCCCCGCTGGCCGGAGCGGCGGCGAGCTGGGACTCGGGGACCCACATCGACACTGCGAACCGCTTGCCGTTGACCTCGACGTCAACGTCGCGGCGAACCTTGGACTCGGGCTCGGTGCCGTCGTCGGCCGGAGCGGCTTCGGGGTCGGCCGCACTCAGGCGCCCGGTGATCCCGGTGAGGTCGACCGCACCGCTCTCGAGCCAGTTGGTCGAGTGCTCGCCCGCCACGAAATCGGCGTGGTCCAAGATGGCGAGCTGGGCGGGGAGGGTGGTGTCGATCCCGTCGATGACGAACTCGCGGATGGCCCGCTTGAGGCGGCCGATGGCGGTCGGGCGGTCCGAGCCCCACACGATCAGCTTGCCGACGAGGTTGTCGTAGTACTGGCTGACCTCGTCGCCCCCTTCGTATCCACCGTCCCAGCGGGTACCGAAGCCCTGGGCGGCGACCAGCTTGTCGATGCGGCCGGGCGCAGGCAGGAACGCTCCACCGGCAGGATTTTCGGCGTTGATCCGGACCTCGATGGCCCAGCCCCGACGTTCCACGTCGGCCTGGGTGAACGAGAGGGCCTCGCCCGAGGCGACTCGGATCTGCTCGCGCACCAGGTCGATACCGGTGACCATCTCGGTGACGGGGTGTTCGACCTGGAGGCGGGTGTTCATCTCCAAGAAGTAGAACTCGCCGTCCTGGAAGAGGAACTCCACGGTGCCGGCGTTGGTGTAGCCGCAGGCCTGGGAGACCCGGACGGCCGCCTCGCCCATCGCCTGGCGGGTCTCGTCGGGGAAGTTCGGGGCCGGGGACTCCTCGATCAGCTTCTGGTGGCGGCGCTGGACCGAACAGTCGCGCTCGCCGACCCACACGCAGTTGCCGTGCTGGTCGGCGATGATCTGCATCTCGACGTGACGAGGTCGAGTGAGGTAGCGCTCGACGTAGCACTCGTCTCGCCCGAAGCCCTTCAGCGCCTCGGACTGGGCCGAGGCCAGAGCTTCGTGGGCGTCGGCCGCGGCGTGGACCACCCGCATGCCGCGCCCGCCGCCGCCGTAAGCGGCCTTGATCGCGACGGGCCATCCGTGGGCCTCGCCGAAGGCGACCACCTCGTCGCCGGAGCTGAGGAACTCGGTGGTCCCGGGCACGCCCGAAACCCCGGCCTTCTCGGCCGCGATCCGGCTGGAGACCTTGTCTCCCATGACCTCGATGGCTTCGGGGGGAGGACCGATGAAGGTCACGCCCCGTTCGGTGATGGCGCGGGCGAAGTCGGTGTTCTCGGAGAAGAACCCGTAGCCGGGGTGGACGCCGTCGGCACCGGAACGCTCGATGACCTCGAGGATCTTGTCGGTGTTGAGGTAGCTCTCGGCCGCGGTCTGACCGCCGAGGGCGTAGGCCTCGTCGGCCAGACGGACGTGGAGGGCGTCGCGGTCGAGGTCGGAGTAGACCGCCACGGTGGCGATACCCAGTTCCTGGCAGGCACGGATGACCCGGACGGCGATCTCGCCCCGGTTGGCGATCAAGATCTTGGACAGCACGAGGGACATGTCTAGTCGGCGCGCCCGATCGCCCACACCCTCGGGACGGTGCTGTGGTTCACTTCGGTCCATGACCGATGACCACTCCCAACAGCTCGCGGCCGCGGCCGAGCGCCAGAGTCGGGCCCGTGACGCCCTGGGGTCCACCCGCTTCGCCGATGTCAGGTGGCTGGCGTCGACCGGCTCCACCAACAGCGACGGGTTGGAGCTGCTTCGGGCGGGAGAACCCGAGGGGATCGTGGTGGTGGCCGACCACCAAGGGGCGGGTCGGGGTCGTAGGGACCGGGTGTGGGAGGCGCCCGAGGGGGCATCGCTGCTGTTCACGGTCCTTCTGCGGCCGCCCGCCGATCGGGCCGGGCTGACCACCGCGGTGCTGGCGTTGGCCGCCGCCGATGCCGTTCATGCCCTCACCGGTGTGCGGCCAGGCCTCAAGTGGCCCAACGACCTGGTGTGGCCCGGCGACGGTACCGGGCCTGACCGCAAGCTGGCCGGGATCCTGGCCGAGGCCGAATGGCCGCCGGGTACCGCCGAGGCATCGGGCTGGCGGGAGCCGTCGCCCGGGCAACGGGCCGCGGTGGCGGCGGGGATGGGGGTGAACGTCGCCTGGGGAGACGGGTTCCCCGAAGATCTGGCGGACAGGGCGGTAGCTCTCGACGAGATCGTCGCCAGCCTGCCTGAACCAGTGGCGGTCCCCGACCGGGTCGACCTGCTGGTCGAGCTCTTGGGCTTCCTCGACTCCGGTTACCGAGACCTGCTGGCCCCCGATGGTCCGACGGTCGTCGTCGATCGCTGGCGGGCGGGTTCGGCCACGTTGGGGCGTCGGGTCCGGGTCGACCTGGGGGCCGATGACATCGAGGGCGTGGCGGTCGACGTGACCGCCGAAGGTCACCTGGTGGTCGAGCGCGACGAAGGGGGCCGGAAGGTCCTCGCCGTGGGCGACGTCATCCACCTGCGTCCGACCTGAC